>JAEUQN010000252.1 GCA_016789725.1 Blastocatellia bacterium | reverse complement strand
CATCTCTGCCACAACAGAGACATCCTTATTCATTTTGTTCCTGCTTATCATGGTTGCCACGTTTGTGACCGAAGACCTGACAACGATCAGCGTTGGCGTGATGGTAGCGCAAGGTCGCATTGAATTTCTCTTCGGCACGATGGCGTGTTTTCTCGGCATCTTCCTCGGTGACATTTTGCTCTATCTGGCGGGACGCTATTTGGGTCGCCCTGCTGTCGCGCGTGCTCCGCTCAAATGGTTCGTAAGTGAGAACGCCGTCGCCCAAAGCTCCGCGTGGTTTACGCGACAAGGCGTGAAAGTGATTTTCGCCAGCCGCTTTGTACCCGGCGCGCGCCTGCCGACGTACTTCGCGGCAGGATTGCTGCGCACGAAGTTTTGGTGGTTCACCATTTACTTTGCGCTGGCGTGCGCCGTATGGACGCCGTTGCTCGTGGGATTGTCAGCCTGGCTCGGCGAAGAAGTCATCAAGCGTTTCTACTTCGGGCAGCAGCATTTTTTGCTGCGCGCGTTGCTCGTTGGCTTTGTGCTGTTCTTGCTCATCAAGTTATTGCTGCAATTGTTAACGTGGCGCGGGCGCAGAATGCTTGTGAGCCAATGGCGACGCTTGACGCATTGGGAATTCTGGCCGATGTGGGCGTTTTATCCGCCGGTTGTTTGTTATATCGCGTATCTCGCGCTCAAGCATCGCAGTCTGACGTTATTTACCGCATGCAACCCCGCCATTCCGGCCAGCGGCTTTGTCGGCGAATCAAAGACGCAAATTCTAGATGGCTTTCGCAACGCCGATGAATGGCTGCCACGCTCGCAACTCATCGCGGCTATGGCAGACGTAAGCCACCGTATTGCGCAAGCCAAGCTGTTTCTCGACACGTACCAACTTCGCTACCCGGTTATCCTCAAACCTGATGCGGGCGAGCGCGGCAACCACGTGCAAATCATTCGTTCTCACGACGAGTTGACGCAGTATTTTCAGACCTTCGCGCACGATACGATTATTCAGGAATACGTTTCAGGAGCCGAGTTCGGCGTGTTTTACTACCGCTATCCCAACGAAACACACGGCCATATTTTCTCGATCACTGAAAAGCAATTCCCCGTCGTCACAGGCGATGGACAAAGCACCCTGGAGCAGTTGATCTTGAACGATGACCGCGCCGTGTGTATGGCGAAGTTTTATTGTGACAGGCAAGGCGAGCGATTGTGGGAGGTGCCTACCGTAGGCGAGCAAATTCAACTTGTCGAAATCGGCGCGCATTCCAAAGGTACGATCTTTCTGGATGGCACTCACTACCAAACCGATGCCCTCGAAGCCGCCATTGATCGCATCAGTCGCTGCTTCGAGGGGTTTTATTTTGGGCGTTTTGATTTGCGCGTGCCGTCCGTAGAAGCCCTGCAACAAGGCCGCGATCTGAAAATCATTGAACTCAACGGCGTAACGTCCGAAGCAACAAACATCTACGATCCAGGCAATCGTTTGTGGACGGCCTATCGCACCTTGTTTGCGCAGTGGCGCATTGCCTTTGCGATTGGCGCGCAGAATCTGGCACGAGGCGCTCGCGTAGTTTCCGGTCGAGAGCTTCTGCGACTGGTCTTCACTCACAAGTAAGAAAATAACGGTCGGAACCACAAACAAGATGTTTGTGGTTCCGACGTTGCGCAAACATAGTGCAAACCTCTTGTTTGTGCCTCCGACTTCATTTGTCATTTTTTGCGACCAGCCACTTCCCTTGTTATGGCAACAGAGGCCCCACCAATGGGATTTCACGCCGATGAATGACGAGCGTCAGGGCGCTGCAAACAAAGACGACGAGGGCCAAGCCAAACAACAGTCCGCCGTCGCCTTGAATGACCAATCCCAATTTGAACAGATGGCTCAGAATCGCACCGCTGATAGTGCCGAACGCGAGAATTGCGCCTATCGTGATTGTGCGCGGGAACAACAATAAAAGTGCCGCGATCAGTTCAATGAAGCCGGAACCAAGGCGTCCCCAAGGCTCAGCTCCCAGTTGCGTGAAAATATAAACGGATTCTTCCGCGCCGGTGAATTTGAAAAACAGAGTTTGTAGCAAAATCACAGCGACAACGATTCGCAATCCCCAACTGATGAGCTGTATATTGCGAGTGTTTTCGGGCATTTGTACGAGTTCCATGAGCGTTCTCCTTTTGATTCTGGTTGTACTTTTATATGGCGCGGGCGAGCGGAAATATTTCCGACGGCGCGAAATTCAGGCGTTACTGACGGCAGCGTACCGTGGTGATTGTCCAATGCCATAGGCTGCCGCATAACCAGCCAATTCGCCCCGTAGCATTTTTCTGCCGCGATTGAGCCGCGACATCACGGTGCCAATCGGCACACTCAGCATTTCGGCAATTTCTTTATATGAGAATTCTTCGACATCGGCGAGAAGGAGCACGGCGCGAAAGTTCTGCGGCAGTTTATTCAATGCGGCCAGCACCTCTTCATCGGTTAGTTGTTGCGGCGTTTCCGGCTCCTGTACCAACGCCTCCATCAGCAATTCGTCGCTCTCAGACTTCCATTTGAAGCGCAGCCATTTGCGGCGATGATGATCCATGACGTGAAACATAATTCTGAACAGCCAGCCGCGAATGTTGGTTCCCACTTCAAACCGATGAAATGATTTCCAAGCCTGTAAATAGGTCTCTTGCACAATGTCTTCGGCTTCGACGCCGTCCCCCAGCGTATGCCGTGCGGCACGATATAAATCGTTGAGGTGGGGTAACGCGATGGCTTCAAATTCGGCGAAATTTTCAGGTGCAATCATTGGTTGCATAACGGCACTCCCCCTGTATTTTTATGCGAATCACTTGAGCTGTTCGCTGAGAAACGGCGAGCAGTTTGTAAACCTGACCTGATGCTGTGGCAATGACTGAAAAAACTGGATTCCGTTGCGATCCGCGAAAGTAACGCCGGCCAAGTCCAAAATCAGTTGCTGGTTTTGGGCAAGCAGCGGAGTGCAGACTTCGCGGGCGATGTTGACCAAATGATTTGCGACCTGACCTTCAAACAGCAAAATCACAGTGTCAGACGCGGTGCGGTTTTCAGTAATGCGTAACATGTCATCACTCCTTGTGCCGATTGAAATAGCAAAGGAAGTGCCACAAGCTGGCCGCAGGATGAGGGTTTTGTAAGTGTTTGGATTGCCTGCCATTTAGGCCAAAGCCTAAAAAAATGAGGCCCACCGCCCCACCAGATTTCGTGGGCAGAGAAGTTCGTGGGTACGAAGTTTCGTGGGCAACCTGCGAAATTTCGTGGGCGCGCCACAGGTTATATTGGTCGTTGAATGTTGAGTTTTTTCAGGCGGCTGCGCAATGTGTTGGGATGCAGGTTCAGAATTTTCGCCGCGCCGCGCTCACCTTCAATGACCCAATTGGTTTGGGCCAATACTTCCAGAATATGTTGGCGTTCGACGTCTTCCAGCGAAGCGCGAGAAAGCTTTGATTGTGGCGGGCTGGAAGGGCTAACAGTTGGGACAGGGGGATGCGGCACCGTTGCAGGAACCCAGATTTGTTCCAGGGTGAGGACGTTGCCGGTGGTCAGGACGACGCCGCGTTCGATGATATTTTGTAATTCGCGCACATTGCCGGGCCAGGAATAATTTTCCAGTAAAGCCATCGCGTCCTGCGTAATGCCATCCAGTTTACGTCCGAATTTTCGTGCAAAGCGAGAGAGAAAAAACATCGCCAGCGGCGCGATGTCCGCGCGACGTTCGCGCAACGCAGGATTATGAATCGGCAAGACATTGAGGCGATAAAACAAATCCGCGCGGAACTTTCCGGCAGCCGCTTCGGCTTCGAGATGGCGATTGGTCGCGGCGATGATGCGCACATCCACTTTGATTGTTTTACTGCTGCCAACGGGTTCAAATTCGCCTTCCTGCAAGACGCGCAACAATTTCACCTGTGTTTCCAAGGGCAATTCGCCAACTTCGTCCAAAAATAAAGTGCCACCATCTGCCAATTCAAACCGCCCGACGCGCTTGTCAATCGCGCCAGTGAACGCACCTTTGACGTGTCCGAATAATTCGCTTTCGACCAGTCCGGCTGAAATTGAACCGCAATTCACCTTGACGAGCGGACGATTGGAACGGGCGCTGCGGCTGTGCAAGGCACGCGCAATTAATTCTTTGCCGGTGCCGGTCTCTCCTAAAATTAACACCGTCGCATCCGTGGGCGCAGCACGTTCGACTTGCTGTAAGACGTTCAGCAACGCGGGGCTGGAACCAACGATTTCCTCAAAATTATTTTCGCTTTGGATTTCTTCCTGTAGGTAAATATTTTCGGCGTGCAATTGATTTTTCAGACGCTCGACTTCCTGCAAGGCGGCGCGTAAATCGTCTTCCGCTTTTTTACGCTCTAATTCAGCACCCGCGCGGGCCGCAAAAATTCTCAGCACGTCCAACCCGCGCGGAGAATCCATCGGAGCGGTGTCAATGACCGCCAAATGCCCAATAAATTCGCCGTTCGTGCTGAGCAAAGGGATACCGATGTAACTTTCGCCGCCGAGTTCCACAAGCGCCGTTTCTTCAGGAAACAGCCTTTGGATTTCGCGTGCATAAAAACAGGTTTCGCCTTTGTAGACTTCCTCGCACGTAGTTTTTGCGACGTCATACTCAAACTCTTCAGCGAAATCTTTGCCATCCCAAAACGCTAAAATTCGCGCTTTCGTTTTTTCGGGATTCGCACATTCGGTCACGAACGCACAACGCACAGGGATCGCGTCGGAAAGGTGATGCACCATTTCGCGGAAAAAATCTTTGCCGGTCACAGACGCCGTGCCTTCGACAATCGCACGCAGCATATTTTCGGATTGCTTGCGTTCGGTAATATCGCGCGAAACGGCCAGCAATTTTTCGGGCTTGCCCTGCGCATCCAAAATCGGGCTGACGACGACATCCCACCACATCGGCTTACCGCCCATCGTTGGACAATAACCTACAAATTTACCGCTACCACCACTGCGGGCCAGTTCCACCGCGCGTTCGGCAGCACTGCGAAATTCGCCTTGCCAGAATTCAATCCAAAACGAATTGCAGAGCGCATCAAAATCACAGATTTCCAACACCTGCATACCGCCTGCATTCATCGCCAGCAAGCGTCCTTCTAAATCTAAAATCTTGATGCAATCCTGACTGCCCTCAATCAGGCGCGTTTTGAACTCTTCACTTTCGCGCAGTACGGCTTCGACTTGTTGCCGCTGGGCGATTTCGACTTTCAGTTTTTCAAAGGTATGCAACGTCCAGGCCGCCGGAGCAATGTGATTGGCGAGGTCCTGTACCAAGGTGACATCAGTTTCGCTGTATTGATGTTTATTGCGGCTGACGATATTAAGCGTGCCGACGGCAACGCCACGCGCGAGCAGTGGAGCGATACAGTAAGAATGAATGCCTTCGGCAAAAATTTTCTCTTCGATCTCATTGCGCTGAATGGCAGATAAATCGCCGCGCACGAGGGGCTGGCGAAATTCGGCTCCCATTTGCGGGTAGTTAGCGCCGACGTTGAAGGTCTGCCCCGCTCGCACATACGCCGATGACATTTCGCCGTGAGCAGCCTGAAAACAAACCTCGTCCGTTTCCCGATCATAAACAGAAAGGCTGATGCGCTCACACGGTAAAATGGCTTTGATTCTTTCGTTGACGACTGTAATGAGATCGTCCCAGGTTCGACAGAGCAACACCTCGCTGCTGAGTTGCAGCAACGCTCGATTTCGCCTGATGACCTCAGCATCGCCCATCGTTTGCATAAGAATTGTCGCGCCTAAAAACTGTCGGGAATGTTACGGGGGAAAAAGGCTCTTGCCCTCACCAATACGCGGGGAATTATAGCTACGAGTTAGACAAAGGCAACCACCAGGAACATCAACCCAAGCCAAAAACAGGAACCGCCGCCCCGTGAATCGCGCGCGCGGCATCCGAAGCCAAAAACAAAATGACGTCCGCCAAGGCTTCCGGCGCGACCCATTGGTGATGATCAGCGTCGGGCATCGCCTGGCGGTTTTGTGGCGTGTCAATCATGCCGGGCATGACACAATTCACATTGATATTCCGGTCTTTCAATTCTGCCGCCATACTTTCCGTCAACCGCACGACAGCCGTTTTCGACACGCTGTACGCCGCCGCATTCGCTTCACCTGCCAAAGCGGTGCGCGAGGCGATATTGACAATTTTGCCCGCCTGTTGCTCCAGCATACCGGGGATCACCGCGCGACAGGCAATCAAGACCGAACGGGCATTCAGATTCAGCAGGAAATCCCATTCTTCGAGCGGCGTTTCGTGCAGCGGCGTGCCTGCCTTGTACCCACCTGCGGTATTGACCAGAACATCAATCTTGCCCAAACGAGCGATTGCTGCTGCGACCATCGCTTCGACGCTGGCAACATTGTTCAGGTCAACAGAGTGGGCCAGAAAATGGTGCGGCGAATCAACAAGCGCGGGAAACATTTTTTGCAGCCGATCTGATGCGCGATCCACCAGCACAAGGCGCGCGCCCGCTTGCTGAAAGGCATTCGCCGTGCTCACGCCCAGATTTCCGGCAGCACCAGTAATAACGACGACACGGTTGGTAAAATCAAACATTTCTTTCTCCTGTTTCCTGAGAACCACAAACTTCACACCCGATGAAAGATACTCCGCAGCCATACGCTCGGCGTTCATTCTACGCGCTGATAGGTGTGCGGATCAGCACGCAGGATTAATTGATCACCTTCGCGCCAAACTTGTCCGGTGATTTTGACGGGTTCCGCCACAAAATCCAACACCTCTTGATTCACGGCCTGATTTGTAGCGGAAACCAGTAAGAGCGCCATTTTATTGCCGGCCTCATCTTGGGCCACAAACATTGGTGGAATGCCGCCACTGATACACAGCGTTGCGCACTCTCGATGCGGTTTGGTATGGCCGGGATTCATCACGCCCAGATAACACTTGCTGTCCACGATTTCGCCGACCAGCGTGAACGTACCCAAATTATTATTGAGCCAATCAGGACTACTGACCGCACTGCCTGCAACCTCAATGGTATTGGCGGCAATCTCAATCATCGTCACCCCATCCCGCCAGATGCGTGTTCCCTTGAGCTTCACGTTTTTGCCATCGAACAAATGGACGCCCGCGCCGTGTTTGCCTCCCGCAACTAACAAAAACTGCGAGAGAGAATCTCCTTCGCGCCGAGCAGCGTGGGATAAGGCAGTGCTTTGATCATTCCCGTGAACTCGCGCTCCTGTCCGAACTCAAACAAGCTGAACGGCAACTTTTGCAAGCCCCCAATGATGCCAAGTGCGACGAGCGCGACAAGCAATAGCAAGGCCATGCTAACCCGGCGCATCTGTTTTGCCAGGCGAGGTGGAGCCGTAGGCAAATAGCCGATATAAAATTCATCGCCACGCTCGCTCATCATTTCTCCTCGTGAATTTGTGCGGGCGCAACGTGCGTTCCCGGCGGCAATGGATGGGGATGAACAAAAATCTCGCTGCCGACGATTTTGACTTTAAAGGTCGGCACTTTCTCGGTAAACGGCGCAGGCGACGCACCCGAGGCGGGCAGATATTGAAATCCATGCCAGGGGCAGGTCACACAACCATCCATTATTTTTCCTTCGCCAAGCGGGCCGTTTTGATGCTGGCAGACGTTGGAGAGCGCGGAAACGTTGTTGCCGTATTTAAAAATTGCGACGCGTTCTCCGGCCAAAGAAACGATGCGCGCGCGGTTTTCAGAAATGTCTTCAACTTTGCACGCCAGGACAAACTCATCGTTGGTCGAAGAAATATCAGCTACCGCTTTTTCTTTTTGTGCGGCGTACCAATGCAACCCCAGAACGACAACCATTCCGACGCCGAGTAATGCTGCCAACAGTCCGTTTGTTTCGGCTTGCAAGACGCCCAGCGCGACGTGCGCGAGCAACAATCCATACGCCAGATAAACCAGCATATGCAGCCGCTTCCACACAGGCGCAGTCAGATTCGTCAACCAAAAGTCGTGGCTGGTGGC
>JAEUQN010000251.1 GCA_016789725.1 Blastocatellia bacterium | reverse complement strand
CTCAGCCATCCTGAACTGCTCTGGTTGCGGTTTGGCGGCTATCACGGATGCTGCTGTTGTAGCATCCGTGATAGCCGGAGCCGCTTGAGTGTCGCTTTTGGTAACTAAAGCAGGGGCATTGTCAGCCGCACTGCAACCTGAAAAAACGAATACGAACGCGAGCGAAATGCTAAGAGCGAATTTCATAAATTACCTCCAACGCTATAACGATTGGGCTGAAGGTTTCTTGCACAAAATTATTCGCCACCCTTCAATAATTCTTTCACTGTCTCTTCAAACTCCGCTTTCAAGCGCGTATGCCGCTCGCCTGTAGCTGGCCCATCAAAGCCTGCGTGGATTTTCTTCACCAAGCCATCGCGCCCAATAAACAACGTCGTCGGGTACGCGCCGAAGTTGACGAGTTGCGGGAGCTTCTTCGCCACATCATCATTTTCCGTCGAGCCGCCGAGCAGCATTAAGTATGGAATGCTGTGCTTCTGGTTGAAGATTTTGACTTGTTCCAAATCGCGCTTTGTGTCGCCGGTATACTCGAATGAAAGCCCAATGACCTCCAATCCTTGCGCCTGATAGCGAGCGTACAAGTCCTTCAGCAACGGCGCTTCGTCATAACAATTCGGACACCAGGTGCCGGTGATTTCGATGATGATGACTTTGTTCTTAAAGCGTGGGTCAGTGGACTCAACCGTCTTGCCTGTCAAATCCAGTCCCGCGAATTTGAATGGCTCGGTTGGATTCTGCACTTTGGTATTTTGAACTGCGACAGGAGCGGTGGCCGATACGCGCTCAGCCACAACTTTACGCGGGGCTTCACCTTGCCCCAAATCTACGGTGCCTTCAAGTTGGTCTTGTGCATTCAACTGCGCGCGTAACAATCGTGCATTGATAACATCGAAACGTGTGATCAATGCTATGCCATTGGCGAACGCACCTGTCATCGTACCCCAATCGCCTGATGGGGTGAGAATCGTGCCGGTCAAGGCTCCCTCTTTTTGTGTGAGCAGCAAGCGCCACTGCCGTTGTTTTTCGCCTTCACCGACTTTCATCTCCCATTCGCCGCTGAGGTCTTTACCCTCAGCCATTGCTGGCACAATCATCTTCTCGCCGCCTTTCCACATTTTAAAATTGCGGACCATCTTTTGCTGCTTCCACGTGCGCGAGATCGTGCCGATAATTTCGCGGCGTGCGAATGTTCCATCAAGCACCGCATCGAAATAATCAAACTTCAACTTCAGATTCGTTCCATCAAACGAACCGTTGGTCGAAGCTACACGCTCATCACCATTAAGAATAGTACCGCTCACTTGATCGCCTTCAACTTTGAGTTCAAGCTTGAGCGCGACTTCATCCTGATTTTGCAAATACACGACGCCGTTCCAAATACCGGGCAGCGTTGTGATGTCTCGTTTGCGCTGGCAGGCGGCGGGAGCAAAGATCAGAATGCCGAGAAGCGGAAGAAGTGATAATCGGGACAACGTGGAATGGGGCATAACGTGTAGATTGGTGTGAAAGTTTATTTGCCGTCAGTGAACGGCGGCTGTCATAAAACACGAACGGCAGGAACTTCTTCCTGCCGCAGCGATTGAAATTTTGGTGGACGTGAGGAGGATCGAACTCCTGACCTCCGCATTGCGAACGCGGCGCTCTCCCAGCTGAGCTACAGGCCCGAAAACGAAGCGCGATCTTAGCGTGCCAGCTTCAAAACTGTCAAGCGGCAGATGCGAATTCAATTGCGCGCGCGGGGATCATCATGCCCCATCCTTGCCGATCAATTTCGACTTCTTTGAGGCGAATCGAGGTGTCAATCAAGATGCGCTTGATCTGCTGCGGTGTCAGACGCGGATTGGCTTCGATCATTTGTGCAATCACTGACGAGACGATGGGGGCCGCGAAGCTGGTGCCGTCTACGTGTTTGTAGTTGCCGCCCCCTGCGTGAATGACATTAGCATCGTGGGTTTTCAGGCTAATGAGTTGACGAATCAAGTAAGGTGGCAAGTTACGCGCGACATCCAGTTCGGCATTGATTCCTTCGTTCTGTTCCAGAATCTCGCGTAACTCGTGATCGGGCGCTTGGCGTAGTTTCGTGAGCAACTCGGCTTCGGCTGCGGTGGGCGTGCCGGGCAGAATTGGCGCAGCCACCCAAATGCTGGGCGCGATGATTTCAGGTTTTTGCAAGCCGTCAATCGTTGGGCCGTAGGACGAGTGAAACGGCTCATTGTCGTCAAATTCGAGCGTGTTGCGATCATTCACGCCGCCAACGGTGATGACGGCGGGCGCAGAAGCGGGCGGCAAAACCGGATGGTCAGGCGAATGACCGGAGTTACCGGCAGCCGCGACGACTACGATTCCGGCGCGGACCGCAGCTTCAGCAGTTTGAGACAGTTCATCGGTCAAATACGACGCCTGATAATCACCGCCGCAACTGACATTGACGATGCGAATGTTATATCGCTCACGGTTTTCAATCACCCATTGTAAGCCGCGCGTGATGTCGTCGTGATAGATGCGGTTTGCCTTGCCGACTTTGACCAGCACGACCTTTGCGTTTGAGGCGATGCCCCGATACAAGCCACCTGATAAATGTCCATTACCGGCGGCGACGACCGAGGTCATCATTCCATGCCAGCTTGAAACATCAGGCGTGTGATATTCGTCGGGAGAAGCGTGTGGATCAGCAACATTGACGTAATGCTTGATTCGGTTGTGCGGCCTGGTCAAATCGGGATGTGGGAAAAAGCCGGAATCGAGAAACGCAATTGTGACGCCGCGTCCGGTGAGCTTTTCGTTGGCCCCCATTCGCAATGGCGTCGGCAGAATGCGGTATTCCCCGTCGTGGAAAATCTTGGTGCTGGTTCTTTCCAGACGTGACAGCGCCGAGCGAAACAGCTCTAAGCAGGCGTGGCATAGACCATCGTTGGCAGGCCAATCGGGTACGTTTGCCTGCACAAAATTCGCAAAGGCTTCATCAAAATCGTACAGTAGTTGCGCGTCGGAACGCTGACAAATGGGGCAAGTTTGATTGTCCGCCATAATGATTAAAATTCTCCCTCACGATCAATCTCCTCCGAGTTTTGATTAGCGCGCGAATTTCGTCAACCCGCATCCGCATCGCTTGCCGTTGCTACCTCAGATTCGCTAGTATCCTTGTCGCATGGCAAATTATTCCGCAACCAGAGATGCAAAAGAGCTGTCCTATCTTTACGACCTGTATTTTGTGCCGGGCTGGCGCGAATTCTTCGATCAATTGATTGACGCCGAAGTGAAATTTCCAAAGGAAGGAAAGTTCCTGGAGGCTGGCTGCGGCACAGGCAGCTATGTGATTGATCTCGCCGCTCGCTTCAGAGACAAAGCGCAAATCATCGGCATAGACGACAGTGCCGAGCGGTTGGCGTTGGCGAACGGTAAAGCGGAAATTAAAAAGCTCGATAATGTTCGCTTTGCGCTGGGAAATCTGGAGAGTTTGGGCGTCGAGGAGGCTGATTTCGATTTGGTGATCGCCGATTTGTCGCTCATCGCGCCGACGGAATTAGCCGACCGATTGGAAGATATTTTGACGGAACTCAAGCGAGTTGCCAGATTAGACGCGACCGTGGTTTTGAAATTCACGACGCGCGGCAGCTTTGATGAGTTTTACTCGATTTATTGGGAAGCGTTGTACGAGGCTGATTTGTTGGACTATACAACGCAATTGGAAGAACTCATTCAGGAACGATTGACCATTGAGCAAATTGAAGCGGCGGTTCAGGATGCTGGTTTTCTGAAGGTGGAAACGTTGACGGAAAAACAGCAGTTTGAATTTGAAAGTGCTGAATCCTTTTTTTCAGCACCTCTGATCGCCAATGCGTTTTGGGACCATTGGTTCAGTATTTTGGCTAGTGAGCGCGAAGAACAGGAAGTGTGCGCCGCTTTGACCCGCATCATTGATCGTGAATGTAGCGACGGCGGGTTCGATATGTCTGCCAAAGCTACATTAGTAATTGCGAAACGTTAATCAACATCCACCATCAAACGAGGAACTATGAACGAAACGAAAACCCGCCGGGAATTTATCTCTACCACTACGCGCGGCGCGCTGGGTGCAGGTTTGACCCTGACCGCCGCGAACTGGAACAGCGTGCTGGGCGCGAATGATCGTATCCGCCTTGGCGTGATTGGCACGAACAATCGCGGCTCCGACGTGATGCAGAATTTCATGAAAGTCGAAGGCGTCGAAGTCGTCGCGCTTTGTGATGCCTACGATGAATACGCGAATCGCGCGAATACCATCGCGGGCAATAAGGCCAAATTGCACCTCGACTATCGCAAGCTGCTGGATGACAAATCCATTGATGCGGTGCTGATTGCGACGCCTGATACCTGGCACAAAGACATGGCGATTGATGCCTGCGAAAAGGGCAAAGCCGTATATTGCGAAAAGCCGCTGACCTACACAGTGGAAGAAGGTCTGGAAATCATCAAAGCGGTGAACAAGTACAAAACGGTTTTTCAAGTCGGTTTGCAACAACGTAGCGGCGATCATTATATGCAAGCCAAGAAAGATTACTTCGATTCCGAAGTCATCGGCAAAGTCACGATGGTGCGGACGTGGTGGCACGGCAACGCGTATCACCTGCGCACGCCGAAGTTCAAAACGCAGCCTGCCGGATTAGATTGGAAACGCTTTTTAGGGCGCGTGAAGTACCGCGAATTCGACGCACATCAATTCTACAACTGGCGCGCGTATCTCGATTTTGGCGGCGGCCAGATCACCGATCTGTTTACGCACTGGATTGACGTTGTGCATTGGTTTATGAACGACGATTCACCGATTGCCGCCACCGCAGCGGGTGGCGTCTACCATTACAAAGATGGACGCACCGCGCCGGACACGATTGCTGTCACCTTGGA
Source organism: Blastocatellia bacterium (assembly GCA_016789725.1). GTDB lineage: Bacteria > Acidobacteriota > Blastocatellia > RBC074 > RBC074 > JAFDVL01. The sequence goes on along the minus strand of JAEUQN010000251.1, from coordinate 3,196 downwards.
GTATGCAAAGGAATGGACAGCGACCTTTGAAGCCACGCTTGCGCCCGGAGCCAGAGGCGAGGCCATCGAGTTTTATGGGACAAATGGGCAGCTTTATATTCATCGCGGCGGGTACACCTACACTCCGCGTGGGGTGCCGAAAAATGCGCCTCCAGGCTCGACGCCCGGCGATCCCGTCAGTGTCAAACCGGCGAGCAATATGCAGCAAAACCACGTCCAGAATTTTGTGGATTGCATACGCTCGAAGAAGACGCCGAATTCCAACGTTGTGGACGGACACCGCTCCGCCGTCGCATCGCATTTGGGCAACATTGCGTATTTGAAAAAACGCCGCATCACAATGGAAATGAAGAACGGCGAAGAGAAAGTGAAAGACGGCAGCATTATCTGATTCGTTCAGAGTTCACGCTTCAGCGTGATTGCAGGTCAGCACACTGAAGCGTGAACTCTGAACCCCTGCTTATGCAAAAACTCCTGATTGCGACGACGAATGCCGGAAAGGTGCGTGAAATCAGCCTCCTGATGGGGGCGATGCCGTATGAAGTTGTCGGATTGAAGGACCTCCCCGCCGCTCCGCCACCCGTCGAAGAGACCGGCACCACCTTCACCGCCAACGCGATTCTCAAATCCGAATATTATTTTGCCGAAACCGGATTGCTTTCGCTCGCCGATGATTCGGGTTTGGAAGTGGATGCGTTGGATGGTGCGCCCGGTGTGTATTCCGCGCGCTTTGCGGGCGAAGACGCGACCGATGCCGACCGCGTTGTGAAGCTGTTAGAGTTGTTGCGAGATGTTCCTGACGAAGCGCGCACGGCACGATTTGTTTGCAGCCTCGCGTTGACAGGCAACCTCAATGGCGCAACACAGACGTGCGTGTTTGAAGGCTTCGCGGAAGGTTTAATTACACACGCGCCGCGTGGCAGCAGTGGCTTTGGCTACGATCCCGTGTTCTTTGATGAAGGCGTCGGGCGGACATTCGCAGAACTCACGCGCGAAGAAAAGTCCGCCCGCAGCCACCGAGGTAAGGCGCTTGCCGCTGCCAAAGCGTTCCTACAAAAGTCTAGGGAAATCTAGGGAAGTCCGAATCCATTCTCCAAGATGAACGAATGTTTTCATCTGGTGAGCCGAACAAAAGCAAAGTGAAAAAAGCCGCCGCCGAAGCTACTGCGATTTGGCTGCGCTTGCATAACGATGCGCCGCTGCCCCTGCGCGTCACGACGCTCAGCAATTATCAGGGCGGTTCCCACTGTTATCACGAATTCGCCCCCGGCGTGCGCCTCGCGGGATTATGTGACGACCGGGAAATCAGCCTTCTGTTTGACGTGCAGGATCGCCACCGCAAGCCCGTGCGCTATGGCTTTGATGTCTACGGACACGCGATTGTATTGCCGAACAAGTCGGTGTTGTTTGCGGTGCCACGCGCCCTTTTGCAAAACGGCAACACCGTTCGCTTTGGGTTTCAGAAAGAAACGACAGCCAACAAAATCGCCGACTACGGCACGGAGATCAAGTTGCGAGTGCGAGAATAAGCTGCGCCCATTACGTGCTGCGCGGAGGAGGAAAGCGCCATGAGCTTCAAGCAACGGATACACAACAATCCCTATCTTGGCATCGTGTTGGTCATCTTCCTCGGCTTGGGCGCGGGCGCGGAATGGGGCTGGGTGTATGGTTTCATCAAACAATCTCTGATCGTGTGGGATTTTCAACGACAGCATCCGGGACAAGTGATGATGTGCGGAACGGGTATCATTGATCTGCCAGAAATGATGGCTCTTGTGGGGGCGCTGGTGGGGCTGGTGATCGGGGTGGGGCTGGGAACTTGGCTCGATGCAAAATTCATCCAACCGCAAACGATGCGCAAGCGCGTTGCTCCGACGAGCGCGGAAAACCAGACAAACTGCATATAGTCGGATCAGGAGGCTGACATCCCTATCATCCCCGCCAAAGGTTCATCTGCTCGCAAAGTCGTTCAGGGCGCTTTCCGGCAACGGCTCGTCAAAGTCATCCGGCACCGTGAACTCTCCGGCACAGAGCTTAAAAGGACGTAACGCCAGAGTGCCTGCTGCAATTGGCTGAATCTCTGCCACTGGTTTACCAGCCTAGACCACAACCAGCGTTTCCACTGCCGCAACACATTGGAGAGAAGCGGGCAGATCACATTTGATTTTCTCTCCGCTCACCCAAGTCATCGGGCAATGACCAAGCGCCAGCGATTGGAAACCATTTCGAGCTAATTGTAATTGCGCTTTTCCTAAAGCAAAACGAGGTTGAGCGTCAGCCTTGAGGTCATCTATAGTCATTTTGAGCATAGAGGATAAAGAGTAATGATACTACTGTCTGATCAAAATCATCTCCGTATCAAAAGCCTCCTTATTTCATCTAATTTTTCATCAAGCTTCTTATTTATCTCATTCTTTTTGCTCTCATCTTTTTCCTCATTTGCTTGTTTTTCCATTTCTTCTAATTCCTTGAAAGCTTTCTGCAATTTTTCCCGTTGCTTTTTCCTTTTTATTTGATCGATAACCACCTTTAACATGAACTTCCCCGCCGCCTTAGCTTGCTTCTTCGGAGTATAGGGGCTTAATGCTGTATTAATTAACTCAGCGGCAGTACTTATTACATCTTCGTCGGCAAGCATCTTGTCAAGAATGAATTTCTGCAATTTAAGATTCTCATCAGTTGTGTTCCCCTCACAGTCTTTTAAGATGTTGATCATCTTCTCTACAAAATCTGGTCTCTTTGTTCCATTCTTTTTTTCCTGCTCGTATTTTTCCCTTAAAAGACGGGCGAAATCTTTGAATGCTTCTACGCTCAAGCCTTCTTTGACAGCATGCCAAGTTAAACCTACAGTTGCCTGAACGGGTACGAACGCAAAGATTTGAAATACTCCCTCAATGATCCCTTGAATAATTATAGGCTCAGTGTACGTGTCGCTTGTTCTGATTGATTCAGGAACTATAAGAATAGCTTGTTTATCTCCTCCTATCATTTTAACCACGTTCGGAGTCTTGTTCATTAGTATTATTGGTACTTCGCTTTGAAGTCCTTTCAGTCCCCCAACCTCTACATTCATTGTTGTTTCTTCACCTCGCGCAAGTTTAGTCTTGGGGGCTGAAAGCTTAGAGCCTGTAATTAACTTTAAGGTAAAAGAACCAATGAGTTAGCTTTTTGCCTTGTACTTTATGCTAAGGTTTTC
>JAEUQN010000250.1 GCA_016789725.1 Blastocatellia bacterium | reverse complement strand
GCGACGCACGATGTCGGCGTATATGCTGCTGGCGTTGATGCTGTATGGGCGCGAGGAGGATGAATTGACGCACGTCGTCGTGTCCGAAGAATTCGAGACGAATCCTGACTTTTTCTTTCCGCCGAAAATCAGCCAACCGATCCCGATCCGTCTGGCCGGCAACAAGCTGGCGATCATTAACACCAGCGAAGCCAGGCTGGAACTGGCGAGTATTCCGTTCGTGCGTTTGCGCAATACGCTCGGCGCAGATGTGGGCAAGGTCGAACACGGCTTGCAGGAACTCATTACCATTGCCCAACAACGATTGAATCGCACGGCACCGAATCGGTTGGTGGTGGATTTGACCTTGCGCCGCGCGCGGTTTGGCATCCAGACGATACCGCTGCGTGGTGTGCGCCTTGCGTTGTTGGCCTATTACGCCGATGCGAAAAGCACCACTTGCGTCAAACCGGAACTGCCGGTGTGCGGCGATTGTCAGGCGTGTTTTCGCAATCCTGTCAATGACGAAGCGCAGTTTCAGGCGCTCTACCAGCAGCTTTACACCGGCACGCCCGAACAGCGCAGCGAAGGCCGCGAAGGAAAACTCGATGCCGACATCCTGATGTCCAACCACAGCAAGATCAATTCAACGCTGCGCCCGCTGTCCATCAAGATTGATTCGCAACGGCAATGGGGCGGCACAACCTACGGCTTGAATCTGGATAAGAACCTGATCGAAGTGATTCGCTAAGCTGCGGGGCCATTTTCCATTTTCCATTTTAGATTTTTCATTTGTCATTGCGACGTAGCAACGTGGGCTGTCGACAATGAACAATGAAAAATGACCATTGGAAAATGGAAAATGGAAATGGCCTGCCCCCGACCGCGCAACCTTTCCGCCACCTTTCTCACAACCTTTCCGTCAGCATTCTCTCACTGCGCCACATGGCACGTCGGGGCTATCTTCGCGTCATCGGGAAAGACGGTTCTTCCCGGTGACGACCAGTAACTTTTTATGAGGAGCAACCCATGACGAACAAAGAATTGAAACAAATTATGTTTGATTGCACGTGCGGTACGCCGGAACTGCGCTGGCAAAAGATGCAGGAAGCCCAGCTCAGCTTACAGCGCGAGATGGAGCGGCTGCGGCACGATGGCGCAGCACAATGCGAAGAGTATAAACGCCACTTGCAGGCGTGGCTGTGCCAAAGAATCAATGGTCTCGTCAAGCCGCGCACAATCCTGAGCGATCTGCGGCTGGCGCGTTTGGCCCAAGGCATTGCGTACCTGCTTACGGCAGGTGAATTGGTGTTGGCGTGTTTTCTCGGCCTGACCTTACACACCAATCCCGGCTTTCTGCTGCTGTTGGCGATTGTGGCGGTCGTCGCGCCGAAATCGTTGCTGCTGATCTGGCACAACGAAGCGCAGCCGCAATTGACCAAAAAACGATTGCGCAATTGGGTGCTGGTGCCTTCGCTGGTGACGGTCATTGTCGCCATCAACCTGTTATTTCTCGCCCGCAGCGTGCTGGGCGCGTTGGCGCTACTGCTGCTGCCGTTTTTCAGCGGGGCGTTTTATTTGCTGGCGCTCGGCGCGGTCGGGCTTTCATCGGGATTGTTTGCGATGGCGTTTCTGCTTTTCTGGTCCAAGCACGCTGAGAAAAAATTCAAGGCAACAGAACAAGAAGCGATGAATACCGAGCGTGTTTATCGGCAGGTGCAGGAGATCGAGAAAGAACTGCGCGGCGCAGAAAGCCCCTCAGCAATGCCCACGCCAGCTCCGGCAACCTTGCCCGCTGCCGAACACGAATTCGGATTGATCACGCCCTTGCCGAAGAAAACGCCAGCGGTGGTCAGTCGCAGTTTGTTTTCGCTGTTGCTGATAGGCGCGCTGTGGGGGGGCGGCTGCGCGACGCACGAACCTTCTACGGTTTTAGCAAAAACGACAGCGACGCCCACCGCTGCTGTCACGCCCATCGCAACCGTTCCGTCAGCGACGTTGGAGGTGTATGTGGATTGGAGTCTGAGCACCGCCACACAACCGCTGCGCCAGGCCGCGCAAGCGTTACTCACGGCCTTGCCGACGATGGTGGAGCAACAGCATATCGAGCGCCTGGTGTTCTATCAGTTTGGTGCGCATGGCTGGGATGCGGTCGAAGTGACGCGGCTGGAATTTCCCCGTCGGCAAGCAAGCGCAGAAAATGAAATGGGTCATTTGTTCGGCCCTGTGCAAGAGGCGCAATCCGCGCAGGCGCAGACGCAATATCACGACCAATTGCAAGCTACGCTGCAAAGCTTGCAGGCATCGTCGTTCCTGCCCCCGGCAGATTTTTTCCCGGAGCCGCCCTGCACAGACCTCGTCGGGTTGCTGCATCGTTTGGCGGCAGCGCCGCCCACCACACGTCGCATCAACATCCTCATCACAGACGGTCACGAAACTTGTCAGCAGAAATTGCCTTCGGTCGCAACGCTAACCGCGCCCACCATCGTGATTCTGTTGCCGGAAGAGGAACGAAGCGAAACGCCTACCCCTTCGGATGTGCAATTCAACCTGCGGCGAGAAGCTCTGGCACAGGCCGTGCCGAATGCCGTGATCGTGCCGTATTTCCACGATCTCAACGCCGCCATCGTCACGGCCAACCAGAAAGGGGGAAGCCATTTATGAACACTGCTGCCACTGAAATGCGCCCTACCACGCAGCCTGCATTGCGGATTGTCACCGCAGCGCCCAACCCGAACTGGCGACGCGCGGGTTTGTTGCGTTTGATCTTGGCCGAACTGACAGATCGCATTTTGCCGCTGCCGTTTCTCGCGTTCTTTTTTCCGGCCTGGACATTGGTTGTCCTGGCCTGGCACCTACTCTGCGATTGCGGCCCGAATCGGCGCAGCGCGGGCAAATGGATCTTTCGTTTGCGTGTGGTGGCAAGAGAGCGCCGCAGCACCTGTGCGTGGTGGCAGGCAGCGTTGCAGCGGCTCGGCATCGCGCTGGCGCAAGCAGCGTGGTGTGCCTGGGCAGGGCTGCCGTACCTGATTGTGTACGAACTTGCTTCGCTGGCGTTTCTGTTGCTGAGTCCGACGGGGCGACGACTGGAGGAATATTTGGCGGGAACGGTAGTGGTAACGGAGAAAAGTTTTCGGCAGCAACGGCAAGGAGGAATCAAATGACCACCAGACCCGTCGCTAAACTCTAAGGCAAAAAGAATTGGGTATAAGCACGGGGCATTTTCCATTTTCCGTTTCTCAATTTTCATTTGTGATTGGCCTACGGTTGCCGCCGAAACAATGGCAGATGAAAAATCAAAAATGGAAAATGGAAAATAAAATGACCAGATCGTTTTTGCCTGGCTACTTACTTTCAGGACAGCTTTCTTCGTCGCAGCGCGACGCCTGAATTTAGCCGTAGCGTTTCAACCTACGGTAGCAAAGGTGATTCAGGCGGGCGTCGCGTCGGCGACGGTGGAGAGCGGAATCCATCGTTGCTCACGCGACGCGGGATTCATCGGCTACCGAACGTGTATGAAAACTAACTTCGGCAACGTGGCTTTTCGCCCCGGCGGGGCGGCGGGAAATTAGCCGGTGGTGCAACCACCGGGAGGCTACCGTTTCAATTTCCAAGCCCCGGCAGGGGCGACAGACCGAAGGCGCGCGTCCGGTGTCCCTGCCGGGACACGCGGCACTTGCCGCTGGTTCCGGTGGTTGCACCACCGGCTAATCTCCGTGTGCCCCTTCGGGGCCAATTGCCGAACCGAATTTTCAATGGTCATCAACCTACACCTACAGTCAAAGCGTCGCTCACGCGACGGAACAACAAGGAGGACGATATGCACAAACGATTGACCCCATTTGATGCTCTGTGTGATCCCAATAATTTGCTCAAAGCCTGGCGTACGGTGCGCAAGAGCAAAGGCGTAGCCGGAATTGATCAGGTGTCGCTGGCCGACTATGAACGCGACTTGCTCGCCAATCTGGAAACGCTGGCAACGCGCGTCCGCGAGGGCCGCTACTACCCGATGCCGTTGCTCACTTTTGAGTTGAAGAAAGCGAATGGTGGGGCGCGCACCGTGGCAATTCTGGCGATGGAAGATCGCATTTTGCAACGGGCGGCGCTGGAAGCGAATGAACCGTTGTTTGAGCCAGCGTTTCTGAATTGCAGCTATGGGTTTCGCCCGCAGCGCAGCACGGCGATGGCGGTGCAACGCGTGCTGGACTATCGCGCGGCGGGCGATGTCTATGTGGTGGACGGCGATATTGCCGATTGCTTCGGCACGTTGGATCACCGATTGCTGATGCAATTCATCAGCGCACGCGTCCGCGACAAACGAATGCTCAACCTGTTGCAGATGTGGTTAGACAGCGGGCAAACCCTGTCGCCGACCGAAGCGACAACCGCAGCGGAACAGGATTCGTGGGCCGACCGCGTCTCGACCTTTGCGGCGAATTCGCTGGACGGCGCGGTGTCGCACCTGCTGGCCGAACGCGGCGTCAGCAGTTATGGCTATGCCTACCCGGCAGATGATTTGTACGCCACCACCGAACCCGCAGATGTTAAAGAAGCTGTCAAAGATGCCGCCCGCAAAGAAGCCTACAAACGGTTGGGCAAAGATGCGGCGTTGTTGGGGCTGACCTATCTGGCGCGTGTCAGTCGGCTGGTTTCTCCGACGACGTTGGCAATCACGGGGGCAATGGTCGTGGCGTCGGCGGCGTATCCGTATGCGGCGCGGAAATGGCGTGAGCGGAATGGCACACGGCGCATCGGGGCTGTGCAGGGCGGCTCGCTGTCGCCGCTGTTCTCGAACATCTACCTGCACGAATTCGATCTGGCGTTGACGAAAGCGGGCTTTCATCTGGTGCGCTTTGCCGATGATTGGGTGATTTGTTGCCGCGACGCCCACCGCGCGCAAAAGGCGCTGGAGTTCGCCACGCAAAAGCTGGCCGAACTGCGTTTGCAGGTGCATCCAGCCAAGACGCGCATCACGCGCTTTGACGAAGGCCTCGACTTTCTCGGCTATCGCTTCGCGCAGTTTGAGAACACGGCGGCACCCAGCGCCGTGAAGAACACGTTGCCCGCGCTCAAGGCGCTGGCCTCAGTACGCGCAGCGGTGACGCCGGTCGCGCAACAAGCGGCACAACAAACCCGGCAAGGCATTGCCCGCTGGACTGAACGGATGAAACGGAAAGGAGAATCCGCATGAACTCCTCTGACCCCATCAGTTTGCAAATAGATGTCATCGCGCGATTGCTGGAAACGGCAGGCTACGCGATTGATGTGGATTATACCTGCGCCACGATTATTGTCTGGTGCGAGAACTGGCCCGTACTTATCGAAATCAAAAGGCAAAAGGCTGCACACGAAAGCAAAAGGCAAAAGGCAAAGGGCAAAGGGCAAAAGGAACGTTCCGCGACGAAACCGCCCTCAGGCACGGATGATGGGTAATCATTGATACGCAGTCGTGCCAGAAATCAACGGTGTTTTCATTTTCCATTTTCGATTTGAGATTTGTCATTTGCCATTGGGTTCCCTCCGAAATCGCAATGAAAAATGAAAGCTGGAAAATGGAATATGGAAAATGAAAAGACCCGAAAACTTTTGTTTACCGGCATAACAAACAACGGATAACCGATCACTGACCATTAACCACGGGCCACCGATCACCGGTCACCGGCCACCAATGAAGGAGAACACTATGACCATTTTATATGTCACCGAACAAGGAGCCACGATCAAACATAATGCCGGACGCGTCGTCGTGCGGCGCGAAGATCGTATTCTGAATGACCTGCCGGATTTCAAGCTGGAACAGATCGTCACCTTCGGCAATGTCAACCTGACGCCGGGGCTGATGGCGTATTGTTTTCAGGCCGGCATTGACGTCGCGTTTTTGTCCTCGACGGGCAAATATCGCGGACGGCTGCAACCGGAATTCACCAAGAACGTTCTGCTGCGCATGAAGCAGTATGAAAAACTGGCCAACCCGGAATTCGCCCAGGCCAATGCCGCCCGCATCGTCAGCGGCAAGATCAACAGTATGCTGGCCATGGTTCGGCAACAACGACGCTTGCAAGCCGCCGAACGTTCGCCCATCGCCGAACTGGAAGCGATCCTGCCCAAACTACCCACCGCACGCAGCTTTGAAACGCTCAACGGGTTGGAAGGCTCTGCCACCGCCGCGTATTTTCGCGCCTTCAAAGCCGCCCTGAAAGAAGATTGGGGCTTTCAAACGCGGCAATATCATCCCGCCCCCGATCCGGTGAATGCGCTGCTCAGCCTGGGCTACACGTTGCTCTACAACAATCTCTATGCGGCCATCAACATCGTCGGCCTAGACCCGTACCTGGGCACGTATCATCGTCCGCGCCAGGGGCACGCGGCGCTGGCCAGCGATTTGATGGAAGAGCATCGGTGCGTGCTGGTAGATCGGCTGGTCTTGAGCGCCCTAAATCTGCGCACCGTGCAGGCACGTGATTTCGTCAAAACGCCCGACGGACAAATGCGTTTGGTGCCCGACGCCCTAAAACGCTTTCTGGCGCTCTACGCGCAACAATTGCAAGCGGAGGTGGTTTATCCAGCCCCCGCGCATCACACCAACTGGCGCACGAATTGGCGTCAAGTCCTCGAATTACAAGTCCGCCAATTCGCCCGCGTTGTACAGGGCGAAGAAACGGGGTATCAGCCGTTTAGAGTAGACAGTAGTCAGTAGACGGTAGTCGGTAGTCGGTAGTCGGTAGTCGGTAGCTGATTAGTCAATGGGAGAAAGCAAATGCCCTGCAACAAACTACCGTCTACCGACTACTGTCTACCGACTACTTCCAGGAGCCTTATGTTCATCGTTCTTGCCTACGACATTGCTGATAACCGCCGCCGCACGCGGTTGCACAAGGCGCTGAAACGCTTTGGCACGGCGGTGCAATACAGCGTGTTTGAGTTTCACCTGAACGCGGCGCAGTTGCTGCGGCTGAAACAATTCGTCGCGCGCGAAATCGAGCCTCAGGAAGATCACGTGCGCTATTACTATTTGTGCGAACAATGCCAACAACGCTTAGACACGACGCCGTGCAGCCATCGCACCAGCAACCCCTTCGCCTTGATTTCGTAGGCGACAAAACAAAGGTCGGCGGGTCTCAGCATCATTTTCCATTTTCCAGTTGTCATTTTTCATGGTTCATTGTCAGTCGCCCCGATTGCCAGGTCGCAATGACAAATGACAAATCCAAAATGGAAAATGGAAAATGAAATGACTAGATCGTTTTGCCCAGCGCCTGAAAATCCGACAAAAAGTGGCATGAGGTTTACCGCCCTCACGCCGACCGACGGTGTGAGCGGTAAGCGATTGCGAAAACAAGCTTTATCGGCATCAGCAGGCAATTCGTGACCAGCCGAAGCAGGGGCCAGAAAGTGCCCGGAAACAGGACGGCTATCGTAACCCATTGTGTGCGTGGCATTTAGTCAGTCGGGCCGGAAGGCACGGCACCAGAGGTTTGATCTGTTGCGTTTGCAACGAGTTACGCACGGTCACTAGAGGTTTTCCAAGATAATTTTGCGGGCCGCCCGGTAGGATTACAAAAATGTCTTTGTAATCCCTCTGGACTGTGATACTTACAGCAGCCGGAGTAAGTAGCTGAGTCGTAACCAAGGTGGGATTGAAACTTTGCTTCGAATAACTGTTCTGAAACGGTCATTCTTGTAAGTAGCTGAGTCGTAACCAAGGTGGGATTGAAACCCTGTTTCCCTCCCCAAAGGATAATGTGCTGCCATCGTAAGTAGCTGAGTCGTAACCAAGGTGGGATTGAAACGAATCTACACGGCTTAATAATCTGCGCTCATTTCGTAAGTAGCTGAGTCGTAACCACGGTGGGATTGAAACGACAGTTACCAGCAGATGACGCCGAGGGTGCAAATTGTAAGTAGCTGAGTCGTAACCAAGGTGGGATTGAAACTCTTCCAACTCGTCACGAAGTAATTCAGCAGCTTGTGTAAGTAGCTGAGTCGTAACCAAGGTGGGATTGAAACGAAGCAGCCAATCTGCATTGGCTGTGTAGAAAGTAAGTAAGTAGCTGAGTCGTAACCAAGGTGGGATTGAAACGAATATGTGAATTGCCCGAAAGCCAAATTGTCACCCAGTAAGTAGCTGAGTCGTAACCAAGGTGGGATTGAAACGATATAACAGACCCACAGAACCCGGAGCACCTTCTTGGAAGTA
>JAEUQN010000024.1 GCA_016789725.1 Blastocatellia bacterium | reverse complement strand
AGTAGCTCCGGCGGCTAACAGATTACTCACCGCCCCACTTGCTGCACCTGTATAAGAAGCATTGATGCTGGCACTGGTTCCTGAACCAGAAACAGAAACGCTCTGGGCACCGGTTGAGGTGATCGTCACACCAGTGGGAAGTGGATCATTGATCTGAAAACTGGTGGCACTGAGAGCCGTCGTATTTTTGTATGAAATCGTCCACGTTAAAGTGTCGCCCGGTGTTACAGAACCGCTGCTGTCTGCGTCGGTTGTGAGCTTGACGGATTTGTAGCCATTCACCACCGCATCAACATTGGTCGTGGTGATGTTCGTCGAAACTCCGCCGCTGGGACCGTCGAGATATGTGATGACGCCACTATTGTTAATGACAGCAGGGGGGCTTGAGGTGTTGACCGTAACTTGATAGGTAATGGTCGCGCGATTACTGTAACCGGTTTTGATTGCTCCTGCTGATGCGTTGCGGCCATTAATTGCGTAAGCCGTGCTGAAGGGATAAGACGCTGCTCCCAGACTTGTACCGTTCAGCGTCGCGCTGTTGGCAACATAGGTCGTTCCGGTTGGGAGCGCATCGGTGAAGGTCGAAACAACCGTTGGCGCATTGCCAGTGTTTTCGATTTCAATCGTATAGGTCAAGGTTGCGCCGGGGCTGACATTACCTGTTGGGCTGACAGATTTTGTGGCGACGATATTGGGGTCAATGAGCGGGAGGTTGCCACTGGCAAAGTCACTGATAATAGTGCTGGCCATTGTTGACCCGACCTGTACAGCAGTGGCGTCATTAATGCTGACATTATAAATCGTTGAGGAGGTGCCGCTCACTGCTGCAATTAATAAATTGCCGGAAGAGTCAAATGCAATACTGCCAACGGTAGACGATCCCGTGCTGAGAGGTGTCCCGCCAATCGTAATTTGCCCAATCGGATAGGCATTGATCGGACTGGAATTGAAATCCATGCGGTACAGCGAGTTGCCAAAGATGGCCCAGCCGCGCCCATTACCATCAAACGCAATGTCGCCGCTCGAAGTTGACCCAGACGGAGAAGTTCCCTGAAAGGTAATCGCTCCGAGGGAGGTGATGGTTGAGGGCGCTGTGTTGGTAAAAGAAAAGGCATTATTGGCCGAGTCAATAGCGAATCCGGTTGCCCCGCGAAATCCCATCCTGAGAATGACTGTGCCAGAACTGGTCCCCGAAAAAGTTCCAATGGAGGCCGACTCCGTGGTTCCATCATATCGCCGCAGTTGGTTGGGCGTGGTCGAACGATCAACGTAATACAAATACAGGTTTGTCGGATCAATGGACAACGCCGCGCTATTGCTGACGCCGGTTGTAAATACGATGGAAGACAGAACCCCCGTCGAGGTATTCACTGTGCGGAGGTTTCGGACGGCACTGCTGCCTGACCCTTCCATGACATAAATGGCAGTGCTGCTGGGCGGTGCGGCGGTTGCGGTGCGGGGCAAACTCGCCGTCATCAGCAAGGGGTTGAGCGCCATGAGCAACGCCAAGGCTCGAAGGCACAGCCCGCGCCAACCTCTCCAGACGTCATTGCTCTTCGTTTGGCTGTGAGGAGCTGGGTGATTCTGAAATCTGCTTCCTGTCTTCATTCCTCGTAATCCTTCTCTGATTCAATTCCTGGCGCGCCTTATTTTTTCTCTGATGTGGAGGGCGGGTTAGTTGCCGGAGAGGCTTCGTGTCCGACCAGGCCAGTTGGCGAAGTCCCGAACAAATTGAACATGTTTGAGAGCTTCGAGGACACGACGAAATAAAAGCCTTGGCGCGTGTTGAGATTGTTGGTGAAGGTTCCAAAACCACCGAAGTAACCGGGGCTTTCTTTCATCTGCGTGAAATTGTAGCCGCCCGCCAATCGCACATCGGAAAGCGCCCAGAAGCCCAGTTCTGCGCCGATGGAAGTTCGCCGCGAACCTGTTCCTGACAACCATAACAACCGTGCTTCAGTCGCTACATCGAAGTACTGTGCGAATCGCAATTCGGCGCGACCTTGAACCAAGGAAGTTAAAGTGGAAACCATTGGCACCTGATCTCGGCCAGAGCGGTTAAACTTCATGGCATAACGACCATATAGCTCCAGCCGACGGAACGGTTGATACAAACCATCGGCGGCCAAAATCTCGTCGCGGTCAATGGCTGCGCCAAAGCCTTGTCGCGCGCCTTGCTCAATGGACCGATGTGTATAACTCATCAGAAACGCCGTCTTATCCGAACTTAGCGGACGCCACGCCATTGCGAGTTGCCCGTTCATCATCAGGTTGTTGCCTTGATTGCGAAATTCGGTGCGTGAATATTGAAAGCGTCCCAGCGTTGTCCAGCTTTCGGATAATTTGCCTGCCGCTCCCACCGTAAAGATGTTGCCGAAGCCGTACAAATCGCGCAGTTCATACCGCGCCGCCGAACGGAAGTTGTCGGTTGGGTTATAACTGAAGCCGAACATTGCGTTATTGAAGCTGTTGCCTTCGCCGCGCAAATGCATGCCGCGTTCATATCCCGCATCCAACGACAGCACTTTATTGATCGGGAAGCGATTCATCAGCCCGATAACCGCGAAGCTGTCTGTGCCGTTCAATCCATTATTGATTTGATAACGACCGCTCATCGTGGTGTATTTGTTGAGCGGTGATTCCACGCCAATCGCAGTTTCACGACGCGACGCGGTTTCAGCAAAACCAAACGAACTGACATCGCTGATAGCGGTGATGGCTTGCGAGGCGAGCCGTTGCGTGAAAAACACTTTCGCCAATGAATTGACCTGATAGCTGGCCGCAATCGTTGTTTGATTCGGATATGTCGGATCAGCTTCGCCCAGATTTTGTTCACGCTTGATGGCAATGTTGAGCTTGTCGTTGGGCGTATACTCCGCACCCGCTGTAACCAAGTGCGATGTCACTTCGCGTCCGGCAAATTGGGAGGCTGTCGCGGGTGTCGCCGTGCTGCCATTGGCATCTGCATTGGCGTTCGCATTGTTCGCCAATGCGCTGCCGGAGTTGTCATCGAAGTTGCGATAATCGTAGCCCAGACTCATGCGGAACTTATCGCCAAAACTTTGCAGCCAGCCAATCGAAGCCGTGCGGCGACTGTTATTGAAAACCGCCGTGCGATTGCGTTCATCCGTAAAGCCGAGCCGCATTTGCGCCGACTGGATTGGCTTTAAATCCAGCGCGACCGAACCGCGTTGTGAACCTGGTGTGATCGTCGTGCCGAATGGATTGAAGAAGTTTTGCGCAGCTTTCGAGAACGTTAGCTGTAATTGCGCTTCGTTGAAATTCAGTGGCTGACGATATTCGACGCGAAATGCGCTGCCGTTGTGGGTGGCATTGCCGCTGTTGAGGCTGCCTGCCAAACCCTGGAAACCGAAATAGCTGCCACTTGATGCGACGCGTCCGTTGCTCATTCCCCATTCGGCTTGCACGATGCCTTTTTTGCCGAGGCGTTGCTCAACATCTACGCCGCCGAGATAAAACGAACCGAGCGTATCTTGTCGTTGATCTACGAACGTCGTGCCAATGCGCGTGCCGGTGCCGTTGAAATTTTTCGCGCCGCGCGCTGTGTACACCGCAGAGTTCATCCCTACTGCGCGGTACTCATAGGTTGCTACGATTTGGACCAGATTCAGCGCGAAATCAAACGTCGAAAGCGGGCGCAGGAAGTAGATTGAACCGAGGTACGGATCAAGGTTGTAATCCACCGACCGCACCAACACTTCACGTTGCAAGATGAGTTCAGGATTGCGACGGTCACGCACTTCGCGGACGATGGTTTCTGAACCTTGCAACACATCGCTGCGCGACAATCGCACCAACCCCAATGTGCTGGCCGCGAAAACATCGCGCGCAAATGCCGTGTCGGGCCGCGCTCCGGTCAAGGTCAATGAACTGCCGCCTTCGCTTTCAAGGTGAACTTTGACGCCTGTGAGACGCCGGTTGTAACCCGTGAGTTGAGGGCCTTGATTGGCAAACACCGGGATGCTGTTGAAGTTATTCAGGATCGAATTGCCGATGCCCGCGCTCGCTAAATTTTCGGCGAGGTTCGTGACTGGCGTGGGGGTGACGCGATTGTTGATGGTTTCCTGCTGGCCCGCGTCAAAGTCGCCAAACATCGCGTAGGATCGGCCTCGATCAATGCGCGCGTAGAGTTTCGAGTTCGATTGTGCATCTTCAAAGCGCGTCGAAGAATCGCCGAACACGGGATACACGCGATCCAACGGGTCAAGGAAGAATCGGCGGTCGCGTCCATCCGTGCGCGTTAATGGACGGAAGCTGTTGTAGGCCAATGTTAATTGCGACTCGAACAACAGCGGCCCGCGAAAATAGAATTCCGTGTGATGCCGATAATTCTTATCACTGCCACGCAACGCGATGTCTGGCGCTGCTTTTCCAAACGATGCTTCGGCTAAGCCGACGAGAATTTGAGGGCGAATTTCCGGCGTGAAGCGAATCTGGTTTTGTGCTTGTAAATCGCCGCTAAAGGCACGAAGTTCTGCATTGCCCGGTTGACCTTCACCAATCAGTTCAATCATTGCTTCGCCACTTTCGAGCGAGAGAATTTGCTGGCGTGAAGTGGCATTGACCTGCTCGGAGGAGAAGCCGTTGAGTGGCTCGCCGCCCGCGCCAATCAAGGGCGAGCGCAGTTTCTCGGCGTCTTCGCGGCTGATGCCTTGTTGCGTGGCAAGTGCCGCAATGCAATCTTGTTTCTCACCTTTTTTGGTCGCCGTTCGTGTGCAGGTCGAGCCGGAAGCCGTCGCGCTTGATGCCGCTTGAACGGGCGGCGCGTTTTCGTCGTTTGTGTTCACCGGAGTGTTCACAGGTGCAGTTTTATTGGGTTCTTTGGCGTTTGCCTGATAGTCAGGTCGCAGCAATCGGCCTGCTGAAACCTGGACGCCGACTTGTCCACCGTGCGCCGGATTGCCCCACGCGTCATAGGCGCGGACGCGCACGACTGTGGAATCACGTCCGCCGGATTGAATCTCTTTTTTATCGGTCAGGATTTCCAATCGTGCTGCTGGGCCGCGTCCCATCACGGTCAACTCTGCTGCGTCGCCTTCCGAGTTGTCGGGCGCAATTGCAATGACTTTCAACTGATTTGGGCCGGGCTTGAGGTTGACGCCAACAAAGACAAAGGTCGTCACTTTGTTTTTGCGGTCTACTTCTTTGACGCCGATATTGGTTTCGGGAATGCGTTGACCCGCAACTTCGAGCGCGACGTTGTAATCCAGATGGACGCGCGCTTCGACCCGCAACGCGTTTTCCATAATCACTTCGTTGGCTTCGGGCGAAAGCACGACAATCTTGCCCGGCTCGACAGGCGTGATCGTGTCGTTAGCGGCTTCATCATAAGTTCCGGGCGCTTTGTGACCGGATTTGCCAACGTTCATTGCGACTGCGCCCGCGCGTGTTTTGGGATCGGGGCGTTTGTTGAGCAGCCGATCAAATGCACCGTCGAAAGCACCATTATCTTTGCCATTCGCCTCGCGTTTAGCGGCTTCGGATTCTTCTGCCGCATCGTCACCATCTTTTCCTTTGGCCGCCCACATTGCCGCCAGCGAATTAGGTGTCGCAGGCGTTGCCGGTGTCGTTGTGGTTACGCTGGCTTCGACGGAACCGATGTCCGTGACGGTTTCGGTGACGGGATTAATTGTTTTTTCCAGTGCAAAATTGACGCGATTCAACCCGCCACCACCGAGCGGCGTGCGTACCAAACGTGTCCAACTACGACCGGATTTTTGTTTGTTGTCTTGTAGCGCATAACCTTTCGGAACGGTGATTGGATCAAGGGCCACGACGGTGGCGCCTTCTTCCACCGAAGGAAAATTGTACAAGCCAAATGAATCGGTGATGACTGAAACGCCATTGTTCAGGTAAATGCGTGCGCCAATGACCGGACGGTCACAGGATTCAAACAAGCCGTTGCCGTTTGTATCTTCAAACACGCGTCCGATGATGATTTGCCGCATCGAAAACGCGCCCATCCCAACTAACACCGGCGCTTTGACCGGTTGCGTCCGCGCTGGGTCGCCATTGGGAAAGAAGCCTTGAATGATGGCCGAATTGATTTGCTCGCCCTGTCTGGCATTGGCACCAACGCGCAGCCGATAAGTAATGATGACGCGCGCGCCAGGATTTAATTCGCCAATCGCAAACACCATTTGGTTATTGACGATGGCAGGTTCAAGCGCGCTGACGGCGGCGCTTCCGATTTGGACGCGCGCGGTTGTGGGAACGTAGGTGAAAGACGGCGGCAATGTATCCACCAATTCCACATCGCTGAGTTTTCCAGCCGTGGCGTTGTGGGCTTCCAGCCGATATGAAACGGTGTCTCCAATCTCGGTGCGTTGTTTGTCCGCGACTTTCGTGAGTTGGAGGGTTGTGCTCTCGAACATCGGAATGTTCATCACCAGCGCCGAGATGTCTGCCAGCGTGACGCCCGACGTGGTCAGGGTAAAGCTTCCGGCTTGTGCAATCGGCTGCCCATCTAAACTGCGCACGTCTACCTTGAAAAGCCCAATCGCGGCTGGCTCCAACTTCACTTCGATGACGCGCCCACGATAGCCAGGCGCGGTGACGTGAACGTAGTAGGTTGCAGGTGCGCCCGGCGCTCCGACCTGATTGGGCGCGAAGGCAAACGCGAAGTGACCACGCGGATCGCTCAGGAAAGGATTTTCATTATTGGGGTTCGGCGAAAAACCACCGGTTGACATCGGCAACGGCACTTTGCCTTCGGGATCGGTGGTCACTAAAACCTGTGCTCCCGAAATCACGACGCTGCCGCCACTGTAGCCCGCATAAACAGTGCCTTCGGGATTGATGACGACGGTGGTTCGAGCCGTGCGGATGGCGGTGCCAATATTGTCACCCGCCACGATAGCCGTGTTGATGACGCCGACACCGGGTTTCGTGTTGCTGTTGAGCCGCGCCTGAAAAGTAGCGGTTACGACTTCGTTGATAGCCACATTCGCCAGCTTCACTTCAATGCGGCGACTGTTGATGATATGGCCGACGTCGCCGTCAATCGCATCCGTCAGCGGCGTGTTGCCGAGCTTCAATGTGCCGGGGACATAATCCAATTCGCTTGGTAAATCGTCCGAGAGTAGAACGTTGACCGCAGGTGTTGCCCCACTGTTGCGAAAATTGATGCTGTAATTGAGGATGGCTCCGGCGGTCGAGGTCACGTGGTCTTTGTTTTCGACGTACTTAACGGGCGGCAGCGCTGGGTTTGCCGGATCAGAAACTTTGGTTGCTTCGCCGCCTTTGTTGATGATCGTGCCGGGATCAGTTTTGTTGGGGTCTGTTTGGGAGCGGGCTGAAATCCCGATGGTAATAACCTCGTCCAATTTGATCGCGCCGGAAGCAACGATGACGAGAACGTTCAGGCATTCGCCCGCTGGCAGCAATGGGCTGCGCGTTGTATTCAAGGTGATTGGCGTGTCGGCTGGCGTTAATGTGCCGCTTTGATCTATGTCCCAGTACAAGGCAGAGATGGTCGCTGGAGCGGTAATTGTTGATTGAATGATTGCATAGGTATCTTCGACGTTACCAACATTGCAAACGCGAAAGATGCGCGTGACCGATTCGTTGGGAATGAGGATGCCGGTTGGTTGTGTGTCGTCGGGGGCGACGCTCAGCGCGACGACAGCATTGACAGTCAGGCTGATGGGGGTCGAAGAGGTTTGATAATTGTTGCCGCTGGGATCGCTGTAACTGGCGTGAGCTTGATTTGTGATGACCTTGCCGATGGTTCCGGTGTTTCCCGTGGGAGGGGTTTGGGCCTGGGCGCAAACACTGCCGACCGCGATAAGCACCAACATCACAAGCTGAGTCGTGAGTTTATGAAACATAAGTCTGAGCCAATCTTCCATCCCAATTGCTCCGACCATTGGTAAAACGTGAACAGAGCGTAAGGATGAAGGCTGGAGCGGGGCAGTGGCGTCAACGCTGTGCGTTTAGTTTCGTGCCGCGCCGTTCCAGCCTTCTTCATTCACCATCAATATTGCCACCATCGTTATTGTTTGATTTTGCGTTTGAATCGGAACGTCCCGGATTGCCCTCCCGCGAGAGTTCCTACGGTGTCCACATATTTGCTGTTGGCAACCCCGCCGGTACTGTTGCTGATGGCGATGCTGCCGCCACGTGAATCCGATTCGGTGCTGGCGACGCGGTCCGTTGTCGTTGACCAATTGTTCGGCGAGACATCGCCGTCTTCCGTGATGACAACTTGCAGCGCATCCAGATCAACATTGCCGGTCCCGGTCGGAGCGTTTGCAATGTTGTCGTACGCAATCACGTATTCGATGTCAGCACCCGGCACTGGTTCCGTTGCTCCGCCAATGCCTGTCGCATTGGTCACGGTCGCCGTTTTGACGAGGCGTAGATAGCCCGTATAAATGCGGTCAATCGTGTTGTTCATCTGTGTCGGATCAAGTACCGAACAGGCCTGCACAATGGTTTCGTACGCGGTCAAGGTCGTGGCTCCACTTGCCAGCGTCACGCGGACTTTGTAGTTGAAGTTTGAGCCGGACGCGACCGACGTTGTCGTGACGGAAGGGGTACCGCTCGGCGAACCGTTCGTAATCACTTCTGTCCACAAAGTTCCACCGTCTATGCTGATTTCAACTTTCGATCCGGCCACCGCACCACCCGTTGCTACTTTTAGGGTGAAGGTGTCTGCCGAGTTACCACCATTCTTGAGGGTGTTATCAAAAACAATAGGCGTGTTGGTGGTGGAAGCACTCACGGCCTTGTTCGTGTAATCCGTGTTGGTGCTGGGACCGGGGCCTTGCGCATCTGGCTGGCCTGTTGGTCCGTTGGTGACGGCTGGGATTGCACCGACGGTCATCGTGATGTCACCCTTGGCTTCGCGTTCGCCATTTACTGCCGTGATGCTGCCGGGATGTTTGGTGTGAACTTCGTTGGTCGAATTATCTGCCGTTTGGTTGTCGTACGGGGAACTGCCCGCCGTGTCGCCCAAATCTACTTTGAGTGTTTGTCCGGCGGTTGCACCTGAGTTGACAGTGACTTTGACCACCACGGCGACTGAACCGCTTTGTGCCAGCGAAGTGGTGACGGCTGCGCCGTTGCCAAGAATATCTACGTCCGTCCCTGAATCGTAATTGCCGTTGCTATTGATGTCCACAAACGCTTGCGCAATCGTGCCTGGGCCAGTCAGTCGGACACTAGCTCCGCTGGCCAGGAATTCCACGTTGTCTGTGAAATTGCCAAGGTTGCGGACCGTAAATGTATATGTCGCGGTTGAACTAGGCGTGACAGTGGTTGATGGCGTGCTGCCGTCAGGCGTGATTTCAAGACCGGCGACGTAGGAAACCGTCGTCGTGACTTCGTTGGAGGTGGAACTGTATTTGGTTGGATTGGAAACGTCGTCTGTGTAAGTCGCAGAAGCTCTGTTCCGAATCACTGTGCCGCCGGGAGTGGCTTGTGCGAAAGCTATTTCTAAGCTGGTAAAAAGGGCAATCGCACCGATCAGCACCTTGCCCCAGAGGTGATTTTTCCTCTTCATCGTTTATTACTCCTGAACAAATAGAAATTAGTTGTTGGTGGTGAAGACAGACTTGCCTACAGGGCTTGCGGTTTGTCCCGGTCAAAGACTGAAGCGGGCTGTAAAAACAGGAAGGAACTGCATCTTCCCAGTTCGGTCAAGGTTATTTGACACGTACTTTGTAGAAGGCCGAAACCTGTTTGCCTTCGCTGAGCGGGTCATTCCATTCGTATCGCACGTGCGTGTATGACGAAGCGGGAGCCGCCACTTTACGGACCGAGCCATCCGGTTGTTTTTGGTCAATCATTGGTTTGGCCTCGAAGGATTGGCCGCCATCAATGCTGTACACAACGCCGACATTCCCTTCAGCGCGGGCGCTGCCGATCACATAGCTGGTGCCAGGGGGGATTTCACCGATGGTTTTGTAGTGATGGGCGGGAGCGTTGCCGTCATTCTGCGACTTAATGGTCCATTGCAGAATTTCCCCCGGATTCAGCAGCCCGGCTTTTTCCAAGGTGAGCGGCTGATGGTTTCGTTCTACTGTCCCCACTAAAAAGACCTTCACCGCTGGTCGGCCATACAAGGCAGCGAAGACGCTGCCCGCGATGAGAAGGGAAAAAAAGAAAGAGATGAGACTTGAACTTTTGGTGAGAGTTTTCATATGCGCGTTTCCTTTCACTGCAATTGAGCTGAGGATGTGCAGCGCAGACTCCACAGAAACACGCCACACACCAGTTCCAACCCAAGTCAACTGGCGTGCCAATTAAGAGAGTTTCCTGGCTGCAAGCGATAAACTCCAAAATGATTGAACTTGGGAAGACTGTAACCGAATCGGTCAGGTTGTCTCTTTGACAGAATTTGCCAAGTCAAACTGACAAATTTTGTGGCCTATGGCGGTATACTGTGTGCTGAATTCCATCTATAATCGAAATTTACTGTACTAAGTTTAATTGGTTGCCCGTCAATTTGATGAGAATTTTGGTTTCCTGTTTGGTCTGCTTGTGGTGGCCCTTTGGAATGATTGGTTTTTCGGCTGGCAGTTCGAAGGAGCTGGATCAGCTTATCAATGGTTTACAGGGGAAATATCTACGGTTGAATACCCTGAGTGCTGATTTTACGCAAATCTACAATGCACCCGGTGAACGAACGCGTCGAGAAAGCGGGCGATTGCAACTAAAGAAGCCGGGCAAAATGCGATGGGAATATGCAACGCCGGAAGCCAAGCTTTACATTTCCGATGGCAAGGTCGTTTTTGAATACCTCCCCGCTGAGCGCAGTGCGACGCGCGTCAGTGCAAAGCAAACCGATGATTGGCGCGCGCCGTTTATGTTTTTGCTGGGGCGCGGCAATTTGCGGCGTGATTTTTCCCGCATTGAATTGGCGGATGAGGCTCCGATTCGGGCGGGGAATCGAGTGCTGCGAATGATCCCGAAGCGCCGCAGTGATATTCGGGAATTACTCATTGAAGTTGAACCGAACAGCTTGACGCTGGCGCGTCTGTCGCTTCTGAAATCGGGCAACGCGCGCATTGATTTTTTGCTGACGAATGTGCGGGAAAATACCGTAATTGCCGATTCTGTTTTTAGCTTCCAACCGCCCGCCGGTGTGACGGTGCGGCAACAATGATCCCAATTTCAAATCTCCAATTTTTAATCTCAAAACACCAGTGACTTATTCCAAACTTCATATTTTTACTGATTTCGACGGCACGATTACAGATACCGACTCGCTCGTTTTTCTAACCAAAGAGTTAGGCGGAGGTCCTGCTATTCTGGAACAGGTCGGACAACAGTTGCGCGCCAACACGATGACCTTGCGCGATGGTATTACCGCCGAAATGGCAACGATTCGCGCGTCGTTTGATGACGCCGAAAAACTGTTGCGGGCGAAGATTCAAGTTGACCCGGATTTCAATCCATTTGTGCAGTGGTGTCGCGCGCAGCAGATTCCGCTGACAGTTCTCAGCGCGGGGTTTCACGAAGTCATTGATTTATTTTTGCCTTCGTCCGCATTTCCCGAATTGGAAATTTTAGCCAGCCGGATTCAACCCTTGGAGACGGGATGGCGTTGCGTGTTTCGGGATGATTCCGATTATGGTCACGACAAAGCGGCAGCCATTCAACAGGCCCGCGCCGCAGGTTTTTATACGGTTTTTATTGGCGATGGTTTATCGGATCGCGCTTCCGCAGAAGTTGCGGATGAGGTCTTGGCGAAGCGTTATCTGGCGGAGTATTGCCGGACGCGCGGCATCGCCTGTCAGGAATTTGAGACGTTCGCGGATGTCTTGCGGTTGGTTGTGAAGCGTTCGCGCGTTGGTTTGTTTTAGAATGTGGTGTCTATGTCAGAACTTAACCCAATTAATCAGGCGCAATTGATCGAAATGTATGAAGCCCGCGATGCGCTGGTGAATCGGATCAATCCCGAAGTCAACAGTGTTATTGATCTGGACCGGTTTTTACAGGCGACGGTGAACGAACTGGGGCGACAATTGGGAGTGGATCGCTGCACAGTCATCACGCCCGCCAAAGAGGGCGGTTTCATTGTTAGCTATGAATATCGCGCGAGCGAAAAGCTAAAATCCGGCGCGGGCTTTCACATTCCGCAATCGTTTATTCCGAAGGAAGCTATCTATCATCGCCTCCCGACGATTCGTCATTTTGCGATTGATGACATTGCCAAATCCGATTTGCCGTTTTGGGTGCGAACGACGTGTCAGTTGATCGGCACGCGCTCCGTTCTGGTCGCGCCCTTTGTGGCCCGCGATGAATTGCTCGGCGTCATCGGATTGCATTACACCTCAGAGCCGCATCATTGGACCGAATCAGAAATCAAAATGGTCGAGTGGTTGGCGGCGCAGGCTTCGATTGCGATTCAATACACGCAGCTTTACGACCAGAAAGAAAAGGAAATCGCGCTGACCAAATTGATGCTCGAAATCTCGAACGATATCAATACACGCAGCGATTTCAATGAGATCAAAGACTTCGTCATTGATAAGGCGTTGGAATTGCTCAGCGCGGATTATGGCTGCATTGCGATCCTCGACACCGCTGGCGAGCATTTGCACTTCGATACGATTCGCGCCCGGCGTGGGTTCGATGCCCGGCGCAGCATTGAAGGGCGCTTCCGCGAAGCCCGTTCACTTCGCGTCCCCGATCATCCCGTCGTGCGTGAAGTGATGGAAGAAGGGACGATCCTTAAATTCGAGACGCCAAAAGATTCGCCGCTCGCGCGCTATGTGCTGAACAATATCATCAAAGGCGAATCGGCCCTGGTAGCACCGATCACTATCAAAGGCAATGTATTCGGGATTCTCGCGTTGGTCTGGGCGAAAGCAGCGGCACGATTTTCCAACTACGATGTGCAATTGCTGGGCGGGATTTCGAGTCAGGTTGGCATTGCCTTGGAGAAAGATCGTCTCGCCGCAGAGGTTGTTCGCCTGAAGCGCGAATTAAATGACGTGCGCTCGAACGAACGAATCATCGGCTCTTCTGCCAAGTTGCGCCGTGCGATTGAGATGGTTTTATCGGTTGCGGATAGCAACACGACGGTTTTGATTCAGGGTGAGTCCGGCACAGGCAAAGAATTGATTGCGAGCCTGATTCAGTTTAATTCACGACGTGCCTCGAAGCCGTTTGTGAAAATTAACTGCGGTGCGATTCCGCCGACCTTGCTTGAATCCGAATTGTTTGGACACGAACGCGGTGCTTTTACGGATGCGCGCGCCCGCCGGATGGGGAAATTTGAAGAGGCCAATAGTGGCACCCTGTTTCTGGACGAAATCGGTGAAATGAGTTTGGCCGCGCAGGTCAGTTTGTTGCGCGTTTTACAAGACGGGGAATTTACGCGTGTTGGTGGCAATGAAGTCTTGAAAACAGATGTCCGCGTCGTCGCGGCAACGAATAAAACCCTCGAAGCCGAAATCGAAGCCGGGCGCTTTCGTCGTGACTTGTTTTATCGCCTGAACGTCTATCCTATTTATTTGCCACCGCTGCGGGAGCGGGCTGAAGATATTTATTCGCTGGTGGCTCACTTTATTGAGCATTATCAACAACGCAGCGGCAAACGAGTGGTAGGGATTAATGACCGTGCGATTCAAATGCTCAAGAATTATTCCTGGCCGGGAAACGTTCGCGAATTGGAAAATTGTATTGAACGCGCGGTGATTATCGCCGCCGGGCGCATGATCACTGAACACGACCTGCCCGAAGCGATTCGTGCTCAATTTTCTGATTTAGCCAGCCTGAGCCATATTGAAGTTGCAGTGCCAACGCCAATTGAGGAAGTGGAGCAATTAATGATTGAGCAAACGCTTTTGTTCACGGATGGAGATAAGGCCAAAACGGCACGCTTACTGGGCATTGGACGCAAAACTCTTTATCGAAAACTGGAACAGTATAAAAAAACGCCGCCCGTGTCACAAAAGTAGCGCGGGAAGCGTTTATGGGATGTGTCAGAATGATCTTGCAAAACCAAAGCATCGCTCCGGCGTGGCAACCTGTAACACAGATTCGACACCTAAGCAGCGATTTGGAAAATGGGATGAATTCTTGCTTTTGAGTATTTGCAAGTCTAAGATTTAGAAAAAATAATGAGGTGAGGCATGAAAATTTGTTCGACTTGTCAATCTAGCTATCCAGATGGATTCAAATATTGCCCGCAAGATAACTCAACGTTGCTTACGAGTGAAGAATACGCCCGGCGCTCGCAGCCTGCCGTAGTTACCGCGCCCGTGATCACGCCTGCTTTGAACGAGGTGCTTCGACCTGAAGTTACGCGCGAAGCCGTTCCTGAAGTAGCTGCTTCGACGATTACGCCGACGGTCATTGAAGAAGCGGTTGTTTCTGTTCCTGAAGCTCCAGCGCCCGCGCCATATATTGCGCCCCGCGATTTGGAATACAAGGCTCCGACGCCTCCTGTTCCGGCATCGCTTCCGGTTGAAACCAAAGCCGTCGTTGCCGAGGCTGCGAAAGTGACTCCTGTGGCAACTGTGGCGGCCAACGTGGCGACCAACGGCAATGCGAAAATCGCTCCCGCTCCCGCCGAAGATTTTGGTCTGAACCTGGCGCTGCCAGAAGCTCCGAGCTTGATTAGTCGCCTGGTCGCTTCGCTAAAAAATATCAAAGACAACCAGTTCGTCGGCGGCAAGCTTGCTCCGGGAACGACGCAGGGGTTTCAAGTCTTAATCCCGGATGAGTCGTTGTTCTCTCGTGTCGGACGAGAACTTGGCTCCGCGTGGCAGGAATTACGCAGTGATCCCAAACAGTTTTTTGTTGGACTCGTGCGCGGCGATGGCAGCAATATGCGTCGCCGGAATATGCTGCTGGCCGGTTCGGAAATGGCAGTGATTGGTTATGGCACGGCCTATCTGTGCTTCCACACCTTGGCGTTGCTAGGCAAAGAAAAGCCCGTGATGTTCAATGTAGTTTGTCTTGCGTTGAGCACCTATCTGGTCGGGTGCTATGCCGTTCGCGGCTTTTTGCTCAGCCGCATCATCAATAAATTCACTCAGGGAATTGCGGTACCCAAGATCGGTTTGGAAGTAGCCAATTGGGTTCCTCTGATGGCCTTGCTCGCCTTTGTTTTTTTCTCGGATCGCTGGTTCTGCCAGGTCTTTCCCGCTCAATGTCTGACCGTGCAGGCCAAGACTGAGCAATTTCGCATGTTGGAACCAACGCTGGCTGAGGAAGAGCCAAAGGTTGAGAAGAAAATTGAGGTAGTTAAGAAAGAAATCCCGAAAGGAAAAGGGGATGGATTCACCGGTGGCAGCAAACCCAAACCGCAACAGGCACAAGGTGGCGGCGGACAGAATACGAATGCGCCTGTCAGCAAAGGCGTGCCTCCGCAAATGACGATGTTGCCACAGGTGATGCCTCCCACTTTGCGGACGCCCACGATCAAGAATCCATCATTGGTCGTCGCTCCGACAACGATTGGGGATGACAAGCTTTCGATTACCAAGGCTGGTCCGATTGGGCTTGAAAATGGAGCTGATGCCCCACCTTCACTTGGACGCGGCAGCGGAACCGGACTCGGCGATGGTAAAGGCGGTGGACAAGGTCCTGGCGAAGGCTTCAATAAAGGTGGTGGCAAAGGCGAAATTGGCGGTGGTGCGGGGACGGATGGTTCCGGCGGGATTTTCCCTGCCTCAGCAAGCTTGAGGCCGACGATCTTATATCAAGAGAAAGCCAAATACACCGAATCCGCACGCCAGAATCGTGTGCAGGGTGTCGTCGTTGTGAGTGTGGTCTTTACGGCAGATGGGCGCGTTTCTGGTCCTCGTGTTACACGTGGGTTGCCAGACGGCTTGAACGAGGAAGCGATTAAAGCTGCGCAAAAGATTCGCTTCCGCCCGGCGATGAAAAATGGTCAACCGGTTAGTGTACGGATGTCCATTGAGTTCACTTTCAACCTGCTCTAGCTTGAGGTTGAAAAAAACATTAGGGATGGTTGACGAAGCGTAGTTTGATTGCTAGTATCTCCGCTTCCTTCAAGTGGGCCGTTAGCTCAGTCGGTAGAGCAACTGGCTTTTAACCAGTGGGTCGGTGGTTCGAGTCCACCACGGCTCACCACTTATATGGGCAATCTTTCGATTACCTATTTGCTTTTTACGCGCTTTTCCCTATTTCCTCTGAAACTCTCCCACGATTCACACTATTTACTTTTCCCCGCTTAAAGAAGCGAGGCTCCCGTTAAGAAGCCGGATCAAAAGGAGCGTGCCATTATGGGTAAAAGCGTCAATGTGTGTATTGTTGGAGCCGGAGGAATCTCCGAGAGCCACATCAGAATTCTCAAATCTCTTCCCTGGGTCAACGTCACTGCCGTCGTGGACCCTCAGCTAGACATGGCTCAAAGGCTTGCCAAACTCTGGAATATAGAAGCCGCGTATGCTGAGCCATCGGAGGTTTTTGCCAGGAAGCTTTGTGATGTTGCACATATTCTCGTCCCGCCGCACAAACACAAAGATGTGGCGTTGCCTTATATCGAAGCGGGAATTCACGTCTTAATTGAAAAACCCATGTGCCTTAGCGTTTCACATGCTCTCGCTTTAAAAGAAGCTGCGAAAAAACATGGCGTCATGGTGGGCGTGAACCAAAATACTGCTTTCACGCCTGCGCATTTGCGCGTCAAAGAAATTGTTAAAGAGAAGGCCTTAGGGAAAATCCATCACATCAATTGTTATTGGAATACGGATTTGTCTCTATTAGCCGCCAAGAAATACACCCATTGGATGTTTCAAGCTCCGCAAAACATTTTCTTCGAGCAAGCGGTTCATCCCTTGTCGCAGATTTATGATTTAGTTGGAGAGATGCGCGAATGTAAGGTCCTGACACGCGATCCGGTGAAACTGGCTCCCGGCATTGATTTCTTTGGGACCTGGCATGTCTCGATGATTTGTGAACATGCTACGACCCAGTTTTTCTATTCCATCGGACAGGAATTCCCCACCATTGGCATGTTTATCATTTGTGAGAATGGCACGATTGCGGTGGATGTGATGCGCAATCGTGTCGTCACCGAGACCAGCACCAAAGGGCGGGATTTTATTAATTCTCACACCGGTCTTGCCCTTAGCCGACAGGCGGCTTGGCAAAGTTATCGCGGCTTTGTCGAAGAATTAAAAGCCACCTTCGGCCTGCGGTATCCGGCGGATTGGCAAGCCGTTGGGATGCGGAATTCAATCGAAAGTTTCTATCAGGGATTGGAGGATAAAAAGCTGCCCGTAGATGTTGATTTTGGGATCGAAGTGATCCGTATGTGCGAACGCATCACAGAAGGCGTTGCGGTCCTTGAAGCTTCGCCGGTGCGCGCTCCAGAGATCAAGACCGCCTGGCAGGAACCAGCGGATGTCGCGATTTTTGGCGGCACGGGATTTATCGGTCGCCATATCGTCAAACGGCTGGTTGAAGCAGGGTTGCGTGTCAATGTTCTGGCGCGAGGCAATCGCGGCTTGCCGGAAATTTTTTCCCACGATCTGGTTAGTTGTTATCCCGGAAACATCGCTAATCCCCGTGATGTCGAAGCCGTCATTGGTGATGCTCCATACGTGATTGATCTGGCGTTTAGTTTCGGAGACAGTAGTTGGGAATACCTGGAACAAGTAGGCATCGGTGGCGCACGCAATGTGGCAGAAGTTTGTCTGCGAAAAAAGGTCAAGCGGCTGATCTACACCAGCACAATTGGGGTTTTGGACATGTCGAGTCCTGACCAAATCCTCAAAGATTCCACCGGCCCTGATCCACAATTTAACAACCGCGATCCATACTCAAAATTCAAATCTGTGTGCGAGCAGCTTTTGCTGGATATGCACCGTGAGAAGGGGCTGAATGTGTGTATTTTCCGGCCCGGTTTGGTGATTGGCGAAGATGGCAATCCTTATCACAGCGGGGTCGCCAAATTTTACAACAAACAACATGCGACGTGTCTGGGGAGCGGTACTCATCCGCTTCCATTTGTCCTGGCAAGTGATACTGCGGAAGCTTATTACTTAGCACTTACCGCGCCTGAAATTGATGGGAAGTCGTATAACCTGGTTGGGGATGTTCGGTTAACGGCGCGCGAATACGTGAAGGAGTTGTCAACGGTCCTGGATCGCCCCATCAAAGTGGTCAATATTCGACCTTGGATGATGAAATCAACGAGTGTCTTGCGATGGCTTCTTAAGATGACCTGTGGGCGATTTGAAGCGTTTCCTAATTTCCATGACATGAATTGTTCCAGCCTCTATGGTTACTTCGATAACCACGAGGTCAAGCAGGATTTAGGATGGCAACCGGTCGCAGATCAGGAGCAGTTTTTGCTGGAAGGCATCGCGCCGCATTGCAAAATCCGCTGAGCAAGCGGCTTAGGCTTGCTGAACGGCTTGCACCAGTTTTGCCAATGACGCTTTGGCGTCGCCGTACAACATTCCGGTGTTTGGCTTGAAAAACAGCGGATTTTCAATGCCGGAAAACCCTCTGCCTTTGCCGCGTTTCAGCACGATGACCTGTTTGGATTTGTCTACTTCGATGATCGGCATCCCGGCAATCGGGCTTTTCGGATTGTCACGGGCATCGGGATTCACGACGTCATTCGCGCCAATCACGATGGACACATCGGTCGCGCCCATTTCAGGATTGATTTGTTCCAACTCGTAAAGCGAAGAGTACGGCACATTCGCTTCGGCCAGTAACACATTCATGTGGCCCGGCATGCGCCCCGCCACTGGATGAATTGCGTATTTGACGATGACCCCACGATGTTCTAATGCTTCGGCCAATTCACGAACTGTATGTTGCGCCTGCGCGGTGGCCAGGCCATAGCCAGGAATGATGACAACCTGACGCGCGTAGGCCAATTGTACGGCGACGTCATCAATCCCCACCTCACGCTGCACGCCTTCAATGGCTTGTTGTTCTTCGGACGCGCCGCCAAATGCTCCAAACAGCACGTTGGTCATTGAGCGGTTCATCGCCTTGCACATCAGAATCGAAAGGATGAAGCCAGAAAATCCATCCAATGTGCCTGCGATAATCAACACGTTGTTATTCAGCGCAAAGCCCGTCGCAGCAGATGCTAAACCGGCATACGAATTCATCAGCGACATCACCACGGGCATATCTGCTGCGCCAATCGGCAACACCAGCAACAAGCCAAACAAAAACGCCAGCCCGATCATCACGTAAAACATGATTTCGTTTCCCGGCGAAAAGATCAGCGAAATGAAAATTCCTATCGTGAAGGTAAACAGCGCGATGTTGAAGATGTTCTGGCCTTTGAAGGTCAGCGGAGTTCCGCGAATCAATTCCTGTAATTTGGCAAATGCGACGAGGCTGCCTGCAATGGTTATGCTGCCGAACAAAACTTCAAACCCCAGCGCGGTCATTTTGAAGCTGCCGAGTTCTGCTCCGCCGCGCATATATTCCGCGACGCCGACCAGTGTTGCCGCCAATGCGCCAAAGGCCAGCGAAATCGCCTGCCGTTGCGGCAGTGCGTTCATCGAAACCTTCAGCGCCATCACCGATCCAATCAGCGAACCCACCAGCAACCCGACAATGATCCAGGTGTAGCTGACGATTTCGTGGTGCAACAATGTGCCGACGACTGCCACGAGCATCCCCATTGCCGCCAGGTTCATGCCGTTGCGTGCCGACTTGGGATGGCTCAAACCTTTGAGGCCAAAGATGAACAGGGTCGAAGCGATGATGTAGGCAATTTCAATCAAATATTTGGATTCCATTAAGAGTGTTTCTCCTCCTTCTTGTCTTTGGAATCTTTTGGGGAATCACTCGGCAATTTGTCCTGAAACATCTTGAGCATGCGTTCCGTGATCGTAAATCCACCGACCACATTGATTGTCGCCGCGATCACAGCGATGACGCCCAGAATCGTGCTCAGCGTGCTGTGCTCAGCTCCGGCAGTGACGAGCGAGCCGACTAATGAAATGCCCGAAATCGCATTCGTTGCCGCCATCAATGGTGTGTGCAATAAAGGCGGAACGCGCGAAATAATTTGATAGCCGAGAAACGCGGCGAGGGCGAAAACGTACAAAGAAGAAATTAAGATGTCGGTTTTCATGTCCAAATCCTTTGGTCAAACCAGTAACTTATTTATCTTTCAGGTCAGGTTCAGCCTGAGTCTCATCCAAGTAAAATAGATCATCTTGTTTCGACAAAAATGGTTGGTGTACTAGCCTTTTATTTTGGACTTCTTGAAAAACTATTTTCAGTAAGTCGTTGTCACTAAACTCTGGATATTTATTGGCCCAATTTTTGGCAAAGCATCGTAGTCGCCATAAATCGAAGCCATCAGTTCGTCCATCAAATCCATAATCCCAATCAATCAAAAGATGTTTTGTTTCCACCCGACAACCACTGCCGTGATAAAAATATCGGATGGAATTATTGGGGCCGCACTTTCCCGTTTGTAGAACTTTGCCTTGACGCCAATACATGGGATTCTCAAGATGTAGGTAGGTTCGCAGTAAATCATTGGCAGTCGCTGCTTGGTTTTGAAAATCCCTAACCATTTCAAAAAACTTTTTTAGTAAACTCGAAAGCTCGCCTTCGTCCATTTTTGTAGCGCCTTCTTGCCTTCTTCCTTACAATTTCGCCGCCAACGCTGCTTGCAAGCGCGGATGCTTTGCTTCGCCCTGATGCAGCGCGCAACTCGGCGCGACGATGTCAT
The DNA here is from genome assembly GCA_016789725.1 of Blastocatellia bacterium. Classification (GTDB taxonomy): domain Bacteria; phylum Acidobacteriota; class Blastocatellia; order RBC074; family RBC074; genus JAFDVL01. Next base: position 37,305 of record JAEUQN010000024.1, on the reverse strand, counting down.
CATTGAAATCCAAACTCAGTTCGCCTTCTTTAATCATCGGACTCAAAAACGCCGTTACGGGGCGCGAATGCCTGCACGGGAATCGCGGGCATTGGAAATCTAACGCGTTTCCCAATGCCCGCCAGGACCATCCAGTAATAAGGAGAGATGATTCAAGATGTCGCGCCCGATATATCCCACTTCCTGATTGATGAGCAGAAACTGGCCTTTGAAGGTTTTGCGCTCAAAGAGCAAGTCCGCGCGCACTGCCAACGCCGAACTCTGGTTGCCATCAAAGCCTGTTAATTCGTAAGCGGTGTTTGCCTCCGTCACAATACCGAGAAATTCGACTGAAGACTGTGGCAACAGCGTTACGTCTGCGCCGGAATCAATGAGCATTGGAATATCGGCCAACGTCACGCCCGTGTTTGGGTTTCGTAATGTCACTCGTGCCACAGGTGCGGGAGGCGTAAAAAGGCTGCTATCGTAAGCTGGCATCTTCCGGTTCCTCAATGACCTCTTTGACAAAGTGAATCAACTGCTCTGGATGCCTTAAGCGCGGGCTACCAATCTTGATGGGCGATGGTATCTCGACGTCTGGCACGACCACGTAAACTTTCGTTTTTTCCGGCAGTTGTAGCAACTGAAGTAATTTGATCTGTCCATTTTCTACGATAGCTTCATACGTAGTTACGCTCATGACTTACCTCTCTTTCCGTTCGAGTTTAGCACGCAGATATACTGTCAGCTAACTACGATTTCGCCGCCAATACTGCTTGCAAACGTGGGTGCTTTGCTTCGCCCTGATGTACCGCGCAACTCGGCGCGACGATGTCATCATTGAAATCCAAACTCAGTTCGCCTTCTTTAATCATCGGACTCAAAAATGCCGTCACGTTGCGCGAATACAACTGGCTGGCATGCACGGGCACAGTTGCTGCCAGATTCAACGGACACATGATCGTCACGCCATTCACATCAATTGTTGCACCGGGTTGACTCAAGACGCAGTTGCCGCCCGTTGCGCCTGACAAATCTACGATGACGGAGCCGCGTTTCATATTGTGGACAGCTTCTTCGGTAATCAGAATCGGCGCTTTCCTGCCGGGGATGGCTGCCGACGTAATGATGCAATCAGTTTGTTTGGCTTGTTTGGCGATCAACTCGCGGCTGCGATCCATCACCTCTTCGGTCACTTCTTTGGCATAGCCGCCTGCGCCTTCGGCGGATTGACCGCCCAGATCTATTTCCAGAAATTTTGCGCCGAGTGAACGGACAGCCTCACCGGCTGCGGCGCGTACATCGAAGCCTTCGACGACTGCGCCTAATCGCCGCGCGGTTGCAATCGCCTGTAAGCCTGCGACGCCCGCGCCTAACACTAAAACTTTTGCAGGTGGCACCGTGCCGGCGGCAGTCGTGAGCATCGGGAACATTCGCGGCACACGATCCGCCGCGAGCAAGACCGCTTTGTAGCCGACGATGGTCGCCATCGAAGACAGCGCATCCATTGCCTGTGCGCGCGTGGTGCGGGGAATCAGTTCGACGGAAAACGCGGTCAATCCTTGCTCCAGCATTGGTCGGAGTGCTTCTGGCTCATCCAGCGGGCGCAGAAAACCGATGACGACTGCGCCTTTTTTCAAGTGGGCAAGGTCGTCGGTGGTTGGGCGGTTGATGGCGACCAACACGTCGGTTGAGGCGAGCAGGGCGGCGCGATCTGCTGAGACGCTTGCGCCTGCGGCTTCATAATCGGCATCGCTTGCGCCTGCGTTTTGGCCTGCATTGCTTTCAACCGCAACAGCAGCTTTCAGGCCGATAAGTTTTTTGACGGATTCGGGAATTAAGGCGACACGGGATTCGTCAGGTTGCGTTTCTTTGAGTACGGTAATCTGCATAAATATAGGGCAGACGGCTCGTCTGTCTTGTGGCGTTATTTTAATTTTCTGTGGATAGGCGAACCGCCCATCCTACACCGATAATCGCGCAAACATTTCTTCGTTGGTAGCGAAGCGGAAATATTCGATTCTGCGTTGCTCCGCAATCTGTTTTTCAATCGCTTCGAGCTGCTGAACGTCTGCGTAGGTGACAGCGCGCACACCCCGTGTTTGCAGGGCTTCGGACAGCCTTGCCAGTTTTGTCTCAGCGGTTTCCTCTGAATCTTTCGCCACCGTTTCTAAATAACGATTGACTACCGCCACACCCCGCTCGCCGTCCTGCCGCGCTTTGCCGACCAACCCATCGGAAGCCTGCCGCGACCAGCCGATGACAAACGTCCCCGGCATCACTTGCCCTGATTCAGGATCGAAGACCTGATAGGATTCTGCGCCCGGATGGTCTGCATCAGGGTTGGGATTGGTTGCAAATCCGCCTTTGCCGCACGGCAGACCAAGGCTGAAATCCACGCTGTCACCGACCGCAAAAACAATGGTGTCGGCTTCGATGTCCGTAAATGTTCCTAACCCATGCGCACTGAAATCATCGCCTTTGGGAACAAGTTCAGTGTCTTCCACCCGCAACGCGCGCGGATGCCCGTCGGCATCGTGGAGTATTTCAACGGGCGAGGACAAGAAACGGAATTTGACCTTCGTTGGACTGGCTCCGTCCTTGCTTGCTTCGTGAATATATTTGGTCATCGCCTGACAGATCACTTCCATATTCTCGCCATCAGCACCAATGCGTAACCGCACCCGTTCGAGTTCTGCGTGCAAATCGTCAGTGTCAATATTTGCCGCGATGGATTTGATTTCCTGATCGGTGTAAGCGCGTTGGCAGGGGCCGCGACGTGCCACGGCGATGACTTCGGCGACTTTCTTTTCGTGAACCAGCCAATGCGCGATGTCTACCATCACATTGCCAATGCCGATGATGGCGACGCGCTGACCGATGCGAAAATGTTGTTGGCTGAACGGTGGCAATTCGTTGTAGTGGTAAACCAAATCTTTGGCGTGATAGACGCCGGGAAGCTGTTCGTTAGGAATTCCCAGAAATTTCGTTCCTTGTGCGCCTGCCGCGACAACAATGGCGGAGGGCTGTACAATGGCGCGGAGTTCTTCGAGCGAAAGTTCCGCTGCCTGTCCAATGTGAACGTGTCCGAGATAGTGAATATGCGGGTCTGCGAGGATTTTGCGGAACTGAGCGCGGATGCCTTCTTTCATCCGATACTTGTTGAAGTAAATTCCGTATTCTGCGAGGCCGCCGGGTTTGATGTCCCGATTCAGCAGAACTACTTCATGTCCGGCCTCTGTCAACTTACGCGAGCCATAAATACCGGCTGGCCCTGCGCCGATGACTACGACCAAATGTCCACTACGCGTTACCGTGTCGCTCATTGTGTTGGGTTGGTTAGAAAGAGGAAATCAAAAGGCAAATCTCAAACAGTCGCAACTGACGGCAAAAGGCAAAAGGTCGGCACTTTCTTTTTTCTTTATTCATCTGAATAAAACAAAAATCATCTTCCGACCTTTTGCCTTTTGATATTTGCCTTTTGCCTTTTGATTTCTCCTGTTATGCGTGTTCGCCATCGTCACCGATGACCCAGGTTTCACCGCTGTGCAGCAGCTTTTCCAGATTGCCCGCGCCTTTATTGGCTACGGCACGATCCACTTGCTCTGTCAGCAAATTTTCATACGACGGACGTTCAATCGAACGGAAGACGCCCATCGGCACCGGAAATTCAGGAAACTCCATCCGCCCTAAAATAAAGCCTAGCAACGGATCAGGCGAATGTTCATCGTGTACCAGCAAATCACTTTCGGTAATGCCGTTTTCGCCGATTGTGACGACTTCAGGCTTAAGGCCGTTCAGGCGGATGCCTTTGTTTTTCTCTTTACCGAAAATCAGCGGCTTGCCGTGTTCGATTTGAATCACGCGGTCTTCGCGCACTTCGCGTTCGGCAAACCCTTTGAATGCGCCATCGTTGAAGATGTTGCAGTTCTGATAGATTTCGACGAACGCTGAGCCTTTGTGTGCTGCTGCGCGTTCAAGCGTCGCTGCCAAATGCTTCGGATCAATGTCAATCGAACGTGCCACAAACGTCGCGCGCGAGGCAAACGCCAGGTACAACGGATTGATCGGCTGATCAATCACGCCCATCGGAGCCGATTTGTTGATCTTGCCGAACTCGGAGGTTGGCGAATATTGCCCCTTGGTCAAGCCATAAATCCGATTGTTGAAGAGCAAAATCTTCAAATCGAAATTGCGCCGGAGCGCGTGCATAAAATGGTTGCCACCAATCGAAAGTGCATCACCATCACCCGTCACGACCCACACCTGCAAATCAGGATTCGCAATCTTCACGCCCGAAGCAATGGCCGGAGCGCGTCCGTGAATCGTGTGGAAACCGTATGTGTTCATGTAATACGGAAAGCGGCTGGAACAGCCAATACCCGAAATGAACACGATCTTTTCTTTGGGAATGCCGAGTTCCGGCATCAGTCGTTGCACCTGCGCGAGAATTGAATAATCCCCGCAGCCAGGGCACCATCGCACTTCCTGATCAGAAGTGAAATCCTTGCGCGTTAATTTGACCGCGCCATTGGTTGTATGTCCGTTTTCACTCATAAAATTTTGGAATCTATAGGTACTCTTTGATCTTGTTCACCAGCGTGGAAACCTTGAACGGCTTGCCTTTGACCTGCGTGAAGCTGACGGCGTCTACCAGATATTTGGCGCGCACCATCACGGACAGTTGCCCCAAATTCAATTCAGGGATAATGACTGTCTCAAAGCCTTTCAGCACTTCGCCCAGGTTTTTCGGGAACGGGTTCAAGTAACGCAGATGCGCGCTTGATACGGCGTGGCCTTGCTCTTGTAATTGCTCAACGGCGGTCGTGATCGCGCCGTGCGTGCCGCCCCATCCAAGCACCAGGACTTTGCCTGTTGGCTGGCCATAGACTTCGAGCAGCGGAATATCGTTGGCAATGCGTTCGACCTTTTCCGCCCGCAAACGGCACATGAAATCGTGGTTGTCCGGGTCGTAGTTCACGTTGCCTGTGATGTGCTGTTTCTCAATGCCGCCAATGCGATGCTCTAACCCCGGCGTGCCGGGAATGGCCCACGGACGCGAGAGCGTTTCTTCGTCGCGTGAATACGGGAAGAATCCTTCCGTTTCAGTGCGGAAGTTAATGGAAATCTGGGGCAGGTCGGCAATCGCCGGAATTTCCCACGGCTCTGAACCGTTCGCCAAATAGCCATCCGACAGGAAGAACGTTGGCACCATGTATTTGGTAGCAATCCGCACGGCTTCGATGGCCATATTGAAGCAATCGCCGGGTGTTGCGGGCGCGACGATGGCGACAGGGGATTCGCCATTGCGGCCATACATACATTGCAACAAATCGGCCTGTTCCGTCTTGGTTGGCAATCCGGTGGACGGGCCGCCGCGTTGCACATCAACAATCACAAGAGGCAATTCAGTCATCACCGCTAAGTTGATGAATTCAGACTTCAAGGCGACGCCGGGGCCGCTGGTTCCTGTCAGGCCGATTTGCCCAGCATACGAAGCGCCGATGGCTGCACCGACCGCCGCAATTTCGTCTTCGGCCTGAAACGTGCGAACGCCGAAATTCTTGTGCTTTGACAATTCGTGCAAAATGTCTGAGGCTGGCGTGATCGGATAGCTGCCGTAAAACAATGGACGACCCGCCAGGTGCGAAGCGGCGATAAAGCCGAGCGCCGTTGCTTCGTTGCCCATGATGTTGCGGTATTTGCCGGGTTTGATTTTGGCTTTGGCAACGTGGTAGTGCGAGGTGAAAAGCTCTGTGGTATCAGCGAAGTTGAATCCCGCTTTGAGCGCGACTTTGTTGGCTTCCGCAATTTCTGCTGACCGCACGGCAAACTTCTCATCAATCCACTTGATGGTCTGTTCCATCGGGCGGTCGTAGAGCCAGTACATCAAGCCGAGCGAGTAGAAGTTTTTGCAACGCTCCACCTGTTTGTGGGGCAGCCCGGAGCCTTCCAGCGCCTTCAACGTGTTCGATGTAATTGCCACCTTGAAAAGGCGATAGCCCGCGAGTGAACCGTCTTCCAATGGGTTCGTTGCGTATCCGGCTTTTTTCAAATTGCCCGCGACAAATTCATCCGTGTTGACGACCAGAATTCCGCCGGGTTCTAAGTCTTTAATGTTGGTTTTGAGTGCCGCCGGATTCATTGCGACTAGGACGTTTGGCTCATCACCGGGCGTGCGAATATCGCGGCTGCTGAAGTTGAGTTGATAGCCGGAAACGCCGGGCAGGCTTCCCGCTGGCGCACGAATTTCCGCAGGGAAATCGGGTAGCGTCGAGATGTCATTGCCAATGATTGCTGATGTAGCAGTGAATTGTGACCCGGTGACTTGCATTCCATCGCCTGAATCACCGGCAAATCGGATCGTTACTGTTTCTACTTCTTCAGGCGGCAGGTGAGTTGATGGACTTTCTATTTCCAAATCTGACATTCCTAACTCCATTCAAAGATATTGGGGACAGGGCAAAGTATACCTTGGCAGACGTACTGCTTGTAAAGGAAAGTAGGTGCTCTAATGTTTCTGTGTCAATGAAGGTAGATGCTTTGCCCGAATACCTGTAAGGTAAATTGCTCTAACGGTAAACGCATTGCTCGCGTTACGATTTTTTCTGCAACTGTCCGGCGACTGCTTCGGTCGCTTTCTTAATTGCTTCAGGATCGCCCAGATAGAAATGGCGAATCGGTTTCAGATCGTCGTCAAGCTCATACACAAGCGGAATCCCCGTCGGAATATTCAACCCGACGATCTCGTCATCCGAAACATTGTCGAGATATTTGACCAACGCGCGCAGGCTGTTGCCGTGCGCTGCAATCAGTACGCGCTGCCCTGATTTCACGACGGGCGCAATCGTTTCGTGCCAATAGGGCAGGAAGCGTTCGACCGTGTCTTTCAGGCATTCCGTCAGGGGTAATTCTTCCGCAGAAAGGGAAGCATAGCGCGGATCGTGACCCGGATAGCGTTCGTCATCTGGCGTCAGCGGTGGCGGCGGAATATCGTAGCTTCGCCGCCAGATGTTCGTTTGCTCCATCCCGTGCTGTTCGGCGGTTTCTGCTTTGTTGAGTCCTTGCAGCGCGCCGTAATGTCGCTCGTTCAAGCGCCAGCTTTTGTGAACAGGAAGCCACAGCAAATCCATTTGCTCCAGCGCCAGATTCATCGTTTTAATTGCGCGTTTGAGGACTGAGGTAAAGACGACATCAAAGACATAGCCGTCCTGTTTCATTTGCTTCCCAGCGGCGATGCCTTCCTGCACGCCTTTTTCACTGAGGTCAACATCCGTCCATCCCGTGAAACGATTTTCGCGGTTCCAATCACTTTCACCGTGACGAAGTAAGACAAGGGTTTTCATGAATCAATTCTCCTTTGGGTTTAGAAAAGAGAATTGAACCACGAAACCCATTTACTTGGCAATCGAACGCACTGCCGTCAACTTCCGCGAGGCCAGGACGGAATGAATTCGATCAATTTGCCCCTCAGGATTCAAGTGACAAATCATCACCGTACGCGGCGCAAAGCCTGCGGCAATGTCTGGAATCTCGAACACCAGCGAGGGCAGACCATTCAGCATTCGCCATTCGGAATGAACATCAAGCGCATTCGCTTTCGCAATCTGCGCCAGCCGTGAATTGAAAAGCGTGACTTTTGTGCGCCCCACCACTGGCACGCGTGCCGCATAAAATTCGCCGCCACCATCACTCACGTGTCGCACATTTTCGGCCAATAGGGCTTCCGCTCCGGCCACATCGTGATTGAATAAATAGCCCAAAAATTTCTGCATCGTCTGTTGGACTTGCTCCTGCCACGCCGGTGTTATTGGTACTCGCGCCCGATCATAGTCTTGTAACGCCCGACGCGCGCGGTGCAAGGTTGTTTTGACATTGGCTTCACTCAGGGCCAATGCCTGGGCTGTTTCACTGACTGAATAATCAAACACATCCCGCAACAACAGCACGGCACGTTGCGTTGGTGTCAAGGCTTCGAGCGCAAGCAAAAACGCATACGATACGCTTTCGATCAAATCATAACGCGTGGCCGGATTCCCTTGTTCATCGGGCGGATCAAACGCGGGTGGTGCGGTTTCAATGGGCGAGGGCAACCACTCCCCTTCGTACGCGCGCCGTTTGCGTTGTCGCAACAGATCACGGCTGAGATTGACGGCTACGCGCACGAGCCACGGACGCCACGGCTCATCGGTGCGCGCAGGCGGCGACTTCATCGCCCGAACAAACGTTTCTTGCACGAGGTCATCAGCGTCTGCCGCGTTGCCTGTCATGCGGTAACACAAGCCCCACAAAAAGCGTTCGTGCGCCGTAAAAGCGTTTTCGATTTGAATTGCGCTGGTCATAAGGAAAATCAATCCATTCAGGTGGTCAGGGACTACGCGGCGGCGGCAACCGCGTGAGCTTGTTGCACAATGATCTCTGCTGCCGCTTTGCCGCTCGCAAAACTGGCGTCTACCAACTGGCCCTCGTTGCCGACCCAATCGCCTGCAACATACAAACCTTTGCTACCCGGAACAGTTGGACCGGGGCGAATGCCACCATTCGCGGCTGTTACCAGTGCATTCGTGACGGTCATCCGAGGCAGAAAGCGACGTGCTACGACAGTCTTGCGCCAACCGGGTTGCAGTAAATCAAACACCTGTTCCAATTCCTGCTCAATCGTCTGCGCATTTTCGCCCGAATTTTCACGAGAAGCTGGCGGCAGATATTTCGCCACGTGAATCATCGCCCCGTTGTCGGGCGCGAGTTTGGCCGTCGCCGAATGCACCGAAAAATAATAAGGCTGGTCAATGCCTAAGCCGAAACGCGCGTGCGGTTCCGGCAAATGTGTGAGCGCGACATCCAGACAAGCGGTGCGCACCGGAATCATCGTCCGTGCCCAGTTGGCAAGCGTTTCGTTTGACTTGACCAGAGCGGCAGTTTCTGTTGGGCTGGCAGCGATGATAACGGAAGCGGCAAGGAGGCTTTTGCCGTTGGCAAAGTGAATGACGAAGCCAGATGTATTTTGCTCAATCGCGGTGACGCTGGCGTCGGTTTGGATTGTCGCGCCCGCTTGTTCCGCGACCGCACGCAAGCCGTTCACCATCGTTTGCCAGCCGTTGTCGAGGTAGTACACGCCACCGCTGAGCGCCATCTGAAATTGTCGCAACGCTGCGCCTGCGCTTTGCCGCGCGGGATCGTTGGCGTAGGTCGAAACACGAAACAAGGCTTGCACGAGTTGTGCGACTTTCGGTTGCTTGACCTCACGCGCGAGCCATTCGCGCACAGTCAATGAATCAAGAGGAGTGGTTTCAAGCTTCGGCAAACTCGCCAATAATTTCGCGGCTTCCAGCTTTGCGGGCAGGTTCATCAACCCCGTCGTCAGCAACGAAACAAAACCGCCGGGCATGGTATGCCTGGCTCCGTTGTCCAGCGCAAACGCGCCGTCGGTGCTGTTGATTTTGCCGCTGAACTCGACGCCGAGTTCGCGCAGAATTTTCACGCCTGCGCCGTTGCGATAGAGCGCGTGCGGCCCGAAGTTGAAGGCGAATCCTTGTTTCGTTTCCGTGCGGGCGCGTCCGCCCAACGTGTGTGCTTTTTCAAAAACGGTAACGGTTTGGCCTGCGCGCGCCAGATACGCCGCCGCGGTTAAGCCCGCAATGCCTCCGCCGATAATCGCTATGTTCATCATGTTCCCCTTTCCAAAATAGTTTTCACCCACATCACGATGGGAACAGCGAAAAGGTTACACGAGGGAGGCGGGCTAATGAACGTTTTCTCTTACTGCCTTCCGAATCTCTGGTAACAATGAATACAGTCGTTCGCCGGGGCAATGGGTGCCTGCGCAAACGTGATGGCTCTTTGAGGCGTTGGCATCCAGATGCCCGGCGATGTGTGGCAATTTCAATCCTGTGCTGGCGTGAAAACCTGCGCCCAATGGATCAAGATTGAATTGCTGGCATTTTGTTGCCAACAGCTTTTCTAAACTTTGCAACGCGTCTCCATTCGGTGCGGTCGAAAGGTAATTGCCAACCATCGCAATGCCGAGCGTACCGGTGTTCGCGCAACTGAAGTGAATCCCGGCGGATTTGTCGCCGCCCGCGCGACCTTCGTAAATGACACCCTGCGGATCAATCAGATAGTGATACCCCAAATCGCGCCAGCCATTCGTGACGGCGTGAAAATTCCAAATCGTCCGCACCACCGCAGGCCAATCCTGCACCTCATTTGTCGTCGCTGTGTGATGCACGATCAAATGAGTAACTCTGGCGCTTTGTTGCTTCGATTTGAAGCTGGTTTCCGGGCAATGCCATTGTTTGCGCGTCAATGATTGTGCCGGGCGCAGCTTGGCCTGTTCGTTCTGCGGCGTTGCTCCGGGGCTGATGAAGCGAAACTTGAGGTCTTGCACAAACGGAGCCTGATGCTTGGCGTCACGTTCCATTTCGATGCGGTATTGAATGAATCGGGATTCGGACGGAAAAAAGAACAGCCCCGCCTGCGTGCGAGGATCGCCATCCAAACTCGATAATTGCCACGCGCCCCAATCCTGATCGTTGACAGATGCACGTACGCTGAGGGTGAACCGGGCGTCTTTGGAAATGACAGATGTCCATTTGGCGGAAAGCGCAAGAAATGGCGTAGGGGCTGCAATCGTGACTGGCAGGGTTTGCGAAATGAAGGTGGCGGTTTGTTTTTCTGCTGCAATTGTTACGCCTCGCGCAGTAAACGCCGTGTCCTGTTGCGTGGCGGTTGGCAAGGGTGTTGTCAGGTCAACGCGGGCGTCACTGGTGCGAAGCTGCGGCAATTGTTCGGGAATCGTAGCGGGCGTTGGCGTTGGCGTCGCTGGTTGTGAAGCCGTTTCCTTTCGACAAGCCGTTAACACCGCCAGGGACAAAAACACGAGCAAATAAACTGATTTCATCGTTCACCATCTGTAGAAAAGTCTGAGGCATTGTAGCTGACGCCTACACAGACGCAAGCAATGAAATAGAGCATCCAGCAGGCGAAGCGAGGGCTGACAAAGACGTTGACTTTCGTGACTGCACCCGCCTACACTTTTGCCCGCGAGTCCCTTCACTTACCGATGCACTCTTGACGTTGTTTTTGCAGTCTCCTCAGTATGAACATTCAATCCCGTTTCTTCCTCGCACTCGTTGTTTCCGTCGTCGCTTTAGTAGGTGTGTGGTTCGTCATAAATTACAAAGCACCGCTTCCTGTTACACCTGTACCTCCAAGTTTGAGCCATCAGCAGGCCGCTGCCGAAACGTCGCGCGCGTCTAATTCGTCTGACAATGAAGCGAAGTCGCCGATACAAACGGCGCGAAAACGAACTCCAGCGCCGCCAACAGGACCGCAACCCTCGCCGTCTGCGGCTCAAAAATTCCCGTCACGAGTGGTTGAAAAGCTGAATGAAGAGTTGCGCGAGAAGCCTCGCTACGATCAGCCGCGCGAAGCGATGGGCTATTATCGGCTCAAACGATTGCCAACTGGTGAAACCGAAATCCCCGTCGAAAAATATCTCGCAGCCCAAACACATATGGAGGCGATGCCCCAATATTCATCGGCACAAAATCGAATTTTGCCTTCGCGCCGGGAAATGAAAGCCGCGCACACGGAAGCTTCTGCGGACACTCTTGGGGCGTGGGAACCGCTCGGCCCTGGCAACATTGGCGGACGCACGCGGTCGTTGTTGATTCATCCGACGATTCCGAATGTGATGTATGCCGCAGGTGTGGCGGGCGGTGTCTGGAAGACGACGAATGGCGGAGCGCGTTGGGAGCCATTAACTGATTTGATCGCTAACATCGCGGTGAGTTGTTTGGCCTTTGACCCGAATAATCCCGATGTGATTTATGCCGGTACAGGCGAAGGCTTTTTCAATAATGATGCCGTGCGCGGAGCCGGGATTTTCCGCACGACCGATGGCGGCGTGAATTGGACACGGCTTGAAACCACCGGCACGTCCGATTTTTACTACGTCAATGACATCGTGGTAAGCAAATCGAATTCGCAGCGCCTGTACGCCGGGACGCATACCGGCGTGTGGCGTTCGTTGGATGGCGGAGCGACTTGGGGAAAAGTTTTGAATTACACGGATGGTTGTCTGGATTTGGTGATCCGCACCGATCAAACAACCGACTACATCTTTGCCGCCTGTGGAACTTTCAGGGGGGCAGAAATCTTTCGCAACACCGATGCCGGAGGAGCCGGAACCTGGACCTCGGTTTATCGAGAAAATGGAATGGGGCGGACTTCGTTAGCCCTTGCGCCATCGAATCAAAACGTCATTTATGCGGTTGCTGCCAGCACGTTGTCCGGTCCTTTTCGTGATGGGTTACACGCCGTATTTCGTTCAACGAGCAGTGGCGATTCTGGCACGTGGACAGCGCAGGCGCGCAATAACAATGCCCTCAAGCTCAACACGGTTTTGTTTTCCAATCCACTGGGCGCATTCCGTTCCGAATGTGGCCTCGGCGCGGGCGGCTTTTCCAATCAGGGCTGGTACAACAATGTCATTGCCGTAGACCCTTTGGATGAAAACAAGGTCTGGGTTGGCGGCATTGATTTATTTCGCTCAGACGATGGCGGTGCGAATTGGGGCATCGCCTCGTACTGGTGGCCGGAGCCGAGCGTCCCGCAATATGCCCACGCCGATCATCACATCATTGCGTTTCATCCAAACTACAACGGAACGAGTAACAAACAGATGTTTATAGGCAACGACGGGGGCGTGTATCGCACCGACGACGCCAGAGCTTTGGTCGCAACGGGCATCACCGCTACGTGCAATCCATCGGCCAGTGGTGTGCGCTGGACTTCGTTGAATAACAACTACGGCGTGACGCAGTTCTATCACGGCGCAGTCTTCCCGGACGGCAAAAGCTACTTTGGCGGGACGCAGGATAATGGGACGCTGTTGGGAACCGATGCCAACAGCATCAATGGCTGGCGCGAGATTTACGGCGGCGATGGCGGCTATACAGCCATTGATCCCATGAATCCGCAGGTATTGTATGCGTCCACACCCGGCGGGAGGTTTTTGAAGTCAACGGATGGCGGGTTGACATTTGCGGAGGCCGTTTTAGGAATTGCAGACACGCGCCCGTTGTTTATTGCTCCTCTGACTATAGACCCCAGTAATTCACTTCAATTATGGACCGGCGGCGAAAAAATCTGGAGAACAGGGAACGGCGCTGCAAGCTGGGTTGAAGCCGCGAGTACAGGTGGTTTGCAGGTAGGCTGCATCGCGGTTTCGGCGTTGGATTCCAATTATGTAATCGCTGGTACGAGTGGTGGTAGCATTTATTACTCAGGTGGTGCGATCTCAAAAGGTTCATGGCTTTACACGACGCCGCGCAATGGGTTTGTTTCTGGCGTTGCTTTTGATCCTTTCGATAAGCGCGCTTTTTATGCTGTTTATTCAACTTTTGGAGGATCGCATGTGTACCGCGTTTCTGATTTGGGGAGTCAATGGATTGCCATTGATGGTCAAGGCACAGGGCGATTACCCGACATCCCTGTAAACTCTATCGCGGTTGATCCATCAAATTCCTCCCGACTGTTTATTGGCACAGACCTCGGAGTTTTTTCATCTACGGACAAGGGCAATACCTGGGCAGTCGAAAATACGAGGTTTGCCAACGTCGCGGTCGAATCTCTGATTATCAATACCGTGAACGGTGTCACGAGTCTGTATGCGTTCACTCATGGACGTGGCGTCTGGCGCGTGGTATTAGACACGCAACTCTGTTCCTCGACTCTTTCTTCGGCTCAGCAGCATTTCTCTGGTGATGGTGGCAAAAGTAGTGTTAGCGTTGCGACAACGGCTACTTGTGACTGGCAGGCCAACAGCAATGCTACTTGGGTTACGATTGATTCGGGAACGAGCGGGAAGGGCAATGGCTCAGTCGCCTTTACCGTAACTGCTAACACTTTCAATGAGGAGCGCGTCGGAACGCTAACCATTGCGGGGAAAAGTCACACCATCGTTCAATCACCTTCTGCTGATCGTACGCCACCCGCCATAACCATTCAGACACCCACGACCGCCGGTTTATACAGAACAGGGATAGCCAGAATTACTTTGACGGGGTCGGCCTCTGATCATACTGGGATACTTGTCCCGCTCCAGATTACGACTGATCGTGGAATAAGCACGACGTCTATCGAAGCAGGTACTTATCAATCTATTAAATGGAACTCCTACCCGATTGGCCTAAAAATAGGAGTGAATACTATTACGGTTACAGGGACTGATATTACCGGCAATAAAGCCAGCGTATCACTTCAGGTAATTTATGCACCTGAGTATCAAGCTGAGATCATTGTCAATCACTCTAATCCTGGTTTTGGCGGAGATGGCGGGCCTGCGAGTCAAGCCAGAACTAATTCTCCGTATGGGATGTGTACCGACAAAAGCGGGAACATTTATATTGCAGATACAGGCAATAACCGTATCCGAAAGATCAGCACAGATGGAATCATCAACACGATTGCCGGAACTGGAACACAAGGTTTTAGTGGTGATGGCGGGCCAGCGACTCAAGCGCAACTCGCAGGGCCACAGCAAATCACCGCTGATGAGCAAGGCAATATCTATGTTGTTGATAACCGACGCATTCGGCGGGTGGGAACCAATGGAATTATCAGTAGTGTCGCTGGAGGCGGCTTAGATGGTGTCGGTAATGGTGGCTTAGCCATACAAGCAGGGTTAGAGTATGTGAGTGGTGTTGCTATCAATAAAGGCGGGGATTTGTTCATAATTGACGACAATCGCATTCGCAAGGTGACAGCCGACACCGGAATTATCAATGCGTATGCGGGTGGCACGGGCTTCGGATACGGCGGAGATGGTGGCCCGGTTAAAGATGCAGTTTTCACTTTAATAAAAGGCATTGGGTTTGACGATTTGGGGAATCTTTACATCACTGAAAATGCGCGGATTCGTAAGGTGGATACCCAGGGAATCATTAGCACCTTTGCTGGTAATGGAAGCTTCGGTAATCCTGTTGATAACGTCCCTGCTATCACATCGTCCGTGGTTCCCTCCGGCCCGATTGTTGCGGATAGCTTGGGAAATATCTATTTCACCGAAAATCGAGGAACAGGTGAAAACTACCTGCGCCGAATTGATCCGCAAGGCATTATCAAAACGATTGCTTTTGGAATAGTGGGAACGCAGGCTGTGGCGGTGGACAATGCAGGCAATGTTTATTCGCTTACGGTGGCACTCTTTAAAGCCTCTCCGTCTTCACAAGATAAAATAGCACCGCAAATAGCGATCACTTCACCAACCACCAACTCCAGTTATACGACCACAAACGCTTCTCTGAATCTCAGTGGAACAGCTTCGGACAACGGCAAAGTGATAGAAATTCGCTGGAAAAATGATCGTGGTGGCAGCGGGTTTATAGCTGGCGCAAGTAACTGGTCAGTACCCGATCTAAAATTATTGCCTGGGCCAAATACTTTGACCGTTACCGCGTGGGATGACGCGGGGAACGAATCCTCTGCGAATCTGCTTGTTACGTATAACGTGCCGAATACTTTTACCTTTGTGGCAGGCGCGCGTAGTGCGGGGTTCAACCTTGAAAGCGGTTCCGCCGTTGCTTCCCAATTGTACTTACCCGAAACCGTCACGCTCGACAGCGCAGGCAATCTCTACATCGCAGACAAAGGCAATCATCGCATTCGCAAAGTCACGCGCTCTGGTTTCATCAGCACGGTGGCAGGAAGTGGGCAACTCGGTTCGAGTGGCGATGGCGGCTTGGCGATCAATGCGGCGATGAATCAGCCCAATGGCGTGGCGGTGGACAGCGCGGGCAATCTTTATATTGCTGATACCAACAACCATCGCATTCGCAAGGTCACTGCGGCAGGCCTGATTACGACCATTGCGG
Organism: Blastocatellia bacterium; assembly: GCA_016789725.1. Taxonomy (GTDB): domain Bacteria; phylum Acidobacteriota; class Blastocatellia; order RBC074; family RBC074; genus JAFDVL01. The sequence continues at coordinate 21,448 of JAEUQN010000024.1, read as the reverse complement.
GGACCGGGATTGACGGTTACAGCGGTGATGGTAGTGCCGCCACCCAGGCGCAACTGGATACGCCAGTGGGAATCATACTGGATGGCGCGGGCAATTTGCTGATTGCAGATGCGGGCAATCATCGAGTGCGCAAATTGAATCTCAGTTCCGGTCTCATCACGACTATCGCGGGCAATGGCTATGGCTCCGGCGGTGATGGCGGACAGGCGACGCAAGCACAACTGAACTTTCCCACCAGTGTGGCACTGGATAGCGCGGGCAATCTATACATTTCTGATACGAGCAATCATCAGGTGCGCAAGGTTTCTCCGGCAGGCATCATCACACGCTTTGCAGGGACTGGCACTGCGGGCTTCAGCGGTGATGGCGGGGCCGCGCCGTCGGCTCAATTCACTGCGCCAGGTGGGGTGACCGCAGATGCGGCGGGCATTATTTACATCACCGATCAGGGGAATCATCGCGTGCGCAAAGTGGCGATTGACGGAACGATTACGACCGTAGCAGGCAACGGCACGACGACATCACCAACCAGCGATGAGGGCGGCGTCGCGGCAAATGCTTCGCTCAATGCGCCTGCTGGCGTGGTTGTTGATAGCGCCGGAAATCTCTTCATCGCGGATACCTACAATCATCGCGTCGTCGTTGTTGCAGCCTACCAAAGCGCGGCGACCGTCAGTGCTGCGAGCTATGGAAATGCGCAACCCGTTGCGGCGGAATCCATCGTCTCGGTGTTTGGTGCAAATCTGGCGACAGGCGATCAACTCGTTACGCAATTCCCCTTACCGACGGAATTGGCGGGTACGTCGGTCAAGGTCCGCGACAGTCTTGGGGTCGAACGGCTCGCACCGCTGTTTTATGTTGGGAAACTACAAGTGAACTATCAAATCCCGGCGGGAACCGCAGCGGGCTTCGCTACCATTACGATCACCAACGGCAACGGCGAACGCTTCACAAGTGCCGTGAATATTGCGAATGTCATGCCGGGGTTATTTACTGCCAATCAAAATGGGAGCGGAGCGGCAGCGGCAGCCATCTTGTATTTCAGCAATGGCTCACCGCGTTACGAATCGAATTTCGCGTGCGATACGAGCGGGCAAAATTGTACCGCGCGGCAAATTGATTTGAATGCGGGCGATGAAGTATTTCTGGAATTGTATGGGACGGGAATTCGCAATAACAGCGGCTTAACAAATGTCACCGCAACTGTCGGAGGCGTGAGTGTTCCGGTGCTGTATGCGAACAAACAGCCTGATTTTATTGGCTTGGATCAAGTGAACATCCAATTGCCCAAGACGCTGGCGGGGCGAGGCGAAGTGGATGTCGTGCTGACGGTGGATGGCAAGGCCGCCAACCCGGTCAGAATCAACCTCAAGTAGTCGGAATTTGAAATGAGTGGCCAACACCTCATTTCAGAATCTGTCAAAGCGTACGACCGCATCGGGATCGCCTTCGAGATGGAGCGTATCTACAAAGCGGACGTGATGCGTTTCAGTGGTCATCAGGAGCGATTCGGTGCGGGTACCGCTGCCAAAGAATCGCACGCCGCGCAACATTCCATCGGTCACGCCGCACGCCGCGAAAATGATCTTGCGGCCCGGCGCTAATTCGTTGGTGTCGTAGACGCGAGACGGGTCGTTAATCCCCATCGCTTTCATGCGATCCACAATGTCATCGGCAATTTTGGCGCGGTCTTCGGGTTGGGTCAGTTGCTCTTTCGTCATAAAGCGCGCTTGGATTTCTCCGTTCAGACATTTCATGGCGGCAGCCGTAATCACGCCTTCGGGGCCACCGCCAATCCCCATAACAGCGTGGACGCCGGAGCCTCCAACCGCAGCGGAAATGCCTGCCGACAGATCGCCATCGGTAATCAGGCGAATGCGCGCGCCAGCGGCTTTGATGTCTGCCACCAATTGAGCATGACGTGGGCGATCCATCACGACGACGACTAAATCTTCGACGTCACGATTCAATCGTTTGGCAATGGCTTTCAGGTTGTCTTTGACAGGAGCATCAATATCCACCGCGCCTTTGGCTCCGGGGCCGACAATCAGCTTTTGCATATAAATGTCAGGCGCGTGTAACAGCCCGCCGCGCTCGGCGGCGGCGAGTACGGCAATTGCATTCGGTGAACCCGTGGCGCAAAGGTTCGTGCCTTCCAATGGATCAACTGCAATGTCTACTTCGGGGTAGCGGACCGTCGTATTTTCATCGCGTGCCCCCAGCCCCAGCCGCTCACCAATATATAACATCGGAGCTTCATCGCGTTCGCCTTCGCCAATTACGATGCGCCCGTCCATCGGAATCATATCCATTTCGTAGCGCATTTTTTCCACTGCTACCTGATCGGAATATTGGCGTTCGCCGCGCCCCATCGTGCGGGCGGCTTCGATGGCAGCCATTTCAACAACTCGCAAAAAATTGTAGACAAGGTTTTGCTCTCTCCGGCGTTCAATTCCCGTGGTATCCATAGATGCTCCTTTCGCAAGTAACTGAACGTAACTGGGGGGATTTGTTTAGGCCGTAGCCTCTGCTTGCTCTTCTGCCAAATGTGGCTCAAAGCATTGCCGACAACGCGCTTCGTATGCGCCCGCTGCGCCGACGACGACGCGTTCCTGACTGGCGATCAGGCGTTGCGTGTAAGTGGCGGCGTGACCACAGACGACACAAATCGCGCGGGTTTTGTGGACGTCTTCGGCAATCGCCATCAATTGCGGCATCGGTTCAAAGGGTTTGCCAAGATAATCCATATCGAGGCCCGCAATGATGACGCGCTTGCCCTGACTGGCTAAAGTATTGGCGACATCGGCCAGCGCCTGATCAAAGAATTGCCCTTCATCTATGCCTACGACTTCGGTATCTTCGTGGACCGCTTCGAGAATTTCCTGTGCGGTTCGCACCGCAAGTGATTCGATGCGGCGTTCGCCATGCGAAACGATGTGGTTTTCAGAATACCGATCATCAATCAGCGGTTTGAAAATTTGTACCTTTTGCTTGGCAATTTGGGCGCGGCGCAAACGGCGAATCAACTCTTCGCTCTTGCCACTGAACATTGAACCAACGACGACTTCAATCCAACCGGTATTTGGGGAATAATGCTCCACGACGAATCGTAACCTTTCCTGTGCATTTTTTGTGGGGAACGTTAAGTACACCAATTTGAGGGAGAACGCAATTATGCCAAGTCTGAACACCGCACAAATCATTCGCGTGGCAGATGCGCAAGCATTGGCGCAAGCAGCGGCGGAAACTTTTTGCCAACAAGCGCAGGCGAACATTGCGCGGTGGGGGCGCTTTACGGTCGCATTGTCTGGCGGCTCAACGCCAAAAGCGATGTTCGGTTTGTTAGCTGACGAGCCGTATCGAAGCGCGATTGATTGGGCCAACGTGTATATTTTTTGGGGCGATGAACGATGCGTGCCGCCGGATCATGAGGAAAGCAATTACCGCATGACGAATGAAGCCTTGCTCTCGAAAGTTCCGCTCCCGCCTGAAAACATCTTTCGTCTGTACGGTGAAGACGCGCCAGCACGAGCCGCGCAACGCTATGGAGCGCAGCTCCAGCAATTTTTTCAAACGGACTCTTTACCTCAGTTCGAGTTGGTGTTTTTGGGAATGGGCGCAGATGGGCACACCGCTTCTCTATTTCCCGGCACCGCCGCATTGCAGGCCGACGCCGAAGTCGTTGCCGTGGAAAATTATGTGGAAAAGTTGAAAACATACCGCCTTACCTTAACCGCTGCGACGATCAATCAAGCCCGCACCATCATCTTTTTAGTGGGAGGCGCAGACAAAGCCGTCACGCTCAGAGCTGTGTTGCAAGGCGAGTTTCAACCGGAGGTGTATCCGAGCCAATTGATTCGGCCTGTTCACGGGACGCTAACCTGGATTGTGGATGAAGCGGCGGCGTCCCAGTTGGAACGTTTATAGCCTCCTGGTAATTCTCCGCCCGTAGACTTTCGAGTTGTTTTAGTGACAACTTTTGTTAGATCGAAATTTTCCTGAACTGTGATAAATTGTCGCAGAACTCGCTGGCCCTCCCTGCGAACGACCCCTCAGACGACCCTATCCCAACGATCCTGAACTGATTACCAGCCCTTTCGATCAGTTCCTAAATGAGAGAAGATTACATGCAGCCGCACCCCAAACGATCCCTTCTGATTGCTCTTGGCGCAGGTTTGTTAGGCTTTGCTTTAAACCTTCTGCCCATCCCTGTGTTGGGCAGTATTCATTTATTGGTTGGGGGCGTGGCCGTTTTGATTATTGTTTTGGAATATGGCCCGTGGCTGGGCGCAATAGCGGCCATTATGGCGGCGAGCGAGTCATACTTTTTTGACGGCACAGTCACTCCAATGATCTTGTTTGGAATAGAGGCGATTGTTTTAGGAATCGCTACGCGTCGGAATTTGCCTGCATTGGCTGCCTCACTGCTGTACTGGGTTGCGCTGGGGCTTCCGGGGTTACTGTTTCTGGAACAGGTCCTTTTCAAAACGCCTGAATTGCATATTCGAGGCCGTGCGACTCAAGTCATCTTTAGCGAAATCTGTAGCCTTTTACTGGTGGAATTATTGTTGTTGATTTTTCCGCTCAAACGTCTTTTGGGATTACCGGGGCAACCTGTCCAGAGCCTGCGGTTTCGCGCTCAAATCCGAAATGCGTTGATTGTTGCGGTGACCCTGCCTTTGGTTGGGCTTGCAATTATCAATGGCAATCGCATCGCCTGGATGCAAGAAGAACAATCGGGGATTCGGTTGCAAGAAACCTCAGGGGCGATTAGTCAACAGGTAGAAGCCTTTGTGCAAAGATACCAAACGGAAGTGATCACCCTCGCGCGTTCGTTGGAGCAGTCGCAAAGCTATGATGCGGCAACCATGCGTCACTGGATTGAGCAATGGCAGAAAAACACCCCTGCCTTCAATCTCGTGTCGGTGGCACAGTTTTCTGGTGAAATCGTAATTACGCGTAAAGTGAGCGAGGGAAAGAGCGATGAAGATTTCCCCGCGTATAAATCGGTCGCGGATCGCCCGTATTTTCAGGAAACTATCAAATCGCAAAAGCCAGTGATTTCCGAGGTATTTTTGGGGCGAATTACCAAAATACCTGTGATTGCGCTGACTTGTCCGCTATGGCGTGATGGACAGCTTTGGGGGGTCGTGACGGCATCGTTAAATCTGGCTCACTTTCAGCAACTCGCCGCCAAAGTGGAGCCGATCACGGGGTCAGAATTACTGATCCTGGATCAGTCCCAACGGGTCATCTACTCTTATCCTGAAAACCGATATCCGGTGTTGAGTGAAGTGTCTGAATCTGTTTTTCTGAAGCAGGCAGAAAGCCCAGCTCCGTCGTATCATTTTTCTCGTGGGAAGTTTACCGACGACAAATGGCTGAGCGGCGTCACCCGGTCCCCACTGACGAAGTGGCGTGTGATCGCGCAGCGCCCGTTTGCGTTGATCCAGCGGGAAATCTCTCAATTCTATTGGTTGAGCCTGTTTTGGTTAGTTGTGCTGGCAGGTTTTGTTATCTGGCTGGCACATTACCTGACCCGCAAGGTGGCGGATTCTCTGGAGCAGTTATCCCAATTCATTCGCGGGTTTGATGCGACAGAACAACGCAAAGCCCTGCCACAAATTGCCCGCTTAAAGGAGCAGGCCCCCGCAGAAATTGAGCAAATCATCGAAGAATTTGCGCAGATGAAAGAGCGCCTGGACAGCTCGTATACGCAGTTACAAAACTCGGTTGGCGAGCGCGATAAATTGAATCGGGAGCTTCGCGCCTTGTTATCTGATCTGGATCGCAAGGTTCAGGAACGCACGAAGGAATTGGAAGAAGCCACCACCAAGGCCGAAGAAGCAAGTCGCGCCAAAAGTGAGTTCCTCGCTAATATGAGCCACGAAATTCGCACGCCGATGAATGGCGTGATCGGAATGACCGGCTTGTTATTGGATACAGAATTGGATGAAGAGCAACGCGATTATGCCGAGACGGTGAAAAATTCGGCGCAGGCGTTGCTCGACATCATCAATGACATTCTGGATTTTTCCAAAGTCGAAGCGGGCAAAATGCAATTGGAGGCATTGCCGTTTGACCTACAACAATTGCTCGAAGATGTGGTGGATTTATTGGCTGAACAGGCGCAATCCAAAGGCTTGGAATTCGTTTGTCATTTTGGCCCCAAGGTTCCGAAGTTTTTGCTGGGAGATGCGGGGCGATTGCGTCAGGTCCTGATCAATTTGCTTGGCAATGCCATCAAGTTTACGTCGGAAGGCGAGGTCGTTCTGAAGGTCGAATTCCTGGCGCAAAAAGCGAGCGGTTATTTGCTGCGCTTTTCTGTGACGGACACCGGAATCGGCATCACACCGGAAAATTGTGTGAAGTTATTCCGATCATTTTCACAAGCCGATGGCTCCATGACACGTCGTTTTGGTGGCACTGGGTTGGGGTTGGCGATCTCCAAGAAATTGGTTGAAATGATGGGCGGCGAAATTGGGGTCGAAAGCGAATTAGGCAAGGGCAGTACGTTTCATTTTACCGCTCGCCTGCAACTTCAGGCCCCAGGGACGACGAGCGAAGATCAGGTGCTGGCACGTCAGCGCGTGTTGGTTGTGGATGATAATGCTGCAAGTTGTCAGTCGCTTGTGCAATTGCTAACGGATTTGCAGATGGACGTGGCCGGTGCAGGTAGCGGGCAGCAAGCTCTGCAACTGCTCAGAAATGCGGTCGCCAGTGGACAGTCTTTCAACTTCGCGTTGATTGATTTGCACATGCCTGTGATTGATGGGGTCGCTTTGCGAGAACGGATTCAGGCGGACCCTTTATGCGGGACGGTTCGTACCGCACTGATGATTGGGCGACAGGATCGCGGCATCGCTGAACGGGCGGACGCGGCCTTCCTGCTCAAGCCAGTACGTCGCAATCGCCTGCGTGAATTGCTTTCGGAATCGCCCAAAATGCAAGACCCTGCCCCTGAAAAAATCTCGCAACTATCAAACATCGCCAGTCGCATTTTGGTAGTGGATGACAACGTTATTAGCCAACGTCTGGTGTTTCGCCTGTTGGAGCAACGTGGCTTTCAAGTAGACGTGGTTGAAAATGGACAAGAGGCTGTCGAGATTAGCGCGAAGACGAAATATGATTTGGTGCTGATGGATTGTCAGATGCCTGTGCTGGATGGGTTTGATGCCACGGCGGCCATTCGTCGTCGTGATGCTGGTCGCCATCGCGTTCCGATCATTGCGATGACAGCGGAGTTGAGCGATAGCGATAAAAAACGATGCCGCGAAGTTGGCATGGACGATCACTTACCCAAACCCGTGATGGCTGCGATGTTGTGGAGCTTGATTGATAAATGGATTGTCGCTGCGAATGCGGTGCGGGCAGGGAATTGAGACCTTTTCCAATAGGCTTTTTAATTGAAAAGGGCGAGGTTATCGCTCATCAATGACAAAGGAAAACTGGGAAATAGAGAATGGAAAATGATCACTTCCTAAAATCGGACGGATACCAAATATATTCCAGCGCGACCCCTTGTGCGCCGTGGGTGTAAAACGAAATCGTGCGATCCCGATGCGTTTGTACCGGGCGGTTTTCCGCTGCTGCCATTTGTTCCAACTCCTCCAATTTTTCCACGCGAATCGCAAAATGGGTGGGATGATGTGATCCCGGTCCCAGCAATGCGATGCCAATGCCGCGCTCATCGCGCACCATTCCCCAATCCTCAAAACAGGCTTCGACTTGGAATCCGAGTTGGCGATATTTTTCGACGTCGGCAGCGACGTTCGTGGATTTGATGGCGACGTGATCGAAGAGTGACATAAACAGCCTCCAGACATTGATGAGTTCAGCCATTCACTCTAGTCCTGAACGGCTGAACTCGTCAACCGGCTGTCTATTTTTCGTGTTGGTCCAAGGTGAGATAGTACGGTGAGTGGCTTTCCCAGAATTCGTCTTCGCCAATCATGATTTGCGACAGCGCATCCACTTTTCCACAGCGGCGACAATGATAAAGAGTTTCGCGCCAGAACGCGCCGTCTTCAATAAAATAAGCCGTTTGCTCAACGTAGGAGCAATCAAACAATGAATCCATAACCTTTTCGGCGATACGCTTGAGAACCATGAAAAACTCCGTGAGGAAGGTGCGGACAAAAAGCGCCGATCAAGTGGGGCGGTAGGCACACCGCATCATACTCAAACCTGCGCGTTCAAGTCCAGCAGGAACTATTTGTCAGAAGGGCAAATTTTTCAAATGACTGATAGGACCTTCGGGGAGTCAAAGTATGGCGGGAAATATTGCGGATTTACTGATAATTTTGTGACTTGTTACAAGCGCTGCGCCGCAAATCACAGTAACTTCATGTGCTAACGCTGCCGATCAACTCGCTACTATGTAATTACCAATTCACCACCCAATTGCATATCGCCCACGTCGCACATCTGCGCCTGCCTGAATCAGTTTTGTGCGCGGATCGAAAATGACGATGGTTGGCGCGGCAGTCGGCGAAAAATCGGGCTTCACCTCTACCTTGTGACCACGCGCTTTCAAATCGTTGATAACCGCCTCGCCAAAGCGCTGTTCAAGTACGAGAAGGCCGGGATTGAATTTATGATCGTCGAAAGAACTAACGAAATGCTGTGAATCAAAACGCGCGGCTTCGACCGCTTCCTGCGGATTCATTCCGAACTCGATCACATTCAGTAGCGTCTGTAACAAAGCCTGATCCTGATTATCGCCGCCCGGCGTTGATAGTGCTGCAAACGGCTGACCATCTTTCAGCACAAGTGTCGGCGAAAGCGTGATGCGAGGGCGTTTGCCGGGTTGCAATTCGTTGGGATGTCCGGGCGTCAGCAGGAAGCTTTGCAGGCGCGAAGAAATCGGAATGCCCGTATCGCCCGCAATAAAACACGGCAGCCACGCGCCGCTCGGTGTCGCCGAAAATACATTGCCTTGCGCATCAATCACATTCACACAGGTTGTATCATTCGCGCGTTCGGCTTCAGGAATTTCGGATGGACCGATGTCCGCCAGACTAATCAACTGCGCGAGCGATTTTTTGTTGACGGGATCGCCGGGGCGTTGTTCCATCGAAGCCGTCTTCGGATCAATCAACGCGCGCCGCATCGCGGCATATTCTTTCGAGAGCAATTCTGTCCCCGGCACTTTGACGAAAAACGGGTCGCCGTAATAGCGATCTCGATCTGCAAACGCCAGCTTGATCGCTTCGGTTAAGGTGTGAACGTAATCCGGCGAATTGTGTTTGAGCGCTTTCAGATCGTAACTTTCCAACAGATTCAACGCCTGTAACATGACTGGACCCTGCGACCAGAACCCAACTTTGTACACTTCGTAGCCGTGAAAATCTGTCTTCGTTGGCGTGTCCAGATTCGCATTGAATTTGGCGAGGTCGCTGGTGCGCACCAACCCGCCCGCTTTTTCAATTGCATCGCAATAGCGTTTGCCGAGCGGCCCGCGATAGAAATGATCGCGGGCGGCAAGCAAAGCGGCGTGTCGTCCGCGCTTGGCATTTTTCTGCTCCGCCGTGACGAGTTCGCGCAAACTATTCGCCAGATTTTTTTGCACAAAAATATCGCCGACTTTCGGCACTTCGCCATTGGGCAAAAAGACCGCGCGCGTGTCGGCCCATTGCTCAATGATCGGGCGCGTGTTGCGAATGTAGGTCACGCGCAGTTCGTCAATCGGAAACGCCTCGGCTAATTCAATCGCGGGTTGCAGCACATCGGCGAGCTTCATTGTGCCGAATTCATCGAGCGCCACGATCATCGCCGCCAGCACGCCCGGTACTGTCGCTGCCAGCGGTCCTGTGCCTGGGATATGGCCTTGCTGACGCCCGCGTACTTCGCCTTGATTGTTGCCGCGTTTCTCAAAAACCTCGCGCGTTGCTAACGCTGGTGCTTGTCCTTGCCCGTTGATCGTGACGACGGTTTTGCCTGCCAGTTTGATAATCACAGGCACTTCGCCGCCAAAGCCGAAGTGCGAGAACTCAATCACCGAAGCTGCGAACGTCGCCGCTACGCCCGCATCCACCGCATTGCCGCCGCGATGTAGCATCCGCATTCCTGCTTCAGCCACGAGCGGATGCCCGCCTGCGACGACTGCGCGGGTGCCGCGTATCGTCGGGCGATAGGTGTCGCGCGTGGGCGTTTGCGCTAAGGAGAATGAATTGAGCAATAAAATCAGAGCGATGAGTTGGGTGATGCGGAACTTCATAATACGTGTTTCGTGATTTGATGGGAAAATCTATTGCCGCTTTTTAGGCAATGTGAACAGATCGCCAACTTTGCACTGAAAGCCGGGCAATAATTCTTCGCAGGTTAAAAAGTCATGTTCGCCCAGTATTTTGTCATCTGTGACAGAGTAATAGATCGTCACGGTATGATGTTCGGGAGAAACCAGCCACACTTGTTTGACGCCTTCCTCGAAATAATCAAAGACTTTGTTCATTACCTTCACATAAACGTCGTTGGGAGAGATAATTTCAATGGCTAAATCCGGTGCCATATTCCAACTGCCTTCCGGGTCGCCCTCTTCAGGAATGCGTTCAGCAGCAACAAAGGCAATGTCCGGCAGTCGTTCGTTTCGCTCCATTTTGAACGTTGTGTCGGGGCCGTAAACTACACCCAAATCGTGAGTGATAACGTGATAGTTGATAAAAGTTAGGAGTCGTGCGCCGACTCGTCCGTGTCTTGCTCCGGCCATTTCTTTTTCCTCCGGGACGCCATCCACAATCTCGTATTCTTTATCAGGATCAAGCGTGATGGTCGGTTCTAAAATGGCTTCCATACAGTACCTCTCAGATTGAATTTCGGCTGGGCGGATTGTAGCGCGGAAGGAGAAGGGAAGTCGAGATGCGGGGGAAGGAGGCGTTCAGAGTTCAAGCTTCAGCTTGGTTGCTTAGAAGTACAAAACTAAGCTGAAGCTTGAACTCTGAACTTTTTTACTTTTGCACTTCGGTGTTTTGAAACGAAATGTTGTTGATCGTCAGCGTCGTCGAAATCGCGCGCTGCAATTCAGCGACGGCTTTGTTGTAATCCGTCAACGCGCGCAATTCGCGGCCTTGTGCCGATGACAGTGCGTTCTGGCGATCCAGCACAAAGAAGTTCGTGGATTGCCCCGCATCAAATTTGCGCTGCTCACTCGCCAATTGTAATTCCGCATTGACGCGTGAATTCTTGGCGGCTTCGACGCGGCGTTTGGCGGTTTCGACGGCTTGCAACGCATTGCGGACTTCGACTTCGATGCCTTGTAGCGCACGCTGTTTTTGCACGTCAATTTGCTTGGCTTCGGTGAGCGCGCGACCCAGGTTGGCTTTGGCTGTTGTATTGCGCAACGGCAAACTAATATTCACCCCAAAACGCAACGTGCGATATTCGTTTTTCATCAGGTTCCACACGCTGGTCGGATAACTGCCCACCAGTGCGGAGTTGATGCCGCCGCTGCTGCCAACAGTGAGCGGTGGTAATCCAGCGCGCGTTGAGAGTTCATTGATGCGTCCGTAGAGTAGCGCGTTACTCGCTGTGATGGGATTGGGTGTCGTGCGCAGCGTGCCTGCCAGCCCCGTTGTGCCGTACGTCGCCACAAAATCAATTTGCGGCTTGGCCTGATCTTTGTAGTATTCCACGTCAATGTCATTGACCTCACCACGTAATCGAAACTGTTCCAGTTCCGGGCGATTCTTGAACGCATTTTGCACGGCTTCTGGCAATGACATCGCAATCGAGGTGTTGATTTCCGGGCGATCCGTCGGCTCAATGACTGAATCCCACAACTCCGTGCTGGCCGGTTGAAGGATCAACGCCTTGAGGCCATTTTCAGCGCGCTGAATGACTTCCATCGCAATTTCCAATTCGTCCTTGCGCCGCTCGACATCCACGCGTGTTGAGATGACATCGGAGGGGGCCAGCGTGCCAGCTTCGACCAGTCGTTGATTGTGATCAAGTTGAATTTGCCCGTTAGCCAACGCTTCGTTTTTGATTTCGTAATCGCGCCGTGCAAAAACCAAATCCCAATAAGCGCGCTGCACCTGCGAGATAATCTCAATCGCCCGCTGGCGAAATTGACTGTCCGATAAGTCCAGCCGCTTTTTCGTGAGCCTGATGGTGCGCCGCGCGAGGTCAATTTTTTTGTTGCGGAACAACGGTTGAATAAAGCTCAGATTCAAGTTCGTCGTGACTTGTGGGTTCAGATCATTGAATGGGTTGTCGTTATTGACCCGATTGTTATCGAGCGTGCCTTGTACTGTCGAGCCGTATTGATTGGGCAATCGTTGTGTGAAGTTGGCGGATCCCGTCAATGTGGTCGTTAGACCCGAAGCAAAAATATTGGTGACCGGAAGGTTGCGCCGATCAAAATTCAATGACGCGTTGATAGTCGGATCGTAGGCTCCCATCGAAGCTTTCACGTCCCATTCATTGAGCTTCACATTTTCGCGCTCAATCGCAATATCGCGGTTATTTTCAAGTGCGAAGGTCACGGCTTCGCGCATCGTCATTCGCGTTCGTTTGCTGGTATCCACGCCGATGCGTGATTCCGGGGTAAACGATTTTTTCACCTCCTGTGCAACGACCGAAGGGGTCAATCCAATCAAGATTAGCAAAGTAAAATAAACGTATTTCATATCTCTTTCCCAATGTTTTGCTCAACGGCTTTGCGATACAACAAGGCCGCTGTCGCTACGTCTTCGATAGCTAAGCCGAGCGATTTGAAAAGCGTGATGTCTGATGTCTGTTGACGGCCCGACATGGTGCCATTCACGACGTGGCAAACCTCTTGCACGCGCTCCCACGTCAGCAATCCTTTTTCGATGGGGAACACCAATTCGCCTGCCTCAAGTCGCGCCTGATCCTTAGAATCAACGGCGATGAAGTTCGCTCGCTTGATGGCTTCATCATCTACCTCGCTGCGCAAAATCGAATTGCCTCCGGCGGCGTTGATGTGCGTTCCAGCCTTAATCCATGCGCCTTTCAGCACCGGTTCGCGTGATGAAGTGATGGTGATGAGGATGTCTGCCTGCGCCGCTGCTTCTGGGTCGGCCACCGGTGTGACGTTGGCGATTCCCAACTCCTTGCACATGGTTTGGCTGAAAAGGGTTCGTTTTTCTTCGGAGCGGCTATAAACCTTCACGCTTTCGATGTTGCGGACCGCACAGACTGCGGCGAGTTGTGATTGTGCCTGCCAGCCGGTGCCGTAAATGCCAACGGTTTTCGCGTCCTCTCGTGCCAGGTATTTGGTTGCAACACCGCTTGCTGCTCCAGTGCGCATTTGTCCCAATTTGTCTGCTTCGATAAGAGCCAGTAACTCACCGGTCGTGGTGTCGTACAGGCTGACGTGGAAACGTGCTTTGCCGCGTGCCACCGTATACGCCTTCAATCCGAACACTTTGAGCGAAGCTATCGCGCCGCTCATCGTCATCAGAATGGCGTTGTTCGCGCGCACACGCCGACGTGACTCGTTGGTTGCATCGCCAGCCGCTTGTGCTTTGAAGGCGAGTTCGACCGCCGCGAGCGCATCCTGCATCGTCAACAATTGGGTTACGTCTTGTTCGGTGAGATAACGCATCGCTATTTCAAACTCCCAAAGATGGCTGACGCCGTTGCTGCCACTTTGCGTCGCGCGTTGCCAAACAATCCGGCAATCCGTCCCCAGATCGTTGAGTTGATCCAATCGTCAAAGATTGAATAAGCAACGGGCGTCATCAACAACGTCAACAGCAAACACATGCTTTGCCCACCAATCACGACGACCGAAGTTGAGCGGTTGATCCCTGCGCCGGGGCCACTGCTGACCGCGAGCGGAGCCATCCCGGCGACGAAGGCAATGGTCGTCATTAAAATCGGACGCAAACGATCTCGACTCGCCTGAATCAGGGCTTCATGGCGCTCCAGTCCTTTCGCGCGCAATCCATTCGTGTGGTCAATCTGGAGGATGGAATTTTTCTTGACCATCCCGAAGAGCACCAGCAAGCCGAGCAGCGTGAACATATTCATGGACTGATTGGCAATCACCAGCGAGAGCAGGGCGAAGGGCAAGCTGAGCGGTAAGGCCAGCAGTACCGTGATCGGGTGCAGGAACGATTCAAACTGCGCGGCCAGCACGATGTACATGAAAATAAACGACAGCAAAAATGCCATTCCGAAGCCGCGCAACGTGCGATTCAATTCTTTGATATTGCCCGCCGCCGCGAATTGATAATCGGGCGGCAGGTTCATTTCCTTGACCGCTTTGGCAATCGCGGCGCTGACCTGGCTCTGCGCAAAACCTGATTTCACGTTTGCCGTCAGCATCACCAATCGTTGCCGTGACGAACGATCAATTTGTGTCGGGCCGCTGCCGGGTTCCAACTTGACGAAGCTGTCTAAGCCAATACTGCCGACGCGCGTGGATGGCACATTCAATTGGCCAATACCACTCGCATCGGAGCGGAAGTTTTCGGAAGCCCGGATGTGTACTTCGTATTGCTCGCCGCTTTCGTTATACGTTGAAACCTTATCGCCTCCGACCAACAAGCGCAGGCTTTGCGCGGTGTCGGAAATGCTGACGCCCAAGTCGGCAGCTTTGGCGCGATCCACGCGCGCGCGCAGTTCTGGCTTGCCGAGCGTCAAGGTTGTGTCGGCGTCCACCACACCCGGCGTTTCCTGCATGCGCTTGAGAATTTCTTCGGAATATTTACCGAGCTTTTCTAAATCCGGCCCCAGCAATTGATACGAAATGTCGGCATTCATTCGTCCGCCACCGCTGATCGGCGCGACGACGGCGACGGAGGAGCGCAAGTCTTTATACTCTGGTTTCAGCATGACTTGATCGCGTGCCATCGTCATGACATCGAATTGCGTCAGGCTGCGCTCAGCGAGGGGCGTCATTTTAATGTACAACTTGGCTTCGTTGGTCAGCCGCTGCTGGCTGTCGCCGAGCGTCGTTAAAGTGTACTGAATATACGGCAGTTTGCGGATGTCGTTGGAAATTTTCAGCGCCTTTTCCATGGTCGCCGGGATGGAGGTGCCTTCGGGGGCGCGGAATGTGATTTCAAATTCACCCTGATCGTCCTTTGGGAAAAACTCGAAGCCGATGTATTTGCCAATCACGACGGGCGAGGCTAACACCGCTAATGCGATGAGGCACACGATCAACCGATGTCGCAGCGAGAGCGTCAGCAGTTTGGTGTAGCCGCCATCGAGCATGCGAGCAAACCATGATTCTTTGGAGGCTACTTTGTGCGCGCCTTCCAACCGCTGCTTGACGTTATTGAAAAGCCGTGAGGAAAGCATTGGCGTCTACGTGAAGCTGACGATCAATGACACCATAATCGCAAACGACATCGTCAGCGCCATGCTTTTGAAAAAGCGCCCCGGAATGCTTTGCATAAACGCGACGGGCAGGAAAATTACGACCAGCGAAAGCGTCGTTGCCATCACCGCCATACCAATTTCGCGGGTTCCTTCAATTGCTGCCTCAAATGCGCTGTAGCCTTTTTCTTCGATGTAGCGAAACACGTTTTCCAACACAACAATGGCGTCGTCAATCACGATTCCGACCGACAGCGTCAAGCCCAACATCGAAGGGCCGTTCAGCGTGATGCCGAAATATTCCATCACCGCTGCTGTTGAGACAATTGAGGTAGGAATCGCAATCGCCGAAATAATCGTCGCGCGTAAATTGCGCATAAATAACAACACGACGAGCGAGGCCAGAATCGAACCGACGATCAAATGCTCCTGAATCGCGTGGAATGACGCCAGAATAAATTCCGATTGGTCGCGCACGATTTCTACCGAATACCCGGCAGGCAAAGTCTTTTTCAGCTCAGTCAAACGCGCTTTCAGTTCATCAATCACGTCCACCGTGTTGGTGCCGGACTGACGACGGATGTTGAGCAGCAGCGCAGGCTTGTCATTCAGCAACCCAGCGGTTTCAATCTCCTCGACGCCATCTTCGGTGAAACCAAGATCAGAAATCTTGATCGGATAGTTGCCACGACTGGCCACCACGATTTGATTGAATTCCGCGACCGATTGCAGACGTCCGAGCGTGCGCAGTGTCACGGTGCGCGCGCCTTCTTCGATGCGCCCGCCGGGGACTTCGAGGTTTTGGGTTTGTAACGCTTGTGAGACTTGCGCCACGGTCAGGTTATACGCGCGCAATTTGCTGCCATCCAGATTGACGTTGATTTGTCGTTTGCGTCCACCGAGCAAGGTGACCTGGCCGACGCCGTTGGCCGATTCCAATTGGCGACGCAACACCTTGTCCGCAAACTCCGTCATTTCGCGTACCGAACGATTGGACGCCAGCGAAAGCGTCATAATCGGCGATGCATCGGGATCAAGCTTTTCGACCGTAGGCTGATCAATGCCGCGCGGCAATTGCGGCAAAATCGTGTTGATTTTGTCGCGCACATCTTGCGCGGCTGAATCCAGATCGCGGTCTAAATCAAAGGTAACGAACACGAGCGACGCGCCTTCCGATGAGGTCGAGCGTAATTCCTCGATGCCGCTGATGGTGTTGATGGCTTGTTCGATTTTGTCGCTGATTTCAGTTTCGACTTCCTGCGGTGCAGCACCAGGCAGGCGAGTGATGACCGAGATCACCGGGAATTCGACGCGGGGAAAGCGTTCGACCGTGAGGCGTTGATAAGAAAATATGCCCAGCACCATCAATGTCGTAATCAACATCGTGGCAAAGACCGGGCGGCGCACACAAATTTCAGCTAGTTTTTGCATAAATTTTATGCGAGTAAGCGGTAGTCAGTAGAGGGTAGTCGGTAGAAAAACCGAAGGCTACCGACTACCCTCTACCGACTACTGACTACACTCCCTTGTTGCAACTTGTCGGCATTGCTCGTTGCTACTTGTTCGCTTTCTTTGACGCCTTCAGTAATTTCAATCAACTCGCCATCTTCGACGCCTGTTTTGACGAGGCGCTCGACGGCTTTGCCGTTTTCAATCACGAAGACTTTGTTGAGGCCCGCGATGGTATAAATCGCTTTCTTCGGAATCATCACTGCCGCCCCGCCACGATTGGTGACGAGTTGCGATTTGGCAAACATGCCGGGGCGAAGTTGATTGCCGGGATTAGCCACCTGAGCTTCGACGGTGAGCGCCCGTGTTTGTTCGTTGAGCGATGCTCCAATGCGTGCAACGCGACCGGAAAAAGTGCGATCCGGGAAGGCTTCTGTCGTCAGCGTAATCGTTTGGCCGACGCGCACGAAAGAAGCGTAGGTTTCGGGAATATCTACCCGCAAGCGCAATGGATTCGTCCGTACCAGCGTCAGAATTTTCCCGCCCACCGGAACATACGCGCCGCGCGATTGGGTTTTCTCTTTCACCGCGCCACTGATGGGAGAGCGAACGACGGTGTCGCCCAGATTTTTGCGCGCCAGATTGATTGCTGCCTGCTGTTGTTCGACGAGCGCAACCTGTTGATTGACTGCGTCCAACGCCGCTTGATACCGGGCCTGCGCCAGATTCCTTTGTGTCAGCGCCTGATCGTAGATCGAACGCGGCACGTCGCCGGCTTCAACCAATTTTGTGGCGCGATCCAAATCGGTTTTCGTCCAATCCAATTGTGCTTTGACCTGCTGTACGTCAGCGGTGTTCGTGGGGTCAAATTTAACGCCTTCTTTCATCCCCAGCCGTGCCATCGTTTGTTTCATTGTGGCTTCGGCTTGTTCCAATTTAAGTTGTGCATCGCGCCGATCAATTTGCGCGATGATCTGACCTTGTTGGACGTACGAGCCGAAATCCACATTGAGGGCTGAAATTTCGCCCGCAATTTGCGCTGAGACCACAACTTCTTCATCGCCCGCGAGGGTGCCGACGACTTCGACCGTTTGTGGCAATGAACGCGAAATCGCGGCTGCCGTTGTGACCTCAACCGGTGCCTCCGGTTTAGAGGCGGCCCCAGTTGTTTGCGCCGATGGCGTCGGTTGTGCGGCTTTCCTGGCGCGAAATGCCAGAAACCCTCCGACGATAACCACCAATAAAATCAGCAGTCCAATCCATTTCCCCCAGGATTTCGGGGTTGGCTCCGGTTCTGGCTCATCAATGCGATGCGGTCGAAGCGGAGTCACGTTATCTTTTTCAATCTCAAGGCTACGTTTCGTAGAGGGTACGCTCATAAAAATCCTCAAAAAATATTATTTGCGTTTTTGGCTGGGCTGTTCCGTATTGGTAATGCCTGCTAAAAATAAATCTGTGAATCGCTCTGCTGCGACGCGATTGGAATGGGAGCTTTTCTGATCGCCCAGGCTTTGGTTAAAGAACCGTTTTGTCTGAGCGTGATGGATGACCATCCCGAAAAAAGCTCGAACGGCGATCTGCGGATCAACCTTGCGGAAGGCACCTTCGTTGATGCGCTCTTTAATATAATTGGCTACTTCGCGGTATCGTTCCGCGACTTGATTACGAAAAAACATGTCTGAGAGTTCGTGTCCTTCAAGCGCGCTGTAAAACATCAGACGCATAAAGGTTTCATCGTGGTCATGCACCTCCAAAATATGAAGGGCCAGTATTTCAAAGAGTTTTCGGTCATTGCGATGCTCGATGGCGCGGGTGACTTCGGCCTGTTTGGCTACCATTTCTGTAGCACAGGCCTTCTGGTCAATAATCGCGGAATACAAATCGCGCTTGGTCGCAAAGTGCCGGAAAATAATGGCTTCGTTGACCCCCGCCGCCAGTGCAATTTCCTTAGTGGTCGTGCCGCGAAATCCCTTTTGTGAAAAGAGCCGGATTGCAACATCAATAATTTGTTGCCGCCGATCTTCCGCCGTCATGCGAGGCGTCTGTTTTTCCGCTAACGATGGTTTTACCAGTGCCATGAGATGGGTGCGCGTGATGCGTCTCCTTAATCTTCTGAAATCATCTTTTCGATCTTTTGCGAAAAGTAAGTGCTTACTTACCATAGGAAGGCGAAATCGTGCAAGTGGTTTTAGTAAGTGCTTACTTACAAGTTTGAAGGACAACCATTTCTCGCTCAGCCTTCTTACAATTCTGTTGGCAGGGATTACCTCCCTGACGATGCGCTTCAGTTGCAGTTTCCAGCATATTACGGTACTTCTTGAGCGGTAATTCTATTCCCAACACGAGGTCAAAATTATGCTGAGAAAGTTGCTGCCCCTTTCACTAATTCTTCTCATTTCATTCACGGTATTGGCGCAAGGCGACACCTACGATGTATTGCTGAGAAATGGCACAGTCTACGACGGCTCTGGCAAAAAGGCGCGCGTTGCTGATGTTGCCATCAAGGGCGATAAAATTGTGGCGATAGGGAAACTACAAGCTCCTCTGGCAAAGATCGTGATTGATGTCAAAGGGCTGGCCGTTGCGCCGGGCTTCGTCAATATGCTCTCGCATTCGTACAATTCAATTTTGCAAGACGGTCGTTCGCTCGGTGAATTGCGACAAGGCGTGACGACGCAGATTTTTGGCGAAGGCTCTTCGATGGGGCCGCTGAGTGCCGAAATGAAGCAGCGGCGTGGCATTTCCAATTGGACGACGCTGGCCGAATATTTGAAATACGCTGAGCAACGCGGGATTTCGCAAAACATTGCGTCGTACATTGGTGCCACGACGATCCGCGAATATGTGATCGGTTTGGAAGACAAAAAGGCGACGCCGGAACAGCTTCAGCAAATGCGCGAACTCGTGCGGCAGGAAATGGAAGCGGGAGCGCTTGGCATCGGTTCGTCGTTAATTTATGCACCTGCGTTTTATGCCACGACAGAAGAGTTAATTGAAATGTGCAAGGCCGCATCGCAGTATCAAGGCAAATACATTTCGCACATGCGCAGCGAAGGCAATCAGTTGCTCGAAGGCGTGCAGGAACTCATTCGCATCGCGCGTGAAGCCAACATCCCCGCCGAGATTTATCACCTCAAAGCGTCGGGCCAAACCAACTGGGCGAAGATGGATCAGGTTATCAAGATGGTTGAGAAAGCGCGCAAAGACGGGTTGAAGATTACGGCGGATATGTACACGTACACGGCAGGCGCGACGGGCTTGAATTCGACCCTGCCGCCGTGGACCTTGGACGGCGGATTCCCGGAACTCTTCAAACGATTACAAGACCCGGAAATGCGCAAGAAGATTGCCGATGAAGTGCGTCAACCAACCAGCGATTGGGAAAATATGTGGTTGCTTGCCGGTTCGCCCGAACGCATCCTGCTCGTCGGATTTCGCAATCCGGCACTCAGGCAATACATCGGCAAAAACATTGGTGAGGTCGCCAAGCTGCGCGGCAAAGACCCGATTGAAACGATTATGGATTTGATCGTCGAAGACCGCTCCCGCGTGGACACGGTGTATTTCATGATGTCCGAAGAAAACATCAAAAAGCAGCTCAAATTGCCTTGGGTGTCGTTCGGTTCGGATGCGGCTTCGATGGCGGCAGAAGGCGCGTTCCTGAATTCGTCCACGCATCCGCGCGCGTACGGCAACTTTGCCCGCTTGCTCGGCAAATATGTGCGCGATGAAAAGGTGATTCCGCTCGAAGAGGCAATTCGGCGGCTGGCAGCCTTGCCTTGCGCGAACTTAGGCTTGGCACAACGCGGCTTGTTGAAAGAAGGCTACTTCGCGGATGTCGTCGTGTTTGATCCTAAAACGATTGCGGATACGGCTACATTTGAAAAGCCACATCAGTACGCCATCGGAATGAAGCATGTCTTTGTAAACGGCGTGCAGGAATTGAAAGATGGCGAGCACACCGGCAACAAATCAGGCCGCGCCTTGTGGGGGCCGGGGAAGAAAAAATGAGGCTGTTAGTATGCGGAGGATTTAGGCATTGGGAGCGCAAGCATCTCGCTTGCTGTTTGCGCGCGATAGCAGCGCAAACAAACGTCGTGAGGGAATCCGCTAAAGAGGAACGGATTGCCTCACCACTCCTCACGAGCGGTGTATACGCGCTCGTGGCAAGCGAGGACGCTTGCGCTCCCAGACGCTCCGCGTTTTCTCAGGACTTATTCTTCCAGCAGCTTTCCTGTAAACACCTTCTGCCCGCCTAATGCCGTGCGAAACGCATAAATCGCCAACGCCAACAAAACCGCCAGAAAAAGGAACGTATGGCCTGCGTACCACGCGGAGAAATTGGCGGACAAGTGATTCGCAATGTCACAGAAGCCAAACACATACAACGCCAGTAAGCCGTAACGTCTCGCGACAAAGAAATACCCAAAGCCAATTAAGCTTGCCGACAGCGTTGCTGCAAACCATGACTCTGACGAAGTTGGGATAGTCGCGGCAATCCCTAAAACAACAAAGAAGACTGCGGCAATCCAGTCGCGACGCAATAAAACGCAAGCCATAAAAATGACGAAAAAGACGCCCGCGGCAAAGGAAACTGCGCCAGAAAAACTCCCAACCAAAAAGCCAAGCGTGTGACGTAGGCTGATGAAGTCGTTAATCTGCGTGGTGCTGTTTGGTAGGCTGCCGTATTTGAGGCTCACCATCCCCA
>JAEUQN010000249.1 GCA_016789725.1 Blastocatellia bacterium | reverse complement strand
AATGATTCGGCGGACTCTCTTCTTCCTGATCGCGTATGCGTTTCGTGGTCGCGTTTCCGTAATGCTCAGCAGATACCGTTGTTTATGAGTGGCCTGATGGGACGGTCATCAGCGATGGTCGATGTGGAAGCGGTTGTTGCGATTGATCACGCGACGATAAAGGTCATTCAGATCCGAGGTCGCAAATCGTCCGCCATCCAACGGTACAAGCGGGCGCAGTTCCGGTGGAATAACCGGAATCACGTCCAGGATCATCCATTCCGGCTTGTTACCCGATTTGCGGAACGATTCGACAACCTTCAGCCGCTTGGAATATTTCAGCTTCTTCTGCTGGCTCGTTTCAGTTTTCATCCGCTCGCGCATTTCTTCGGAAAGTTCCGGGATGTCGGCTTTGGCGAGCAAAATTTTGATGGCTTCCGCGCCCATACGCGCGACTTCTTCAGTGAACTTGCCGGGAAATTCCTGCTTGAGCTGACGATAGCGATCATCAGCAATCAATTCTTTTTCCTTGAGCGGCAAACCGAGTTCTTCGATCTCCTTTGCATCCGCAATCACGATGTAGCTTTCAAAGTACAACACTTTTTCCAACTCGCGCAGCGGGATGTCGAGTAAGTGTCCGATGCGTGAGGGAAGACCTTTGAAAAACCACACATGCGAACATGGGCTGGCGAGTTCGATGTGGCCCATGCGTTCACGGCGGACTTTCGCCTGCGTGACTTCGACGCCGCATTTGTCGCAGATGACGCCGCGATGTTTCATGCGCTTGTACTTGCCGCACAAGCATTCCCAATCGGTCACTGGCCCGAAAATACGGGCGCAAAACAAGCCATCACGTTCTGGCTTAAAAGTACGATAGTTAATTGTTTCCGGCTTCGTCACGTGACCGTGCGACCAGGAACGGATTTTTTCCGGCGAAGCGAGACTGATGCGAATCGCTTCCAGTTGAGGTGTTGGCCCTTTATCCCCTGTTAATCTGTACATAATTGCTCCAAAGTAGTCGGTAGACAGTAGTCGGTAGACGGTAGCCTTCGGTTTCCTACCGACTACTAACTACCGTCTACCGTCTACTCGCTTCTAAGCTTCCGCTGTTTCGCGCTGTCTGAGTTCCACGTCCAGACACAATGATTGCAATTCGCGGATCAGAACGTTGAAGGATTCCGGCAAGCCCGGCTCGAAATCTGTCTCGCCCTTGACGATGGCTTCGTAAATCTTCGAGCGGCCTGTCACGTCGTCCGACTTCGCCGTCAACAGTTCCTGCAACGTATGTGCGGCGCCGTACGCCTGCAACGCCCAGCATTCCATTTCTCCGAAACGCTGACCACCGAATTGCGCTTTACCACCGAGCGGTTGTTGCGTAATCAAGCTGTATGGTCCAATCGAACGGGCGTGAATCTTGTCATCCACAAGGTGCGAGAGTTTGAGCATGTAAATGTAACCAACGGTCACTTTCTGCTCAAACGCTTCGCCCGTCATTCCGTCGTACAAGAGGGTCTTGCCCGAATCATTAATCATTTCCGGGAAGCCCCGTTCTTGCAGGCTGTCATTGGCCTGCCCCAGGAACTTCTTGATTTCGGTTTCGGCGGCTCCATCGAACACTGGCGTAGCGAACTTCATACCGAGAACATTCGCGGCCCAGCCCAAATGCGTTTCCAAAATCTGACCGACGTTCATACGCGACGGCACGCCGAGCGGGTTCAGTACGATTTCAACCGGGGTTCCATCGGGCAAATATGGCATATCCTCTTCGGGCAGGATGCGCGCAATCACGCCCTTGTTACCGTGGCGTCCGGCCATTTTGTCACCCACCGACAGCTTGCGTTTCATGGCAATGAAAACCTTCACCATCTTGATGACGCCGGGCATCAATTCATCACCTTTGCGCAACTTGTCCACTTTGTCGTGGTACAGATGTTCGAGAATGGCGATTTGCCGTTCGGTCCGCTGTTCGAGGTCTTTAATTTCTGCGCCAACATCGCCGCGCGAGCCAGCCACTTCAACTTTCTTAAGCGCCGCGAACTCGATATCCACTAAAAGGTCACGCGTCAGCTTCGTCCCTTTTTCCAGAATCACACGGCGATTGTGAACGAGGTCTTCTTCGAGCTTGCGCCCTTCCAATAACTCATACACGCGCTTGTTGCGTTCTTCGTGAAGGATACGGATTTCGTCGTCAAGATTCTTACGCAACTTATCTTCTTCGGCCTGCTCAATCGCCTGGCTGCGGGCGTCTTTGTCGGCACCTTTTCGGGTAAAGACTTTGACGTCAACAACCGTCCCTTCAATACCTGGCGGACAGGTCAATGACGCATCACGGACATCGCCGGCTTTTTCACCGAAAATAGCACGAAGCAGTTTCTCTTCTGCGGTGAGCTGCGTTTCGCCCTTCGGCGTAACCTTCCCAACCAAAATTGAGCCGGGCTTAACGTAGGCACCGATGCGGATGATGCCGCTGTCGTCCAAATCACGTAGTGCCGCTTCGCCGACGTTCGGAATATCACGGGTGATTTCTTCCGGGCCGAGCTTCGTATCGCGCGCTTCGATTTCCAACTCTTCGACGTGAATCGAAGTGTAGTAATCATTCTTGACCATCTTTTCCGAGATCAAGATCGCGTCCTCGAAGTTGTATCCGCGCCACGGCATAAACGACACCAGCACGTTACGACCGAGCGCGAGTTCACCGCCTTCGGTACAAGGGCCGTCAGCCACCACTTGACCTTTCACCACGCGATCACCTTTCCGCACAATTGGCTTCTGGTTGATACACGTGTTTTGGTTCGAGCGTTTGAATTTGATCAGCGGATAAATGTCCGCCGTCACTTCGCGCGACAACGTGCCGTCCACATTGTGATCGGCTTTGATAATGATGCGTTCGGAGTCTACGACGTCCACAATACCGTCACGACGGGCAACAACCACCGCACCGGAATCCTGCGCGGTAACTTTTTCCATGCCGGTTCCGATGTAAGGCGCTTGCGCACGCAGCAGCGGCACGGCCTGGCGTTGCATGTTTGATCCCATCAACGCACGGTTTGCGTCGTCATTTTCGAGGAACGGAATCAGCGAGGCCGCAACCGAAACAAGCTGTTTCGGGCTGACGTCCATGTACTGAATTTCCTCGCGCAAGGCGAGGATGAATTCGCCAGCTTGCCGCGCATTCACGCGTTCATTAACGATGTTGCCGTTCTTGTCGAGGCCAATGTTTGCCTGTCCAATGATGTATTTGTCTTCTTCCCAGGCAGAGAGATAAAACGGGTATGGCTCAAAGCTCGCAGGCTTTTGACCTTCCGCCAATGCCTTATTCGCTTTCTCTACAACGCCTTCCGGGACGTGGTCATTCGCCTTTAGGTTCGTATCGCCAGGGTTATGAATCAACACGTAATCCACCACGCGTCCATTTTCGACTTTGCGATATGGCGATTCGATAAATCCGAATTCGTTGATGCGTGCAAAACACGACAGCGACGAAATCAAACCGATGTTCGGACCTTCCGGCGTTTCAATCGGACAGATACGACCGTAGTGCGTTGGATGCACGTCACGAACTTCAAACCCGGCGCGCTCGCGTGAGAGGCCGCCCGGTCCAAGTGCCGAGAGGCGGCGCTTGTGTGTGATCTCTGACAGCGGATTGGTTTGATCCATGAACTGTGACAACTGCGATGAGCCAAAGAATTCGCGCACCGCCGCCATCACTGGCTTCGCGTTAATCAGGTCGCGCGGCATTGCCGTTTGCATTTCCTGATGAATGGACATTTTCTCTTTGATGGCCCGTTCCATTCTGACCAAACCGAGACGGAACTGGTTCTCAAGCAATTCGCCCACCGCACGCACACGACGATTCCCCAAGTGGTCAATGTCGTCGTCGCCATAGAACAATTTGCGACCATCCGGCAAAGTGACTTCGCCCGTCACACGTTTGAGCTTCAAAACGTAATCAATCACGGCGAAGAAATCTTCCGGCGAAAATAGCGGGTCGTCGAGGCGTCCTCGTTCCGGGCGTCCGAGTTTGATGTTGGACTTCAGACGTCCAACACGCGAGAAATCAAATTTGCGCGCATCAAAGAACATGCCCTCAAACAACGATTTCGACGTATCCAACGTCGGCGGATCGCCGGGACGCATTTTGCGGTAAATTTCAATCAGGGCTTCCTGCGGCGACTTGATCGCATCCTTGCGCACCGTATTGCTCATAACCGGACCAGCTTCGTCTTTTTCCGGGAAGAACACTTCAAACGAATCCACTCCCGCTTCGACCAGCTTAGCCATCTTTTCGGGGGTCAGATCCGAGTTGCTTTCTGCCACAACCTCGCCCGTATTCATATCCACAGCATCATTCAGTACGAATGCACCTTCGAGATCATGAACTTGCACTTCGACTTCCTGAACGCCCGCAGCAAGCAGGGATTCATAGCCGCTGCTGGTAATCTTCTTACCATTCTTAACCAGCACGTCGCCCTTGCTATCTTTGATCTCGTGCGAAACGCGCAGGCCAATCAGATTTTTACTCACTTGCCAAAATAGACGGCCCTGCTCAACACGGATTTTGTCTACTTGATAGAATTTGCGCAGAATTTCCTCATCGCTCTTGAGGCCTAACGCGCGCAGGAAAATCGTGGCGAGAAATTTACGTTTGCGGTCAATGCGGACATACAGCAAGTTCTTGGCGTCGTATTCAAACTCGACCCACGAACCACGATATGGAATGACTTTCGCTAAGAAGTAAGTATTATTTTCGGCGCGCTCAAAAAACACGCCCGGTGAGCGATGCAACTGCGAGACAATGACACGTTCTGTGCCGTTAATGATGAACGTTCCGTTGTCAGTCATCAGCGGCAAATCGCCGAAATAAACTTCCTCTTCCTTAATGTCGCGGATGGATTTGTGTTTGGTCTCTTCGTCCTTATCCCAAACTGTCAGGCGAATCTTAACGTGCAACGGCACAGAGTATGTCATGCCGCGCTCCTGACATTCGTTCACATCGTATTTGTGCTTAAGTCCCACTGGCTCGCCGCAGTTATCGCAAACAATGACGACGTTTTTATTGTAGGTGCCGCAGTCACCGCACATCACGTCTTCAGATGAAAAGGGATTGACGCGAATCACCGAACCGCATTGCTTACAATTTGAGCGCAAGTGGTGCAGCCCCTGAAGCTGATTACATTTGCAAGTCCAGTTCCCAATGCGATACTCGACGAATTCAAGCGAAGAGACATCGCGGAAATCGGCAATAGGAAAGGTAGACCTAAAGACGGCTTGCAACCCGGTGTTATCGCGTTCGGGCGGCAATAAATCCATTTGCAGGAACCGATCATAGCTTTCCCGCTGCACCTCAATCAGATTTGGAATCCGAACGGCGGTGCGAATCTTGGAGAAATCGTAACGCGGCCCACGCGCTACACTGGAAGCGATCATTTCTTTGTCAGCCATACAGTCACTTTGGGTTGAAATTTAAGATTGATTCCGTAAATGCCAAATGGCGGCTTAGGGACGACACTTCGCCCTAACCGCTATTTTTGCAGCCTAAAAAAGTTTTGAGTTGTAACTGAAATCGGTTGATTCCAAATCCCCCGGAGCAAACTGAGGGGCAACCTGCGTCGGCTTACAACATTTCACCAGAGATAATCCGTGCATTAATAAAAACCTAACTATTGAGCGTTGAGTGCCAGAATTGAATAGCGTCCAGCACTCAACGCTGCATAGATTATCTCAAGACGACGACAAGCTCAAATGACTACTTGAGTTCGACACTTGCACCAGCTTCTGTAAGCTTGGCCTTAACGGCTTCAGCCTCTTCTTTCGCCACGCCCTCTTTAACAGGCTTCGGTGCGCCATCCACTAAGTCTTTGGCTTCTTTCAAGCCGAGACCAGTGATTTCACGAACAACCTTAATCACATTGATCTTGTTAGCGCCTGCGCCTGTTAACACGACCGTGAATTCAGTTTGCTCTTCCACAGCGGGAGCCGCCGCTGCGCCCGCGCCTGCTGCCGGAGCTGCTGCCGCTGCTGCCGCTGCTGCCGAAACGCCAAAGGTTTCTTCCATCATCTTAACGAGATTGGAAGCTTCGAGAAGAGTTAAGTCTTTCAGTTGGTCAACGATACCTTGCAATTTATCTGACATAAGTTTCTTTCCACAATAATTCAGGCTCAACAGTCCTGACAAAAGTTACTGGTCATGCGCCGGAAAGCTCTCACGGCACGCTAACAGATCAACATTGGGCATCACTCCGTTGCTGATCGCCTAGGTCGCGTACTGACACACACTCACGACCACAAAATTTCAAGCTTCAAATCTGAGGTTTCAGATTTCAAATCGTTACACGCCTTGCTCTTTTTGCTTGGCGACTTCGTTCATCACCACTGCCAGATTGCGCGAGACGCCATTCAAGGCGACGGCCATACGCTGTGCTCCAGAGTTGATGAGGAACATAATCTTGCTAATCAATTCTTCCTTCGACGGCATGGAAGCAACCGCATCAATTTCACTGACGCTGATCGCACGACCTTCAACCACACCCGCCTTGAAAGAGAATTTAGGATTTTCCTTGGCAAATTTGCTCAGCACTTTCGCCACGGTGACTGGATCGTTCTCACTGTAGGCAATCGCAGTCGGCCCAACGAACTTGTCTTTCAGGCTTTCGAGCGGCGTCCCTTCCACGGCAATTTGTGCCAACGTATTTTTGACGACTCGGTAGCTGAAGTTGGCTTCCCGCGCATATTTGCGAAGCTCCCAATCTTTCTCAACGGCGATGCCTTGATAATGGACAACAATGGCGTGCGGTGTTTTTGCAAACTCGCCTTTCAAAATTTCAACATCTTGTTGTTTTTGCGCTTTTGTTTTCATGATTGCACTTAATCCTGATAAGTCTTTAAGCTCCAACGGAGGAAGCATCCACAAGAACACCCGGTCCCATGGTGGAAGCAACATTGATTTTCTTGACGTAGCGGCCTTTGGCAGTCGCCGGTTTCGCTTTGATCACCGCATCAATCAACGCCTTGGAGTTCTCCAACAACTTGTCATTGGCAAACGAAACCTTACCAACGCCAACGTGAATTACGCCCGTTTTATCCACGCGATATTCGACCTTACCAGCCTTAGTTTCTTTGATTGCAGTAGCAACGTCTGCCGTCACGGTTCCCGTTTTGGGGTTTGGCATCAAACCGCGCGGGCCGAGAATTTTACCTAAGGTGCCGACCAATCTCATCATATCCGGCGTAGCAATAAGTGCATCGAAGTCCGTGTAGCCACCTTTGATCTTCTCGACCAGGTCTTCCGCGCCCACCTCGTCTGCGCCGGCTTCCTGCGCTTCTCGCATTTTATCGCCACCCGCAATAACAGCCACTTTTTTAGATTTGCCCAAACCGTGTGGAAGCACAATCGTACCGCGCACAAGCTGATCGGCTTTACGTGGATCAACACCCAGAACCATCGTGACTTCGACGGTCTCATCGAATTTCGCAAAGGCGATTTTCTTGACTAATGTCAGTGCATCGCTAAGCGAATATTGCTTTGACCGATCAACCTGCTCGGTTGCGGCCCGAAACTTTTTTCCTGCCATGATTATTTCCTTTCAGGTTTTAACGTAACAAAGGCGGCTTAAATAAAGAGCCTCGTCACTCCCTCATAAGAATTGGTGAATTGTGATAATTAGCCTTTAATCTCCAGGCCCAAGCTCTTAGCTGTGCCTTCGATTGTGCGCATCGCAGCTTCGAGGCTTGTCGTATTGAGGTCAGGAAGTTTGGTTTTTGCGATCTCTTCAATTTGAGCGCGCGTGACCGTACCAATCTTTTCTCGATTCGGTTTGCCAGAGCCTTTTTCCAGCTTCAATGCTTTTTTGAGCAAATCAGCAGCAGGCGGAGTTTTGGTAATAAAGGTAAAGGAACGATCTGCATAGACCGTAATCACGACAGGGATTTTAATGTCCCCGAGGTTTGCAGTCTTTGCATTAAACTGTTTGCAAAACTCCATGATGTTGACCCCCTTGGGGCCGAGTGCCGTACCAATGGGAGGCGCGGGATTCGCTTTACCCGCTGGAACTTGGAGTTTGATGTAATCTGTAATCTTCTTAGCCATAACGTACAATAAATGTCGAGACAAAGCTCTAAAACTAACTGTCTTCGGTAAAGGTCAGTTTTTCTACCTCTAGG
The DNA here is from genome assembly GCA_016789725.1 of Blastocatellia bacterium. Classification (GTDB taxonomy): domain Bacteria; phylum Acidobacteriota; class Blastocatellia; order RBC074; family RBC074; genus JAFDVL01. The sequence goes on along the minus strand of JAEUQN010000249.1, from coordinate 73 downwards.
AATCCCAATTCAACCGGAGTCGCACGTCCAAAAATCGTGACCATCACTTTGAGCATGCTTTTATCCAAGTTCA
>JAEUQN010000248.1 GCA_016789725.1 Blastocatellia bacterium | reverse complement strand
TGACGTAAGGTGTCCAGCAGTTTAGTGAGTGCGGTTTGTGCCATGGATGAATGCCTTGTTTTCTGTGTTCTGTTGCGCTGATTCTCTACCAAACGGCCACTATGCCGCCTGATACGCCTTGCCGAAAGGCCCGATGATGACTTTGCCTTTGACGATGCGCGGTGCGGCGGTGATCGTGTATGCCTGATTCTGATCCACTGTCACCGCGCTCCATTTCTCTTTGCCCGTTTCGGCATCGAGCGCAATCAAGCGCCCGTCAATTGTGCCGACGTAGACTTTGCCTTTGTACACAGCGACGCCGCGATTCACGACATCGCAGCACGCTTTGGCACCGTAGGCTTTTGGCACGTTCGGATCGTATTTCCAAAGTTGCTGCCCGGTTTTGGCGTCGAGCGCGAACACTACACTCCAACTGCCAGTCGTGTACATCACGCCGTCCACGACAATCGGCGTCGCTTCCAAGCCGCGATTCGTGTTGGTTTCATACGACCACGCCAGGCCGAGTTGCTTGATGTTGGCGGCATTGATTTTATTGAGCGGGCTGAAGCGTGTTTCGGCATAGTTGCGCCCATAACTGAGCCAATCGCCCGCGCGCGATTCAACTTGCTTGAGAACTTTGTCGTCAATTTTTTTGGTGGTTGCCGTACCTTTTTTCTGAGCGTAGTAGGTAGGGAGCAGGACAGTGCAGGAAACAAGCAGGGCAAGCAGGGTAAGCTTGAGCAGCGGGATTGTTCGGTTCATTGGGGACTCCTTTGAAGGAATAAAACCAAAAAGCAAATCTCAAAAGGCAAAAGGCAAAAGTACCGTCGAAAGGCTACGCCGCTTTAATAAAAAAATAAAGTGCCGCCCTTTTGACTTTTGCCCTTTGCCTTTTGCCTTTTGATTTACATTTTATGCCACGCCATTGTCGCGCTCTTTCATCAGGCGATCAAACTCCAATGCCACCTCGTCATCACTTTTTGCCAGGGCGTCCAAATCCACGTCGGCAAATTCCATCACGTTCATATCGGTGAAGGCTTTTTGAATGCGCGGCCCCCACAGGCCAATGTCTTTCAGCGCGGGGACAATGCGCGTGAACAAGCGGCTCTGGAACTGCACCATAATTTCGGAATTTTGCAGGAACGTCAGCACTTCCTGCCAATCAATACCGAGCCGTTCCCACACCTCTTCCGCCAGAAAGCGGTCGCGCATCAGGTAACACGCCTCGACGCAAAACTCTTCGCGTTCGTCGCGTTCTTTGTCGCTGAGATGCGGGTAGTAGTCGCGCAACGCCAAGCGCCCAAACGCGACGTGGCGCGCTTCATCCTGCATAACATACGCATTGATCGCGCGTCCCAGCGGGTCTTTCGCCAAATCCCGAATCGTATTGAACGCTGCGAGCGCCAGGCCTTCGATGATGACCTGCATTGCCAGATAGGTCATATCCCAGCGTGAGTCGCTGATACCCTGATTCAGCAACGTTTGCAGATGCACATTGATCGGGTAAGCCATTTGCAGCTTTTCGTGCAGGTACCGCGAATACACTTCGACGTGACGTGCCTCGTCAATGACCTGCGTCGCCGCATAAAACTTGGAGTCCATGTCCGGCACGGTTTGCACGATCTTGGCCGTACAAATCAACGCGCCCTGCTCGCCGTGCAGGAATTGCGAAAAACGCCACGCTTCCATGTGATACCGCACTTCGTTGCGCCGCTTTTCATCGAGCTTGTCCCAGATCGTCGAACCAAAGATTGGCACGAATTCATCCGGGAAACCCATCGGGTTATCGAGATCAATGGACTGCGACCAATCAATGCGCGTGGTGGCGTTCCACTGATTGTTCTTGCCCTTTTCGTAAAGGTGCAACAATTTGTCGCGGCCTTCGTCGTATTCCCAATTGAAGATGGTCTCGGCTCCGCAGCCGGGGACGTGCCATTGTGTTTGTTCGAGCGGGAGTGTGTAAGCGCGAGTGCTCATTGCGGGTCTCCATTGAAGAGAAATCAAAAGGCAAAAGGCAAAGGGCAAAAGTCAAAAGGGCGGCACTTTATTTTTTAGATAAAAGCGGCGCAGCCTTCCAAACGTACTTTTGCCTTTTGATATTTGCCTTTTGCCTTTTGATTTGCATTTTATTTAGTTTTAACCGGAGCCGCCGGACGCTTCGGCCAGGTTGTCGGTTTCACTTTCAGCTTGTTCATCACTTCCGTGACGGCGCGTTCGAGTTGCGGATCTTTGCCTGCCACAACAGACTTCGGATCGTTTTCGATTTCGATGTCGGGATCAACACCATAGCCTTCAATGATCCATTCGCTCTTCGTATTTGCCAGCGCCGATTCCGGCACGCTCACGCCGCCGCCGTCAATCAACGCGCCGCGATTCGAGATGCCAACGACACCGCCCCACGAACGTTTGCCGATCAGCGGGCCAAGTCCGGCTTCGCGGAACATGTGCGGGAAGATGTCGCCGTCCGAAGACGAATTCTCATTCAGCAAACACGCCATCGGGCCAATAAAGACGCCGTCGGGATACGTGTTCGGATCATCACTCGTGCGCGAGAAATTGACGCCGAGCATCTTGCGCCGCAATCGTTCAATCAGCATCCGCGACACATTGCCGCCACCGTTCGCACGAGCATCAACGATTAAGCCTTCTTTCTTCAACTGTGGGTAATACCACTTGATGAATTCGCGGATGCCGTTTGCGCCCATATCCGGGATGTGCATGTAACCGACTTTGCCGCCCGACAATTTGTCTGCCATTGCCATCCGCGACGTCACCCAATCCAGATAGATCAACTGTTGCTCATCGGTGACAGGACGGAATGAAACAACGCGCGCGCCATCCATTGAAGGCTTGCTGTTTACGGTCAATTGCACAGGAGCGTCAGCTTTGTTGCGCAACAAACGATATGGATCGTCGTCCGCTTTCAATTCTGCGCCGTTGATTGCCAGCACGTAATCGCCGACTTTCGCGTCTACACCGATTTCCGTCAGTGGTGAACGATAGATGTCTTCTTCGTTTTGTCCTGCGAAAATCTTGGTGATTTTGTAGCGTCCGGCTTCACGATCCAGACCGAAGCGCGCGCCGGGCAATGCGACACGCGGACGCGGCGGCAATTGGAAATCACCGCCTTCGATATAAGCGTGTTGTACCGTCAATTCCGCAATCATTTCGCCAATCACGTAATTCAAATCCGAACGATGCGCGACGTGTTCGAGCAGCGGTTCGTATTGCTTGCGCAACGCCTCCCAATCGTAGCCGTGCATGTTTGGCACATAAAACCAATCGCGGTAGCGCCGCCAGACTTCATTGAAAATCTGCGCCCACTCTTCGGCAGGTACGCGATCAACAAAGAGGTTCGCGGTCGAAACTGGTTTGCGCGTGCGATCTCCAACCGGCGTCGCATCGAACATCGCAAAGCCCGGTCCTTGCCGCACGAGCAATTTCGCTCCGTCTGATGAAAGCGCATACCCACCGATGCCATCGGCCAGATTGGTTTCCTTACGATCTTTGAGCGAATAAATTTTCAGCGAAGGCGGCGCATCGGCTTGTCGTCCGTAGTAAAACGACGGGGCAATCGCATAGATCAAATGACCAGCCTTGGCGGTCAGACCTGCATAATTATTGGGTTCCAATGGCACCCGCGCAGCCCGCGCTTCGATGCCGTCGAAGTCAATTACGAGATCAGTCGCGGGCTTGGATTCCTCCTTTTTCGCGTCCGTCGTAATCGTGACTTCATCGCTTTCGGCGGGGAACGGATGCTTCACGTCTTTGCGCAGCGAGATCACAAAAATGCCGCGATCTTTGTTCGTCGCAAAGTTGAACTCCGCACCCGATACCAGCGGCGCAAATTCGCGTGTGCTCAGGTAGTAGAGATAATTGCCCTGCGGGTCCCACGCCGGATTCGATTCGCTAAAGGTTTCGCCGGTGACGCGGCGCAGTTGATTGTCCTTCGACGACCAGATATAGATGGACGATTGACCGTTGTCATCGGCCAACGTGAAGGCCAGATAATTGCCGCGCGGCGACCAGCGATAATCTTGCACTTGCCCACGTTTGCTGTCGGCGACTTCGACCAGCGTTTTATCCGCCACCGTCAGCACGAACACCTTGCCGTCTTTATCGCCGAACGCAATGTATTTGCCATCGGGTGACCAATCGGGCGCATAGCGCATTGCTTTGCCGCCCGTTGTTAATTGCTCCGCAGGCTTTGAGCCATCTTGTGCGACCACCCAGATTTCTTCTTCGCCGCTCTTGTCAGAAATGTACGCGATCCGAGAGCCATCGGGCGACCAACTCGGCGCTTTGTCGTGTGCGCCGGAGGAGTTCGTCAAATTGCGCACCGGCCCTTTTTCAATCGGAGCCGTGAAAACGTCGCCGCGCGCCGCCAACAACGCGCGCTCGCCTTTCGGGCTGAGTGCAAAGTTGCCGACCGAATTGCCCACAAACACGCGGCTCGGACGACGATTCACGCCATCATCCGGCACAGTGATTGAAATCGGCGTGGTCTTCTTCGACTTCACATCGAACAACTGCAACTCGCCGTTGAGTTCGTACACGATGCGGCCCCCATCTTTATTGCCGTCGGACGAAGGCCAGCGCACGTCCCACACTTTGTTTGTTGTCAACTGCGTTGTCGCACCTTTGGTCGTGTCGTAAGCGTACAAATTGAAATGTCCGTCGCGGTCGGCATTGAAGTAAATCGTGTTGCCAATCCACATCGGATCGCGGTCGGCGCGCGGGCTATCGGTGATGCGCTTGGCATCGTTGGTTTTCAAATCGTAGATGAACAGGTCGTTTGCCTGTCCACCGCCATAGCGTTTTTCCGTGCGGAAATCGCGGGCGCGCGGCGAATACACCATCTTCGTGCCATCGGGCGAATACTCGCCTGCGCCGGATTCAGGCATTGGCAACAACTCCGCCGCCCCGCCCGTCACCGCAACGGTATAGAGATGCGTTTCGCCCAGTGTCCACGAATCCCGATGCCCGCGAAACAGCACGGCTTTGCCATCGTTCGTCCATCCGTAAACCTGGTTGTCATAACCCCAACGCGGCGTGAATGGCCCACGCGCGGGATAGTACGTCAGTTGCTTTGGCTCGCCGCCTGTGCTCGGCACGATGTAGACCTGCTCATCGCCATCGTATTGCCCGGTGAAGGCAATCCATTTGCCATCGGGCGAAAACTTGGCGAAGAGTTCCAATCCCGGATGCGCGGTCAGGCGTGTTGCCGTGCCGCCGGATGTTGATGCCGTCCACAAATCGCCGCCGTACGTGAACACGACTTTGTCGCCATGCACGTCAGGAAAGCGTAGCAATTTGGTTTGTGCGAAGGTTGTGAGGGAGAGCATCGCCGTGAGGAATGCCATTAAGGTGACGTGATAAATAAATCGTGATTTCAACATGAAAGAAACTCCTGAGGAGGCATTGCGCAGTTGCCACTAAAGCTGCGCTGCCGCCGTTTTCGCACGTAGTAGCAAAACTTTATTTGCTCGGCTTGTTGAGCGAGACTAAGCGAATAAATTCGCTACTACGTGACTGAATGATTCAACGAATCGTTAATAGGGGCGCTTCTGTCGCGGGCGCATCAAAAAAACTATTGAATTGTGCGAGCGTCGCCACATAGCCTTCGGCTTTGATTTCGCCCGTTTGCAACATCTGTGCGAAGGTTGTTTACCGCGCCATCACGCAATGCAATTGCGGCATGGTCAAACCCAAAGTTCCATCTACCTTTGTCGGCAGCGATTCATGCACTTGCACAATGCCTCGCCGCACTTCGACCGCATAAACCTTGCCCGTATCGGTGAAGTGAAGATAGGCAGGTAGTTCATTTGGTGGTTCCTTGTTGAGCTTAATTACCCGACGCCGTGCATCTTACGCCAGGTGCGCTCGCTTTTGAAGAACGGCAAAGCTGAAATGGCAAACGATGGGCAAATTCAGGGAAACAGGGCTGAGTTTGTATCGAGACGGCCTGATGAAAGCGTAGGGTGCCGGTAAGCTCTGATGGTGAAAACCGGAATAGCTATTTATAACGGGAAGATTCCAAATAACACACAGGCGAAGGTCATGACGACCGACGCGCCCAGCAAAAACGGCGCAGTGAATTTTTGATGCTCGCTCAGATCTACTTCCGCCAACCCGACTAATAAAAACGTAGACGGCGTCAGCGGGCTGATTGGAAAGCCCATCGTCATTTGTCCGAGCAACGCGGCTTGTGCGACCTGGACAGGTGCGACGCCCAGCATTTTCGCGGCTTCGGCGACCACTGGCAACATGCCGAAGTAAAACGAATCAGGATCAAACAACAGGCTCAACGGCATGGAAAACAAACCCAACGCAAACGGAAGATGCTGCGCCTGGCTCGTGGGAATGTAGCTAACTGCCGCCTGCGCCATCGCGGTCAGCATTCCCGATTCTTTCATAATGCCTGTGAACGCGCCCGCCGCGAGCAACACGCTCGCCATCATCAAGGCGGCTTTTGCATGCGCATCAATGCGTTCGCGTTGCACTTTCACCTCACGGTAATTCACCAGCAGCGCGAGTACCGTGCCGAGCATGAAAACGACTGCTGGCTCGACTTTGCCGCTAATCATCGTACCCATCAACAACACTGTCAGCAGCAGGTTCGGCCAGAAATTGTGTGGTCGGCGCAAACGTTGTTCCGCTTCAGACAATTGCCGTTCGGTCAGTTCTTGCGGGTGATCGCTCATGGTCAAACCGAGCCGTTTCTCTTCGCGTTTGCCGAGCCACCAGGACGCGGCAAACACAAACGCCAGGCCGATCAGTTGCACCCGCAGCAACGGATTGAAAACTTCTGTCACGGGCAGATGCAACGCTGCGGCTGCACGCAACGTCGGCCCGCCCCACGGCAGCATGTTGTTCACGCCTGCCGCCATCGCTGTTGCACAAGCCAGCACGCGCTTGTCCATTTGTAATCGTTCGTAGAGCGGCAACAACGCCGGAACCGTAATCAGAAACGTGACCGCACCTGAACCATCCAGATGCACAATTGCTGCCAGCAATGCGGTGCCAATCACAATGCGTTTAGGCCGATGACCCACCGCGCGCAAAATCCGCGCAATGATCGGATCAAGCATCCCGGCGTCCGACATAATGCCGAAATACAAAATCGCAAAGATGAACATTGCCGCGACCGGCGCAAGACTCTGAATGCCTTTGACAATGAAGCCGCTGGTTTTCCAGCCAAATCCGCCCGCCAACGCGGCGAGCATTGGAATCACAATCAATGCCACCAGCGGCGAAACCTTTTTACTGAGGATCGCAGCGGACAAAGCGATGATGGTCAGCAATCCTAACGCAGCGAGCATCCGGCAACGCCCTCCAAACGCGCGACGAGTTCCGTTGGGACCTCGATGGTCAAGCTCAGCAACAAAAACGAAAGCGTCTTGCCGTGCGAGTCGAGATTGAGCGATTCATTCACACCGCTATCCAATACATCTTCCAGCACAAAATTCAGCGCGCCAAGTTGCGGCAACACGTACCGCCGCACCGAAGTTGGGTTGCGATGACGGAACAATTTGTGCACCGCCTCTTCCGACATTTGTTCGACCAGCAACGGAAAATATTCTGGCGCATAGGAACTCAAACTGATGTTTGCTGTGCCACCTTTGTCGCCCGTGCGACTGTGCGCGAGGCGATGCAATTCGATTTGTCGCGTGAGTTGATTCATTGGTTAATCAAGAAATGTAAACGTCGCAGGCACACGTTTGTGCAGCACAAAACACGAAACAGAATTCAGCCGTTGCGTGATCGTCGTGCGAATGCCGCCGCCGCCTGCCGCGCCGCACTTGCCCCGCCGCGCGCGATCAGCGTTTCAGGGGGAAGGCCGCCTCTGTGCGGTCGCTGCCAAATCCGGCGGCGCATCCGATAGCCAAAGGTTGTGTGCTCATTCTTCCATCAGCTTTATGGAGCGCTGCATATTATCCGGCAGGCTTCGTTTGGAGTAAATAAAAACAGGCCACCTTGAAGGCTGGCTGCGCTCAGGGAGCCTGTTTTTTCGGATGAGTTTTGCCCGTTCGCCAATCAGCTTCAGCGTCTGTAACGTGATTGTCGCGGCGTGCGAAGGCATCGCGCCGAAACCAATCATCGCCTCCAAAGTCGTGAATGGCGCAACGATTCGCACCCGACCGCTGTGTCCATCTCCACAAAAAGCCCGGTACAAAGGTTTCGGCAGCACAGACGATGCAGCAAACTTTACGTGTTCTGCAAACTGACTCTGAACTCTACTTGCAAGAACAAGCACGACCCAGCGGGACGATTGCATGCACTCGTCCCGCTGGGTCGAAAACAACCACAGAAGCCAGTTAG
>JAEUQN010000247.1 GCA_016789725.1 Blastocatellia bacterium | reverse complement strand
TAAAAATAATGCCCAGGCAGTGAAGTTGTTGGCTCAATATGCGGAGTCAAAGAGCCAGGATCTGGAATATTTGAAGGTTTATTCGGATGCCCTCGTTAAGTCGGAAAATTATCAGGAGGCATTGAAATTTCTGGCGGGGATGAAAGCTCAGGATGTGACGTCACCATCGTTGCAAGTGCGCGAAGACCGCTTCAAATTTGGCTCACGCACGGATTTTGCCAATCCGCTCATCAAGTCAGCATTTGCCAAAGCATTCTTTCCCGAATTGATTCCAAACTACATTGACGAATATGCGGACGGCGTGCAACCGCGTCTGACGATGGCATTGCTGAACAATGAAATCGCGCTCGTCGGTGCATCAGGAGAATTTTTCGCCAATCACGCAATTCGGCTGAAAGAACGTGCGCACGGCGTGCAAGTATTTTTCTTTGGCTACTGCAACGGGTATCATCAGTACTTTCCCACGATTGAAGCGGTGGCAGAAGGCGGTTACGGCGCAGACAACGCAGTCTCGCCCGTCGAGATTGGCGCAGGCGAGAAATTGATGAATACAGCGCTGGTCTGGATGTATCAAATGCGTGGAAAGATCAAGGCAGGAAATTAGCTCTGCTCAACCAAATCGGGCGAACTTATATGCAAAAAATGGGGAGCATCGCGGCATTTCTACAAGCCGCCGTGGCAATGGCAATGATGGTTGTTGCCTTTGGCCTGATTGGTGTCTCGGTACTCACAGACCGGGAGAAACTGGTGGAGATGGTGCTCCACAACCCTACGCCCATAATTCTTCAGGACCTGCTTAAATTTGCCGCAGCGGCGCTGGCGATTATACTGGTCATCGCCTTATTCAATACTCTGCGCGATGGGTCGCCTAGACAGATGCGAGTGGCAACAGCGTTTGGATGCTTTTCGGTTTTATTCCTGCTAATGAACGCCAGTTTGAGCCTTTATGCACTCTCGCAGGCATCTGTTTATGCGCAGGATACAACTGCGGCGGGTTATGAGATGAATGCAATGATTACCTTGCTGGGGTTGATCGTAATCTTTACTAACGGGCTATGGTACTTGCTATTAAGCAGATCGGCATTGCAAGGGAAACAGTTCCCCAAACCATTAAATTATTTAGGGCTGAGCATAGGCTTCATCAGCCTGTTGCCCTGCTTAGGCATCGTCGTTCTGCCGCTCAGCATTGTGTGGTCAGTTTGGATGGGCTGGGCTTTATGGCAGAGTCCCCGGATAACCGCGCAACAAACATACTACGAAAATTATGGAAGCATTAGGAATGATTGAATGTCGTGGACTGGTGGCGATGATCGAAGCGGCAGACGCAATGGTCAAAGCGGCGAACGTCCATCTGGTCGGCTGGGAAAAGATTGATGCGGGCATCGTCATCGCCATTGTGCGTGGCGAAGTCGCCGCGGTCAAAGCGGCAGTTGACGTCGGGACCATTGCGGCACGACGGGTGGGCGAAGTTGTCTCGACACACGTTATCCCGCGCCCGCATGGCGAAGTGGACGAAAACATCACGGTGCTGAAAACAGGCGAAACGACGCGCAAGCCGATCAGCGGCTCAGTGCCACCACGTACTTGACGCGTTGCTAACCGCATGAATACAATCTGCGCCTTATTCCAAAGGTCATCACAATACACACTCGGAGGCGAACTTGATCGAAGTTGACCATCTGTCGAAAAGCTACGGCAAAGGCCATGCCGTCAATGATATTTCATTTACAGTCAACAAAGGCGAAATCCTTGGATTTCTGGGGCCGAATGGGGCGGGAAAAACCACGACGATGCGCATCATCACGGGCTATCTGCCTGCGACCAGCGGGACCGTGCGCGTTGCCGGGTTCGATGTCGCGGAGCAATCGCTCGAAGTGCGCAAGCGCATCGGATACTTGCCTGAAACGCCGCCACTGTACCCGGAAATGGCTGTGAGTGATTATTTACAATTCATCGCACGCATCAAAGGCGTGGCCACCGCAGACGTCGGGCGACGCACCGACTACGCGATGGAGGCGACCGGTTTGACGCAGCGCAAAGATGATCTCATCAAACGGCTCTCGCGCGGGTACAAACAGCGCGTCGGCATTGCGCAGGCAATAGTTCACGATCCTGATGTCGTGATTCTGGATGAGCCGACGAACGGTCTCGACCCAAACCAAATCATCGAGGTGCGCAACCTCATCAACACACTCGCCGGCGAACATACGATCATTCTTTCGACGCATATCCTGCCGGAGGTCGAAGAAACCTGTCAGCGCGTGGTCATCATCAATCAGGGCCAAATTGTGGCCATGGACACGCCGAAAAACCTCGCGCAGCAACGAACCCACAGCGCTCGCACGCATCTGTTAATCAAAGGTGAGGCCGAAGCGGTCCAGGCAGCGTTGACCAGCATCGAAGGCGTCACGAATGTTGAGGTTAGCGAACAAGCCGAGTTGCTGGCCGCGACGGTCGAGAGTCAAACTGAAACCGATTTGCGCAGCCAAATCGCGGCGTGTGTGATCGGCAGCGGTTTCGAGTTGTATGAATTACGCACGGAAACCCTAAGCCTGGAAGACGTGTTCCGACAATTAACGACGTAATCTTTTTTTTCCAATCGCAAACGATATGAGAAACATTCTGGCGATTTATCGCCGCGAACTCAGCAGCTATTTTGTTTCGCCCATCGCCTACATTGTCATTGGCGTGTTTCTGGCGATTTCTGGTTTATTATTTTACTTTGGGACGTTTGGCGCGCGCGGCCTGATTACGCAAGTCATGCAATATCGCATGCAGGCCATGCAAAGCGGCAGTGGCGGCGACATTGATGTGCCGTTCATCATCATTCAGCAATTGATGGGCTTTGCCGCGACAGTCTCGCTGTTTATGGTTCCGATGCTGACGATGGGCGGTTACGCCGAAGAACGTAAGCGCGGCACCATGGAAATGTTGATGACTTCACCCATCACAGAGTTACAAATTGTGCTGGGCAAATTTTTCGCCGGGCTGACCCTGTATGCGCTGCTGATCGCGCCGACGCTGGTCTATAACCTGTACGTCGCCAAATTCAGCGATCCGTCATTTCCGTGGCGCATTATGTGGTCCTCCTATTTGGGCCTGCTGCTGCTCGGCTCTGTGCTGATCGCACTGGGGTTACTCATTTCTTCTTTGACCGAAAGCCAGATCATCGCGGGCGTGGGGACCTTCGCCATCGCATTGTTTTTATGGCTCATCAACGCATTTGCCCCCAGCACGGGAACGATCATCGGGCAAGTTTTGCAATACCTTTCCGTGATTCAGCATTACGAAGAATTCACACGCGGCGTGATTGATACAACCAGCGTGATCTTTTATGTTTCGCTGACGGTTCTCTGCTTGTTCCTGACCTTGCAATCCTTAAATTCCATGCGCTGGAGAAGAGCGTAACTTTGCACCTACTTATGGATCGAAACAAACTCTTTAGTTATTTAGGAACTCTTGGCGCGGCTTCGTTGGTAGCGGGGCTGCTGCTGTATTCCGTCTACGAAGTCATGTCCAGGTGGTATTGGGCATTGATTATTGCGGGTGGCATTCTATTGGCAATTTGGCTGGTCGGCAATTTCGGCAATCTCGTCGAATCCGCGCAAAAACGATCTACCCGATTGGGCGCAAATGCGTTGGTCATTTCGCTGGCAGCCTTGGCAATCTTTGCTTTTATCAACTACCTCGGCTACAAAAAGCACAAGAAATTCGACCTGACAGCGGAAAAGCTTTTCACGCTCTCCGACCAAACTAAAAAGGTAATGGGCGAATTAAAGAGCGACGTCAAAGTGGTGTTTTTCAGCAAGACCGACGAACCCGTCGCCAGCTTTGTCGAACAGTACCGCGACCTCAGCAATCGCATCACCTACGAACGCATTGACCTGCAAGCACGCCCCGAAATGGCGGCACAATTTCGCGGCATTCGTCCCGGCGAAACCATCGTGGCCGCCAACAATCGCACGGAAAAAGTAGCGACGGTAGATGAACAAACGCTGACCAGTGCGATTATGAAAGTCACTCGCGAACAGGCGAAAACCGTGTGCTTTTTGGAAGGTCATGGCGAACGCGAATTGAGTGGTGGCGGACCGGAAGGTTATCAGCAAATTGAGGCCAAGCTGAAAGGCGATAACTACACGACCAAAACCATCAGCCTCGTGACGAAGAATGAAATTCCAGCCGATTGCTCTGTCATCGTGGTGCCTGGCCCCAAGAAAGCCCTGTTGCCCGGTGAGGTGGACACGTTGTCGAAGTGGATGGACGCGGGCGGCAAAATGCTCCTGGGGATTGATCCCGACAGCGAAGCGGAGATGAATACGTTTTTGAAAAACTGGGCGATTGAATTACATCAAGATACGGTGATTGACTACAGTGCCATCGGCCAGCTCAGCGGAGCTGGAGCCGGGGTGCCGTTGGTCACAGATTTCGGCGCGCATCCCATCACGAAAACATTCGGGCGCTTGCCCTCGTTCTTCCCCATCGCACGTTCGCTCAAAATAGATTCTGCCAAAACGGAGATCACGACGACAGAGTTATTAAAAACCTCAGCAGAAAGTTTTGGCGAAACGGAATTGCAGGGCAATCAAGCCAAGATGGACGAAGGCAAAGATATCAAAGGCCCGTTAACATTGGGCGCAGCCGCCACGAAAAAAGCTGGCGCGAAGGAAGCTCGACTCGTCGTCATCGGCGATTCAGACTTCGCGGCCAACTCTTATCAACGACAAGGCGCGAACGGTGACTTGTTTGTCAATTCGATCAACTGGCTCGCAGAAGAAGAAGACCTGATTTCGATTCGTCCGAAAAGCCAGACCAATCGAGATGTCCAGCTTTCTTCCGTCGCCGAGAACCTGTTGTTCTGGATTACGATTTTTATGCCTCTGGCAGTGGTCGTCGCCGGAATTTCAATTTGGTGGAAGAGAAGATAAAGGTATTAGGTGTCAGGTGTCAGGTGCCAGGAATTTCCCTGACACCTGACACCTGACACCTGACACCTGACACCTGATTTATGAAGAGAAATACGATCATCATTGTACTGTTGGCGTTGGCGCTGGGCGCGTATGTATATTTTTTCGAATGGAAAGATGGCAAAGACCGCGATAGCGAAGAAGCCAGCAAGCCTGCGTTCACTTTTAAGAGCGAAGATGTGACTGCCGTCAATCTGACCCAGCAAGGCCAGACCATTGCGCTCAGCACGGATGGCAAAGCCTGGGCCATCACTCAGCCGGTCAAAACGGAGGCCGATCAGACAGCGGTGGAATCGTTGATTAGCAGTGTCGCGGGGACAACGATTGATCGCAGTTTGGTCATGACACCGAGTTTGCAAAACGGTGCCGGGCTGGCTCAACCAGCGATCACGCTTGAAGTAAAATTGAAAAATGGCACGCAACACAAAATCGTGCTGGGGCGCAAAGACCCGACCGATGCGGGCGTCTATTCGCAAATTGATCAGAACCCCAATGTGTTGTTGCTGCCTGCGTCATTGCTCAGCAGCGCGGCCAAAACGCTCAATGATTTGCGGGCCAAAGAACTGACGAAGCTCTTACCCGGCGATGTCACCAGCTTCACAGTCAAAAATCAAAATCTCACTTTCGCCGCAGAACGCCACGGCGACAACAAATGGCTGGTCAAAGAACCAGCGGCGAAAAAAGATCAGGAGGCCGATACCAGCAAACCGTTCACCCTCTTAAGCACTTCGGCGACGGCAGTGATTGACAGCCCCGACGATAAAACCAAAGGGTTGCTGGCAAAGCCTGTGATTGAAGCGAGCTTCGTTGGCAAAGAGAATCAAACCGTGAAGTTTTTCATCTCTGCGGCAGAGGGTGAAGACGTGTATGTTCGAGTAGAGGGCAGGGCGGAAATCTTCAAAGCGAGCAAATCACTATTGGAATCCTTGAACTTCAAATTAACGGATGTGGTCTCAATGCCGGCAGCAACACAAGACCCCAGCACTAAATCAGACGAAAAGAAAGAGGCCCCCACAGAGGACAAGAAATAATGCCGTTCTTCGCTTGATGATCGAAGAGTGGTACTGGTGGCGTTGACTCATCACACGCTGCTTGAGGAATTAGGAATGAACCGAACTCTACTGATTGCATTTTTTCTGCTGCTGGCATTTTCTCCTGCCGTGTCGGCACAAAATAAAAAGCGAACCAAAACAACGCCTTCACGAACGCGCCCGGCGCCACCTGCACCAACGCCGCCACCGCCGGATACGCAAAAGGAAGCTAATGAGGTGGCCACGACTCTCAAGGCGCTCACGAAGTTTCTTTTTCTCTATGGGAAAATTGCGAACGGGCTGGAAGTAGCGGAAGATCAAGCCAAGCGCAGTCGTGTATCCACCACCGTCATTGAGCAAAATATCAGGAATAAAAATGGGGTTCAGGCAGGAATCGCAGGGCTAAAAGAACAAGTGGATAAGCTGGGACAAATATTACAAGCCCATCCCAAGTTACAAGTTCCTTATGTCAATTTGGCTGGGGTCACGCAGAAAATCGTCGAGGCGCAGGGGTTAGTCCAAAACAATCAATTTGATGAAGCAGGCCGAAGCATGGTGACGGCAACTGAACGCTTGGTTGACATTTTGTCGCAGGTGAAATGAGAAATGCGGGCGCAGTGGAAAGCCACCTCGCCCGCATTCTACTCGCTCCCAATCATCGCAATCAAACTTTAGGCGCGTAATAGCCCTGACGCGCACGCACCCGTAAATCCGGGCGTTTTGGCACATTCACAGCAATCTTCCTGAATCCTCCATCCGCCCGATCATCGGTCGAGTAATAGCCCAGCAAATACTGTGCTTGCAACTCAGCAGCGATTTGCCGAAAGACGGCATCCAGGTCTTCAAATCTTTCCGGTAAAAAGGCAGCGCCACCGGTTTGTTGCGCTAATGAACTCATGCCTTGCTGACCTTTGACACTGACTTTGTTGAGCCAGATCGAAGGCCCACTGGGATTAATGGAGTAGAACAAACAATCATTACGCTGCAAGGCGTGCGAAACATCGCGGAGTAGGAAACGATCACTATTGTTGTCTTCTCCATCGGAAATGACGACGATGACGTGACGTGTTCCAGGCTCGGCCGTTTTGCCAATGTAGGTTGCAGCATCGCCAACTGTATCAAAAAATGCCGTTCCTTCTTTGGTAGGCGTAATCCCCATTAACCCAGCCAACGCGGTGTCGAAGCTGTTGGTGCGTCCAATCGCCATTTTGGCATACAGGCCAATCGCAAAAACCGAAACAGCGTCTTTGGGTTTCATCACCTGTTTCAAAAAGCGCGCCGCCGCTTCCTGTTGAAATCTGAATCGCTCATAAACACTGCCAGAAACATCAAACACCAAGGACAACTCAACCGGCGTTTGCCCAGGATCGCCCAGTGCCACAAGCTGTTGCTGGCGACCTTCTTCCTCAAGCTGAAAATCTTCCGGTTTCAAGCCACGAATCGGTTCGCCTTTGGTGTCTGTCACTGAAACAGGAACCGCCACAAGTTTGGATTCAATCCGCAAAACCTCATCAGGCTCTTCTGCCGCTGGCGTGGGTTTAGGCAACGCGACTGGCGGCGATGTTGGTTTTGCAGGCGATGTCGTGGGAGGTTTTTGAGCAGGCTTCTGCGCGGGGTTGGGCTTTACGTTCCGTTCTCGCTTGGCTTGCCCCAAAGCACTCAGGTTTGGGGCTATGGCAAGTGCAAGAATCAAACCATTCAAAATTGTGCGATGCAAAAATTGTTTCAATCCCATGCCAGGTCACACCCGAAAGAAGAAAAATGACGAGGAGCCGTGATGAGCACTGGAGCAACTCATCATGCGGCTCTTCGTCATTGGTTTACAGGCTAAACGTTGCGCAACTAATTCGAGGCGCTCGCCGAGCGTTCACGTTGGGGTTCAACGGCAGAAGATGCCGGGTTCGGTTTAGTGACATTGACCGGGGCTAATAACCCTTTGCTCACCAGAATCTTGACATCAACACGACGATTTTGTTCTCGGCCTTCTTTCGTTGTGTTGTCAGCCACGGGCTGCGAAATGCCATAGCCAAAGGTGGAAGCAATACGACGCTGCGGAATATTGTGCGATTCGACCAAATACTGAATCACAGCATCCGCCCGTTCACGGCTCAGCTTACGGTTAATTTCCAATTTGCCATCGGCTGACGCATGTCCAGCGACTTCAATGACATAGCCTTTTTCGGTTTTGGCCTGCATGGCGATAGCATCCAAAACGGTTTTTGCTTCCGGTGAAAGCATATAGCTGTTGACTTTGAAGTTCACCGAAACGACTTTGCGCTCCTCATAGTCATCCAACATAGAAATCCGTTCGTTGGTTTTGTTGACGCCCGCAATGGCAACATCGGCGCTTTCCT
>JAEUQN010000246.1 GCA_016789725.1 Blastocatellia bacterium | reverse complement strand
CCACTACGTTGCCTTTGCGATTCTCTTTGTCAAAAAGCTAGTTGAGTTACTCAACTAAAAGTTAATTACAGGCTCTAAGTACCTGACTTTTCTACTACACAAAATCCCCCGATTGCTTTTATCTCTGGAACTGAAGCAATCGGGGGATTTCCGTACCGCGCTGTGCTTGGAAGAAATTTGCCCGGGGCACCTTTTCTACACAAGTCAGCGCGGTACGACTGCGACGAGCAAGGCCTGTTCGTTACCTCCCAGTAACCAGCAACAGGTCTGCGCCGCAATCTTCAAGATTTCTGTAAGGAAGAAGGTTTTCAACATCAGCAAGAGCGCCAACGGGTGCCTCAAGCGAACGGCAAAGAGACCCTTTTAATCGGTCTCCTCCTTGGGATCATGTCAGCTTGATCTCATCTCGTTTCCTGACGGCTGCACATAAAACACGTAGTTCGAACTGACATGCGAAAGAGTCTTGCCTGTGCGGGAAATCAACCGTTGTCAGAGATAACAACTGGCGTGCCAAGAGGACAATAGTCAGGGGAATTCAAGATAAGTCTCGCAATAGCGGCAATTACCAAATACCTGGGAACTAAGGGTGCAAGATTCTTGCGAAATCTAACTGGCAACAATGTTTCCATCTGATTGGTCAAAGTTAGAGGAGTGGCAATAATATTGCCACTCCTCTAACTTTCTTGCCGCCTGAGGTGATAAAGGCCCGTCAGAATCCGGCTTTTTGGCAGCTTGACAATTATCGGAATCCTAAGATATAAGGAGGCCCTCCCAGTAACCAATTCGATTTGCACAGAAGAACTCCTCGAACTCAGGTTCTACATAACCCTGAGCAGGGTCGTTTTGTAACCTCTCTGGCGCTATCAGTTGTTAGAGTATGGTTCGAGGGTACCTCACGAAACAACTAACTATCGAAAAAGGAGCATATTATATGACGTTAGCAAGTAGAATTCGTGCCTGGAAAGACCCCTTGTACCGTGCCAGTCTCAGCGAAGCCGAACGGCTGCAACTCCCAGAAAATCCGGCAGGAATGATTGAACTGTCCGGCACCGTATTGGATGCTGTGGCTGGTGGGACAGGCAAGAGCAAAGGCCATGGAAAACACAATGGAAAACACAGTGGAAAACATGGAAGCAAATCCAGCAAGTCTGGCAAATCCAGCAAATCTGGCAAATCTGGTAAATCCAGTAAATCTGGCAGCCGGTCTGGCGGCGGGTCCGGCTACTGCTAAGAATTACCCCTAAACCCTTTTCATGACGGCGTGCTGGAATCATTCTGGCACGCCGTCAGTCTGTATACGGCATGATTAGCTTTCAAATACAGGAGTCACCCGCTGCACCAAATTGTGGCGTATCGGCGCGCAAACCTGCCTCGACGGATCGGGTCTTTCGGCGCAGCGGCGAGACCTTTGCACGTTTGTGTGTGGCGCGCGAACGCTGACCATCAATCAATGATTGATCCGTCATCTTTTATCACAGGCATCGTCGGCGTATCGTCACCATTGGCTAAGACGCCTAAACTCCGAATTCTATCCCCCAGGATCGTTCCGTCACCGAGGGTGATGCCATCACCGCGGAGAATGCCATCACCGAGAATGATGCCGTCGGCCAATAGCGATCCATCTGCAAACACAACTCCCTTCGCCAGCAAAGTACTGTCGGCGAAAACGACTCCGCTTCCCCCTGTCGTTACGGGGCCTTCCGCCATTTGCACCCCATCCGACATCAGAGTTTTGTCTCCCAGGATGATGCCATCACGGAGGATTGTTCCATCGCCCAAAACCGTACCCAAACGGTAAATGCCTTGCCATTTCGTCATCAAGGCGCTGCCGTAGAAAAACGTATGGTCGGCGATGATAGCTTGTCCCCAATAACAAGTCTCACCATTGATGACATTGGCTTGTGGGGTTGGCAAGGCGCTCTTTAAGAGTGCAGCTCCTCTCAGCGTGTTAGCCATCAAATCCGTGCGAATTAGTTTGGCCAGTTGCACTGCGCCCGCCACGTTGAGCTGTCCCGCGCCCTGCTCAAACATATTGTAGCCTTTGAGCGGCTGCGCTGTGTACATCAACACCGCCTTGACCAGATTTGGTGTCAAGGTGGGATTGGCCTGCAAGACTAACGCTGCGGCTCCAGCCACGACCGGCGCGGCCATTGACGTCCCGCTCATTAACATCTGGTTGTGATTCGCGCCATTCGAGACATAAGCATTTGTATCCGGGTAATTTCTGATCAGATAGTTATTGTCCGCCGCTGCTCCAACCAGCTTATTGCCTGTTGCCACCAGATCGGGTTTGATCAGGTTGTCATAGCGTCGAACACCATTTGCATCGACATAAGAACTGCGTGTCGGCCCGCGCGAACTAAAGGTAGCAATACCATCATCATTGCGCGTGTCCGTTCCCCTCGTATTCGCCGCGCCGACCGTGATCGCCGAAGGTTCATTGCCGGGCGAATGGATGCGTCCATAAATCTTTTTGCCGTTGCTGGTCTTGCCATCATTGCCTGCTGCGACCACCACGACCATTCCAACATTGACGAGACGACGAACCGCCTGGCAGAGCGGATCGTTTTTGTAAGAGTCCACCGCCGCCGCACCAAAGCTCATATTGACCACGCGGATTTTGTTCTTTGCGGCATTGGTCATCAGCCAGTTGATGGCATTCAATGCCCAGGAAACGCTGCCTCGCCCTTCGGCGTCAAGGACACGGAGGTTCACCACTTTTGCGCCGGGAGCAAGCCCTTCATAAGCGCCCTTCGACACATGCGGTTTGCCGATGGCTAGTGAAGCGACGTGCGTTCCGTGTCCAAACGGATCGCTTTTCGTCAGGCCCCTGCCCGTGAAATCCACACCGGTGAGCAGCCGATCCCCGATGCTATGATGTTCTCCCCAGATGCCAGAATCCAGCACCGCGACATTCATATCTGCACCATCAATTTTGTCGCAACCTGACAACCGGAGCATGTCGGCTCGACCGGAGACCCGCTCCACATAACCGGATGTCGTTGCGCCAAGCAAACGATCCGGGCTGACATACGCGATGTTGCTGTCGGCGGCAATCTGACGAATCGCCGCGCGTGGCGCTTCGATTACCAATAAGCCTGCGCGATCTAATTTCTGGTTAATGCGTCCGCCCAGCAGTGCCAGCTTTTCTTGCAGCACCACCTCCGGCGTCGTGCCATTCATTTGGACAATGAAACTTTGCTTTTCTTCCGCAGGTACGTCTGTGGACGGCAGGGTTAGTCCGTTAAGACGTGTCGGCGGCGTGGTTTTGCGAGATATTAGTGCTCGCCGATTTTGCCGTATCTGACCAAACGTCAGCGATTGTTGATCGTCCTGTTCAAGCATCTCTGCCAAATCAGGAGCAAGCTTCGGTTTCTGATGAGCCTGCCGTTTTGTCTTCAGTTCCTTCAGCGTTTGTGGCTGAGGCGGAACGCTGAGCGTGGAGAGTGGAAAACTCAAAATAAAAACCAATGCTAGTGCGATATGCCTTTTCATAATGCTTTCTCCAAAACGCCACAAGTTTCCATACAGTACTGCGACTTTTGCGCTTAGGCTCTGCGCTTAGCGACCAGACGATGACGCGCCATGATTTTTCGCAACCCAAACCGCGAGACACCTAATGCCTCGGCGGTTTTTGAAATATTCCCCTTATGGCGTGTCAGGGCCTCGCTGATCAGTTCTCGTTCAGTGCTGGCGACAGCTTCGGCCAACGTGGAATGCGATGAGATAGTCGTGTTGGGCGAAACCAGCCGGATCCGTGCTTGATTGCGAATATGCGGCGAGAGAAATTCTTCTGTGATGGTTGCGCCCTCCGGTGTCAGCGCAACCAGCCGCTGGATTTCGTTTTCCACCTGCCGTGCATTGCCCGGCCAATCGTATTGTCTGAGCAGATGCATGGCATCAGCAGATAATTTGATCTGGTTCTTTTCTGCTTGCCCCGAATAACGATGCAAAAAATGCTCGACCAATAACGGGATTTCTTCGCGTCGCTCGCGCAGCGCGGGCAAATGAAACTGAATAATGTTAAGGCGGTAATACAAATCAGCACGAAACGTACCTGCCATGACCATGGCTTCCAAATCCCGATGGGTGGCGGCGATGACGCGAACATTCATATTGCGGGGGGAGGTTTCGCCAAGCTTTTGGGTTTCGCCATTCTGCAAAAAACGTAAGAGCTTGGGTTGCATTTCGGGTGCGAGTTCGCCGATCTCATCCAGAAACAAAGTGCCTTTCTCGGCGGCTCCAATCATCCCTGGGAAGTCGGCTGTCGCGCCGGTAAAAGCACCCCGCCGATGTCCGAACAGTTGCGATTCAATCAATTCACGCGGTGCGGAAGCACAATTGAAGGGGATAAAAGGATGCGAAGCGCGTTGGCTGAAGGCATGAATTGCCCGTGCAATCAACTCCTTGCCCGTTCCCGTTTCGCCGGTAATCAAGACGGTAATATCGCTGCTGCGCAACCGCAACACTTGCTCCACTACTGTTCGCATCGTCGCACTACGATAAATCAGGCCGGGTAGGGTGGGATGAATCTCCTGCACTGGAGCCGCCGTCAGCGTGGCAAGCGGGGGCCGTTCGCTGCGTTCCAATCCAAGCCGGAATTGTTTGACGAGCAGGTCAAGCCAGGTCGTGGGAATATCGGCACTTCGTTTACCAATATAGAGCCACCGCATTTCGTGCTGATCTGGGATGCGATACACCCGCGTCCCGGCGGGCTTCGTGCCTTGTGCCTGGATTCTTTGTCCTAATTCGATGGCCTCTTGTTCGCTGCACCCGCGATATAAAGTGGGAAGCAGTTTAGTCTCGGCACTTTCGTGAAACAGAATAATGGGGGAAAGCTCCAGTTCGTTATGCAGGATGTGTCCCAATTCGGAAAGCAATACGTCGCGCGAAAAATCCGCTTCGGTCAATCGTAGCAATGCGGATATCACGCGCTCTGATAAATTCACGGCGGGCGCGTTACCTCCGGCGGGAGGGACAAAGTCTGTCATTGCCACTTCAGTTTGCTTGAGCAGCGGCTGCGCGTTCAACTCCTGGAAAATGGTGTGTGCGGTGGCCCAGGCCCTGCCAGCCTGCTGCGATTCGCCGCGCCGCGCATAGGCCTGCCCCAGATAATATTGTGCGATGCCCGTACGATAACGGTCGCCCATTACTTCTCGAATCGAAAGAGCCTGCTTAAAAAAACGTATCGCCTCACTGAATTGCCCGGCGGCCAATGCAACCTGCCCGGAAACCTCGCGCAGATGCCCGATCAGGTGCGTCGTATCCACCCGCTCGACTTCGTCACGGATGTGGTCGAATAAGTCTTGGGCGGCGGGCAATTCGCCCAAAGCGAGGTAGGCTTCAATGAGAGAAAGTTGCGCCGCTGCTCGTCCGCGCGGGTCTCCCATGCGTTCGCAAATTTCCAGACTGGCTCGAAACGCATCAACGGCCTCAGTGGTGCGTCCTGCTAATAACCGGCCCCTCCCCTGAGTGAGCAACGCCATCGCTTGATTAAAACCCGCCTGAATTTCCTTGAGAGTGGATAAGCTTTCGGAAAGCAACGTCTCTGCTTCGACAAACCGACCTTGCAGAAAGTTCCATTCGCCCAGCGTTTCCATCGTACTGGCCGCGACCAATGTTGCCTCGCACTCCCTGGCTTGGCCCAAGGCGAAATTTAGGACTTCGGCAGCCCGCTTCATCTCACCGAGTCGCAATAAGCTATAGCCGAGGTTGGAATGGGCGTTAACAATCAAGCGCGGATTACCAGCGTGTTCCAACTCCGGTAAGGCTCGTTCATAGAGCGCGACGCTCTCACGCATTTGCCCTTGCAAAGAGGCAATAGTAGCGAGATTGACATCCACGCTGCCGCGCATTAAGGGGTCAGGTCTCTCGCCTAAGGCTCCGATTGCCTGCTGAAATGTGGTGCGTGCCTTGTCAAATTCGCCTTCCAGAAAATACACGATGCCGATGCCATTGTAGGCTTGCGCCAGCAAGGCATGGTTGCCGTGTTGCAGGATATTTTTGATCACCGTCGAAAAATGATCGCGCGCAAACCCAAGTTCGCCCAAACGCCGATACAGCGTGCCAAGCAGGATATGGCTCTTGGAAGTGATCAGGTGATCATTTTGACGCGTCGCCAGGGCGAGCGATTGTTTGGCGTAGGCAATCGCTTTGGGGATTTCGGCTGTGCCACCGTACGCTGCACCCAGCCGCAAACAAACCTGGCTTTGCCATTCCAACGGCAAAGCCTCACGCGTAAGCTCTTGTTCGTACGGAGCCAAGGCCTGAATCGCCTCGGTAAAACAGGTCAGGTTTTCCAGGGCTTCCGTGAGCAGACAACGCAGCGCCGCCTCAGCTTCGGCGCGTAAATGAGGTGACAGCAAGGCGGCTTCACACAAAGCGCGGGCCTCGACAAACGAATGGTTTTGCAATGCCGTGCGGGCCGCACTTGCCTGTTTACTCCAATTTTTTGCGCGCCGACGAATTGTGTCGGAAGGGACAAGTGTCAGTTTCTTTGGCGTCTCTGTCATAATGCGGCTACGCCCACTCCCTCCTTTCCAACAGAGGGAACAGGATTAATTAACTGGGTAAGGGGAAAAGGCCGGGCGCGTGGAATCTGTAATTTCTTCCCCGGCCTTTAAATATTAGTAATGTTGGTGGAATTCAGGAGTTTTTAGAACTGACACAAAAATACAAGATTTCTGGCGGTGGGTTTCCACAGCTTGGTCAGCGTTGCCAGTCTAACGCTGCGCCCAAACGTCTGCACGGTGTGACCGTCAGGAGTTGTGAAGCAAGAGGGGATGTTGTCTCTCAACTCCTGACGGAAAGCCAACCGCACAAAGACCATTAAAAGACCCGATACGGTTTACTCGAGGAAGTTTTTCAGCGGCTTAGCCAGTCCCTTACGACCGACCGCCGGGATCGTGAGCATCGAATCCACGCCCTTGCCTGTGCCATCATCGGCTACATATTTATGATCCTTTGGATGTCCATTGGGGACGAACAACTGGGGATGATCAAACGGCGCACAGTGGAGGCGCACGCGCTCGTCTGTAAGTGCCAGGAGGAATTTCACCAGCACATCTCGCTGCTTGCCGGACAGCCCCAGAGCCTCAATGTCGGGATCAAGGTTATTGATATTTTCATCGTGGAAATCGCCTCCCCGATTGTAAAACTCCACCACTTGCTTAAGGGTCAATTGACCCCCATTGTGAAAATACGGGGCGGTCAATTCGATATTGCGTAACTGCGCTGTCTTGAAGCTGCCATCAACGGCAACCCGTTCATTAGGAGAAACCTTCAGATTCAGACAGCAGCTAACGAGTCTGTTCAGCCCTAGTTGGGCGATGCGGGATTCTGCCAGCGGATTGCCGAAAGGGTCTTTCCTACCGACGCCCAGGTCTTCCTGCGTCGGGCGGACACCAATGTTATAAAAACCGTTGTCATAAACGGCCTGTCCACCATCACCCATAATCATGCGTTCGAGCCGTTCATTTTTTACATTACTGACCACTGCCCCGGATAATTCGGGGCCGCTATGACAGTTAATGCATTTGCCCTCATTCTGGAACACGCTCAGCCCAGCTTGTTGCTCTTTCGTCAAGGCCTTTTTATCCCCAGCCAAAAAGCGATCCAGAGGAGTTTGGTCAGAAATCAGGGTGGCTTCATACATTTGTATTGCCAGCCCGAAGAACAGTGAAAAATTATATTCCATCTGCGTGAACTGTGCGGCGGTCAAGGCGTCCCCCGTTGGCTTCGCAAAGGCTAATGCACCATCTGAGTGGACTGTAATCACCTTAGGTGAACTCCACCATTTCGACTGGAAGGCCTTTTTGATTAGTGCTCCATAGGAAGTATTGAGACCCTTGCCGCTCGCATGCCGCAGGCGTCCCAACACGCTATCGTCACTGGCTACTTCCTGCTTTGCCAGCGGCACGAGAGACAGCATCTTTTTGCCGATCAGATTGAATGTGCGGCCCTCGAAAGACATCTCAAAATTGCTGAGCGGTGGGCCGACTGCCTGAGAGGCAAGCGAGGAGTTATTCAATCGCACCGATGTTGGGGCCAGGTCTCCCGTGCTGGAGGCCAGCAACACTTTGGCGTTGGGATCACGCAGGCCAAAAGGATTGACGCCATTGAATATGTCCTGGGCGCGACCATCCCAAAAGTTGCGGAAGTTGAAAACAGCATTGATGACCGTCGGCGTGTTGCGTGGCTCAACGCGACGCACGTTGACGCCGCCGACATTGAAAGTTGGATCCCCTAGCAACCGACCCAGCTCAACGGGGGTCCCCGGCACGATATCAATAAATTCGGTTAGGAAAACTCCCAGCGACGAAGCCACGTCAT
Source organism: Blastocatellia bacterium (assembly GCA_016789725.1). Classification (GTDB taxonomy): domain Bacteria; phylum Acidobacteriota; class Blastocatellia; order RBC074; family RBC074; genus JAFDVL01. Next base: position 204 of record JAEUQN010000246.1, on the reverse strand, counting down.
TGATATCTGACTTAACCTTTGAATCGCGATCATCGGCTTTCTCCAATTTGTGAAAAGGATAATCCGCCTTTTCCAGTTGATAATTTGGCCCCTCTAATTGGAAACCATCCGGCCCACCGGGGCAATCCAGACAGCCTGGATTGAGCTGGTTTTTCGAGCGTGAGTCGGCCCCCGCGTGAAAATGGCATGAGGCACAGGATTGAA
>JAEUQN010000245.1 GCA_016789725.1 Blastocatellia bacterium | reverse complement strand
CACAGGATGCAGTCGGATTGTATTTGCCCGATGCGAAATATAAATATGCGCCGAATCGTCCGGGATATTGGAACACGGCAGTAGATTTCATTCCCTCGCTCAAAGACGTGCCAAATCCGAAAGACATTCCGCCCGGTCACTTGCTGGCCTGGGACCCGGTCAAGCAAAAAGAAGTGTGGCGCGCACAATATTCAACGATCTGGAACGGTGGCACGATGACGACCGCAGGCAATCTGGTGTTTCAAGGCACCGCCGACGGACGCTTCGTCGCTTACAGCGCGGACAAAGGCGAAAAGCTTTGGGAGATCAATCTGGGGATGGGCGTGATTGGCTCACCGGTGACATACGAAATTGATGGCGTGCAATACGTTTCGATTATGGTGGGCTGGGGCGGCGCGTTTCCGCTGACCGGAGGCTACGCAGCAATTCCCAATATGATGGTGAAGAATGCCGGGCGCGTCCTGACCTTTGCGCTCGACGCCAAGCAAACCTTGGCGACCCTGCCGAACAACATGCCATCGCTCACGCCTATTGCCTCCAACGCTGCGCCGGAAACTATTGCCAAAGGCCAATTGCTCTATGCGCAATGGTGTGCGGTGTGTCATGGCCTCGCAGCAGTCGGCGGCGGCGGCGTGCTGCCTGCGTTGCCGATGTCGAAACAGGATGTTTTCAATATGTATTCGGAAATCGTTCTGGAGGGGACATACAATAATTCCGGGATGCCCGCGTTTGGCAAGTATCTTAGCAAAGACGATGTCGCCGCCATTCGCGCGTATGTGATTCAACGACGAACAGAAATGGCGAGCGGAAAATAGTTCGTGAATTCAGAGAGAAAACCACGGGGCGTACGGGGAGGAAAGAGAAATTTGGAAAGCTTGTCTGGTGTTACTCCATTATGCTTTTCCCATAGTTCTGTTTTCCCCGTGCGCCCCGTGTCCCCCGTGGTTAATTTGAAAATGATGGAAATTACTTACTCGCCGTTTGCGCCTGTTTCTTCGCCGCTTCGACAATCTTCTCGACATCGCTCAGCAGTTTCTTCGCGTCATAAACGATGCCGTCTTTGATCGTGTATTTCACGCCGCCGACGCGTTCGACCTGATTGGTTTGGTCATTGAGTTTGATCGCGCCGGTGCCGTACAGCACTTTGAAATTCGCCAGCGGATTCTCTGGCACAATCACCAGATCCGCCAGCTTGCCCGGACGTAGCACACCAAAGTCCATCGGCTTGTTTTGCTGTTGCGACAACAACTCCGCGCCATTGAAGGTGGCGGAGCGAATGACTTCGAGCGGATGGAAACCTGCTTCCTGCAACAACTCAAATTCGCGGATGTAATCAAAGCCATAGAGCTTGTAAATAAAGCCCGAATCCGATCCCGTGGTCACACGCCCACCGCGATTTTTGAATTCATTGAGGAACGCCATCCACAGCCGATAATTGTTCTTCCATTCAATCTCGTCCTGCGTCGTCCAGTAAAACCAGTACGAACCGTGCGCTTCTCTGCTCGGCTGATAAAATTTCCAAAGGGATGGCAGCGTGTATTTGTCATGCCATTCGGCGCGCATCGCCCGCGCCAGATCACGGCTCGCTTCATAAATCGTCATCGTCGGATCAATCGTAAAGCCGAGCTTGACCAGTTCGTCCATCACGTCGTTCCACTTCTTGCTACCGGGCGGCGCGGCCTGTTTCCAAAGTCTTCCAGCTTGTCCAAAGCGATGCGATTCGTCGTTGTAGTTGTAATCCAGCGGAAAGTCCTGCACGACACGATCCGCGAACAATGATTCCGGCAACCCGTACCAGTGCTCCATTGAACCGAGTCCCATCCGCGCCGCTTGCAATACGTTGGTTTGCACGACACCGGTTTGCGACATGTGCGTCGTGGTGCCGAGGCTGAGTGCCTTCGATTCCTCGGTCAACGCCGCAAAAATTTTCGGATCAAAGAGCTGTGCATTGTTGATGATTTTGAAGCCATCCACGCCTTTTTGCTTCGCCCAATGAACATAGTCGCGCGCTGCTTGCGGTGTGTTGATCGGGCCTTTATCCCAGCCTGCGCCGGGCGTCACATACACGTGAATGCGGGGCGCGACGATCTTGTTCCCCGCGCTGCGTTCACGTTCTTTGAGCGTCCAATCTATGCCATTACCTGAACCCGGATCACGAATCGTCGTCACGCCGTGCGCCATCCAAAGCTTGTAGACATATTCCGCCGTTGTGCCTTGCGCCGCTCCGCCGATGTGCGCGTGGCAATCTACAAAACCGGGCAACACATACATCCCGCTGGCATCAATTTCTTTCGTACCTTTGGCCGGGCGCGAAGCCTCGCGGATGGCAACTTTTGGGTAGCCAACGCTGCGGATTTCGCGGATACGATTGTTTTCAATCACGATATCTACCGGCCCTTGCGCTGGCGCGCCCGTCCCGTCAATGATCGTCGCGCCACGAATCACCAGCCGATCAAATGGCCCTTCGCCCTCGTCCGCACGACGATCCGGCGCAGGCGCGACGCCGCGCGGTTGTGGTTGCGCGGTAACGAACCAACCGCTGGCTGTCACAATCAGCAGCAGAAATAATGCTGGTAAGAAAGAGTTGAGTTTCATACGCGAGGCTCCTCGAAAAGTTAATTGGTGCGATGACAAAGGGCATCGGATGCATGCCTCAAGACCTGCGCAGTCTAGCACAAGGGCGCTTTATGCCTAAATGCCTGTAACGATTTGCAATAACAAGTCTTGCGCAAAAGTCGAATCCAAAACGAGCGTAACTGCGTCTTATGAACTGCTATAGAAATCAAGTAACTGATTTTCCCAATTAAGATTAACTTGCGGCGCCTGAAAATTCTCTTGCGCCGCGTGTCAACCCCACAAGGAGACCAAATGGAACGTAAGCAAGCGTCCGACTACCCGCAAGAGTTACTAGACCTATTTCATGAATGGCAGCATGGTGATATGGATCGCCGCACTTTTATGGATCACCTGAGCCGATTCGCTACGGTTGGCCTGACTGCGGCGGCACTGTTTGAAAGCCTAACGCCGAATTACGCCTGGGCGCAGCAAGTCCCGCTTGATGACAAGCGCATCAAGGTCAGCACTGAAACCGTGCCCTCGCCAAACGGGAACGGTTCGATTAAGGGCCATTTCGCACGTCCGGCGAAAAATGGAAAGTATCCGACGGTGCTCGTCATTCACGAAAATCGCGGCTTGAATCCGTACATCGAAGACGTAGCGCGTCGCCTCGCCACCGCGAATTTTATCGCCTTCGCGCCAGACGGATTGACCTCAGTCGGCGGCTATCCGGGTAACGAACAAGATGCCGCAGCGAAATTTCGCACTGTGGACGGAACAAAGATGACCGAAGATTTCGTCGCGGCGGCCAAATGGCTGAAAGCGCGCTCTGATTCGACCGGCAAACTCGGCGCGGTCGGGTTCTGCTTCGGCGGCGGGATGGTCAATCAACTGGCCGTACTGTTGGGCAAGGATTTAAATGCGGGCGTCGCGTTTTATGGTCGTCAGGCAGGCGTTGCCGATGTACCGAAAATCTTCGCACCGTTGTTGCTGCAATACGCGGGGAATGATGAGCGCATCAACGCGAACATTCCGGCCTACGAAGAAGCTCTCAAAGCGAACAAGAAGGTCTATGCCGTTCATATGTACGACGGCAAACAGCACGGCTTCCACAACGATACGACGCCACGTTACGACGAAGCATCAGCGAAACTGGCGTGGACGCGCACGCTGGAATTTTTCAATAAGCATTTGCGCTAATCAACCGCAACCACCAAGAACAAACTAAAGGCACAATGCATTCGACCGTCTGCATTGTGCCTTTGCCTATCACTGGGTACGCACGCGCCCCCGCGTGGTGGCTTAGCGAACTGTCTGTTGGCATCATCACGTCACTTGACAAAGAGTTGCCCGCGAGGGCGCGGGCGGACCCAACAGAGGTCAGCTTCGCCAACCCAAATCTTCACGCAGCCGTCGTTTGTGACGAATAAATTCTCCGGCTTCAAATCCCGATGCACGATGCCTTTATCGCTCACGGTGCAACGGTCGCAACAATGCGACGCGGATCAAGTCGCCAAACATTCCCCGCCCGAATGTTTGAGAGCCACACCGAACCGAGTCCAACACGAATTGCATCGCCGCCATCTCCGGCAAATTGCTGCACGACTTTATTGGTCGCCGGATCAATGCGCGTGATCGGAAATTCAAAGACTGTGACCCACACTGAACCTTCGCCAAAGGCAATCTCGCCGCCGCCGCCCGGTACGCCGAGTTCGATGGTTTCGACCACTTTGTTCGTCTTCACATCCACTTTCGACACGTCGCCATTTGTTTGATTTAAGGTCCAGACGAAGCCGCCGCCAATGGTGAAAAAGCGGGGCGCTTTGCCGACCGGAATCGTTTCGACAATCAGGTTGGTATCCGGGTTGATGCGCGTCAACACATTGGTTTCGGTGCCAGTGACCCAGATGGAGCCTTCGCCAAACGCGACTGTATACGAACCGGGCGGCACCTGAATTTCGGCGACGACTTTATTGGTCGCAGGATCAAGGCGTGCGAGCGTTCCTTTCTTGTCGGTCATCAACCAAACGCTGCCCGCGCCCGTTGCCAAACCGCCTTCGGAACTGGCAATACCAATGGGGATTGTCGCGGTGACTTTGCCTTCTTTCAAATCAACGCGCGCCAATGCCTGATCGCCGCACAGCGGAACCCACACGCTGCCGAAGCCGACCGCAATTCCAGAGCAAGGATTCTTGCCGACTGCCACCATCGCCAGCACTTTGTTGGTTTTCGGATCAAGTCGCGCGACGGTATTTTTCGGGTAATTGGAAACCCAGACCGATTCATCTATCGCAATCCAATCCGGCGCACCGGGGACTTCAAAGACAGCCTCCGGTTTGAGTTCCGTGATCGGGATGCGCACGCCAGGCGTTTTCACTCCCGGCTTCGGCGTTGGCTTGGGTTTTGGAGTTTGCGCGGGCGGCGAGGTTTGCGCCTGCAACGACAGAAGCAACGGCAGAATCAGTAATAGTTGTGACATGGTGCGCATCTTAGCAAAATCTTGAGAGAACAGTATAGATACGTGGTCAGTTGACTGTGGCTATCACCTTGAAGCGATGTAGACGTTTGCCCAAGATCAATCACTGCCCAACAAACTTTTCAACCCTGAACACTTTTGCGCGCTGATTCCCCTTTACTTGATAGCGCAAGAATATTTTGCTTGCGCGACGAAAACAAATTGTGCGATCCGTACTTTGGGCATAACGTCGCAGGGATGTCTTTCAAAGCACTGGCATCAATGGTTACAATCCATTCGCTATTGTATTGACGTAAAAAAATATGCAGGGAGCTTCGCACCACCATAGACAAAAAAATATCGCTCCCGCACTCAGAAGCAATTAAGTCCATCGGAGCCGTTATGAAGTATATGCGTTTACTGCTTAGCATCACTTTGCTAAGCGTGTTTGTCTGGACGGGACATTCCCAAAACAAAGAAGATTTTTTTGAGACCAAAGTGCGGCCCATCCTCGCTACGGAATGTTTCTCTTGTCACACGGATTCGCAAATGGGCGGCTTGCGCATGGATTCGCGCGAAGCGTTGCTGAAAGGCGGCAAATCCGGCGCGGCCATCGTGCCGGGTGAGCCTGACAAAAGTTTGTTGATTCAAGCCGTGCGCTATTCCGGCGCTTTAAAGATGCCCAAGGGCGGGAAGCTGTCACAATTGCAAATTGATGCGCTGGTTGAATGGGTCAAGGCAGGCGCAGTGTGGCCGACGGTGATTAACCCCGCGCCCGTGGCGAAAGGTGAAATGACCATTGATCCAGCGCGCCGTGCGTTTTGGTCATTTCAACCGCTGCGTGTGGTTCCTGCCCCTGCGATCAAAGATGTGCGCTGGGCGAAAACAGAGATGGATCGTTTCATTCTCGCGCGGTTGGAAAAAGAAGGCCTCGCACCGGTTGGATTTGCCGACCGCCGCACCTTGATTCGACGCGCCACGCTGGATTTGACAGGCTTGCCACCGACTGCGGAAGAGATCGAGGCTTTTGAAAAAGACAAAGCACCCGATGCGTTTGCCAAAGTGATTGATCGCTTACTTGCCTCGCCAAACTACGGCGAACGTTGGGGGCGAATGTGGCTCGACGTGGCGCGTTACGGCGAAGACGATTACCGCAGCCTCGATCCGATGGGGCGCGGGTTTGCGCCGTATCCGCATGCGTACGTGTACCGCGACTGGGTCATCAAAGCCTTCAATGACGATCTGCCCTACGATCAATTTGTGCGCGCGCAATTGGCGGGCGATTTGATGGATGAAAAGACGCGCGTGAAGACCTTGCCCGCGCTCGGCTTTCTCGGTCAGGGGCCGTGGTTTTATGACAACGGCGCGGTGGAAGTCACGCGCGCTGATGAACGTCACGACCGCATTGATGTGGTCAGTCGCGGCTTTCTGGGTTTGACCGTCGGCTGCGCGCGCTGCCACGATCACAAATACGATCCGATCCCAACCAAAGATTACTACGCGCTCGCCGGAGTCTTTGCGAGCACGACATACAAAGAATATCCGCAGGTTCCGCAGAGCGTCGTTGAGGAATACGCCGCGCAGGAAAAGAAGCTGAAGAACAAACAAAAAATGATGGGCGAGTTTATGCAAACCGAAGGCAAACAACTTTCGGAAAGCCTGGTGCTGCAAGCATCGAAATACATGCAAGCCGTTTGGCGCGTGAAAGGTGAGCCGAAAGAAGACCTCGTTGATGCCATCGAAAAGAACAAGCTCGATTACGAATTGATGCAACGCTGGATACGCTTTCTGGAACGGCCTCCGCGTCATTATCCGTTTCTGAAAGACTGGCAGGCCCTGATGCAAAAGGAAGCTGCAAAAGGCGGGACAGCAGCAGAAGCGAAAAAGCTCGCCGACGACTTTCAGACGCTGTTGCTGGATGTGCTGGCCGAACGCAAAGCGTTGGAGGAGGAAAACGAAATCATCCTGGCGAAAGCCAATCCAACAACGAAGAAAAAAGAGGCACTCTTCAAGCCGCACGAATTTGTGACGAACGACGATTTCTGCCCCGGCTGCGGTGTCGAGGTCAAAGCGATGCCTGTGGATCGCACGAATCTGTGGATGGACGTATTCATGCGCGATTTGGATGAGCCGGATTTGCCCGGCGCAGCGAATAAGTTTCGACCGGGACTGCTGCGATTCACGGGCTGGGGACTAGAGCGACAGTTGAGCGCAGAGCGGCGTGCGTATTTAGTGGCGCTGCGCGAAGACATCATGAATTTCCAAAAAGCAATGCCGGCGCAATACCCATACGTGCATGGCGTCGCGGATCGTGAGAAACCCGTAAACTTGCCCGTCAGTTTGCGCGGCAGCCCGACCAGTTTGGGCGACATTGTGCCGCGTGGCTTCTTGTCCGTGCTCTCAAAAGACGACCGCATGTGTTTCAGTCAAGGCAGCGGACGCTTGGAATTGGCAAACGAAATCCTGCGACAACCGCTGGCGATGCGCGTGATCGTGAATCGCATTTGGAAAGGACATTTCGGCACGGGCATCGTGGACACGCCGAGCAATTTTGGCTTCAACGGCGAACGCCCGATTCATCCTGAATTGCTCGAATACCTGGCCAATTTCTTTATGAAAAACGGCCTGTCCATCAAAAAGCTGCATCGTGAAATGATGCTGAGTTCCGTCTATCAACTCAGCAACGAACACGTGCAGGCGAATTACGACAAGGACACCGCGAACCGTTTTTACTGGCGCGCGAATCGGCGGCGCATGGATGCGGAGCAGATTCGAGATTCGCTGCTGGCGGCTTCGGGTGCGCTCGAAAAGAAAATGTACGGGCCATCAGAAACGTTGACGCCGCAATTCAATCGGCGCACCTTGTACGGCAAAGTCAGCCGCTACAAGCTGGACGATTATTTGCAACTCTTCGATTTTCCGAGTCCGAATATTTCCGCCGAACAACGCTACGCGACGAACGTGCCGTTGCAACGCTTGTTTTTTATGAACAGCGATTTCGTGCAGCAACAGGCCGAATTGCTCGCGCAAAAACTTGACGGCGAACCAAACCGCGAAGCCCGCATTCAAAAAGCCTATCGCCTTATCTTCGGTCGCGCCGCCACGCCGGAAGAACTCAAACTCGGTCTTGATTACGTGCGCAGCGAACCGCTGAAAGAATACGAAGAGCGCAAGAAAGCCGACGAAGAAAAGAAGAAGGAAAAAGAAAAAGCTGACGAAGAGAAAAAGAAAGACACCGAGAAGAAAGACCTGCCGGACAAGCCCAAAGAGCCTTCGGTCATCGCGCCATTGATGCCGGAAATGATGATGGGAATGAATCCTGACGGCATGATGGCGGGCGTCATGCCTGCGCCACCGGGGGCCAAGTCCGATGACAAGAAACCGATTTTGCCAGTGACGACTTGGGGACGGTATCTGAAAGTCTTGCTGAGTTCGACGGAGTTTATGTTCATCAACTAAACGGGAACAGTACCGCGAGCGGTAGCAAGCGTACTTGATGATCTTGTACGTTCACCGTTAACAAGCACGCTTGCT
>JAEUQN010000244.1 GCA_016789725.1 Blastocatellia bacterium | reverse complement strand
ACGTCGGTATTCAAACCAACATTCCGCAAGGCCGCGTCGCCAACAACTATCTGTTCCAGGACACAGTCACGCATGTTCGCGGCAATCACACGTTCCGCATCGGCACAGAACAAATGATGCAGCGGTCGCGGCAATTCGCGCCGATTGTCGAACGTGGACTCCTCGCGTATCGCAGCGGCGGCGGCTTTACAGAATTTGCGAATTTCGTGGATGACTTCGGCGGCTCTGGCCCCGGCACAGGCAGCGCACGCCGCGATTTCGGCAGTCCGGCCTACTATCCCGAACTTTATCGTCACGCCTACTTCGCACAGGATCGCTGGCGCACAAACGATGCGTTGACGTTGACGATGGGCGTGCGCTACGAACATTTCGGCACGCCGGTCAATTCAGTCTCGACGCCTGCCTTCACCGGGCTATTCAATATTGATCCGACGACGTTCGACGGGCCGTATCGGTTGCGCAACAAAGTCAGAGCCGATGACAACAACTTCGCGCCGACGCTTGGCATTGCGTATTCGCCTTCGTTCAAGAGCGGCATGCTCGGTGCGTTGTTCGGCGACAAACGCTCGGTGATTCGCACCGGTTATCAAATGGGCTATGACTCGTTCTTCAACAACATCGCCTCGAACGCGGCGACTTCATCGCCAAATGTCGTAGCGACAAGCGTCATCTCAACCGTCAGCGCCGCGAATCCGCGTGGAATCGCCAACCTCTCGACCTTGTTGCCCACCACGCCGCGCCCGCTCTCGCCGTTGGACGCGCAAACATTGGTTGATCCAAAGCTGGTGAATCCGTACTTCCAACGCTGGTCGCTCGGTGTGCAGCGCGAACTGCCGGGCAATTGGTTGATTGATATGTCGTATGTCGGCTCGAAGGGGACAAAGCTCTTCGCGCAGGAAGACCTGAATCCATTGGTTCCGGCTGCGATGCGGATCACGCCGACGACTACGACGCCGATTCCCGCGAACCGTTTGTCAGGCCGCTACGACAACCTGCAAGGCCAGCGCAACATTCGCACCAACGCGGGCGATTCCAACTATCACGCCGGTCAACTCAACGTGACGCGCCGCTTCGCACAGGGCTTTGCCGTAACGGGCGCGTACACTTACTCGAAGCTGATTGACAACGGTAGCGACATCTTCACGTTCGGGGCCATCAATGCCCAAGCCATGTCCGCCGTGCCTTCGATCTTCGGCGGCTTGCCACGCGAACGTGCTGTTTCAATGTTTGATCGCACACATCGCACTTCGATCACGTACGTGTATGATCTGCCGTTTCTGCGCGAGCAGAAAGGCTTGGTCGGGCGCGTGATTGGCGGCTGGCAATTGACGGGCGTGTTGACATTCGAGACGGGCGTGCCGCTGAACGTAGTCAATGGGCAAGACGCGGACAGCATCGGCGGCAATTTGGATCGCCCGGATTTCAACCCGAACGGGCGCTTCGGCGTGCGCGCGATTCCGAACGCGGCGAGCGCGACGGGCTACGTCAATCCCGACAACAACAACGCGCCGATTGATAAGAATGAGGCAATGTTCATCGGCATCGCCGCGAATTCGGGTCGCACTGGCAATCTCGGTCGGAATACCTTGCGCACGCCGGGCATCAACAACTGGGATATGAATCTGTCGAAGAAAGTCGCCATCACGGAACGCTTCAATCTGAGCTTCCGCGCCGAATTCTTCAACGTGCTGAATCATCCGCAATTCGGCATTCCCAGCGCCAGCGCGTTCTCGCCTGTACAGGCAGGCATTTCCGCGAATGTGTTCACTTCGCTGCCGGGACAATTCTTGAAGAAAGAAGTTCCCGACGGCGGCGCGCGCATCATCCGCTTTAATTTGAAGCTGGCATTTTAGGAAAAACTATAGCTTTTAAGAAAAATAGCACCACGGGGAGCACGGGGAACACGGGGCGAAACACTTCGTGGAAGAAGCTCTGCCTTGTAATGATTGTCTTTTACTCGCGGCAACTCCCCGTGAACCCCGTGTTCCCCGTGGTTCTTTTGGATAATCTTTTTCTGGAAGACTTAAAGTGCAGAGTTCAGGTGTCCGCGTGCAGTTGAGCAAACACGCTGTAGCCTGAATTCTGTACGCTTTTTGGGCAACGGGTTTCAGGTATTCCAAACGGCCCACGCCAGACACGCCCAACCAATCAGAAACGCCACGCCACCCAACGGCGTAATAGCGCCCAGCCACTTCACGCCGCTCAACGTCAACACATACAAGCTGCCCGAAAACAAAAATGTGCCGATGACAAAACACCAGCCCGCCACCGTAACCGGTGTTGACGGCCATTTCGTCAACACCCACGCCACTACAAACAACGCAAACGCGTGATACATCTGATAGCGCACGCCGACCTCGAAGGTTGCCAGCATCTCGGCACTTAGCCGATTCTTCAATCCATGCGCGCCAAACGCTCCAGCCGCCACGCCAATTCCGGCTAGCAAGGCTCCGAGGAAAAAGAAAATTCGTTCCATTGATAAATCCGCTCCGTGTTGATGAAAATGGTGGCGGCATTGTAACCGCAATCCAAAACAAAAGCGCGGGCTGGCGTCACACCATCCGCGCTTTTGTTTTTACGAATTCTGCTACTGTACGGCGTGAACCTTACGGTCTGCTGCACACCACAATCATTATTCCTGTTCTTTGATGAAATCTTCGTATTCCGCAGCAGACAACAGACTGTCCAGTTCGGTCGAATCCACGATTTTGATTTTGATCATCCAGCCATCGCGGTACGGGTCGTTATTGACGAGTTCGGGCGCATCGGCCAACGCTTCATTGATTTCGAGAACTTCGCCGCTGACGGGAATGAACAACTCGTTCACGGATTTAACGGATTCGACGGAGCCGAAGGGATCGCTGAGTTCAAAGCTGTCGCCGACCTTCGGGAGTTCGACGTAGACGATGTCGCCGAGCGAGCTTTGCGCAAAGTCGGTGATGCCGACAAAAGCCGTGTCGCCCGTGAGGCGCAGCCATTCGTGATCTTTGGTGTAGCTTAAATTATCCGGTAAGTTTGCCATTGTTTTCTCCTATTTTTCGCGTTTATAAAACGGCGTCGCCACGACCTGCGCCGCCACCAACTTGCCACGCACATCAATGTGAAATTGCGAACCGATTGCCGTATGAGAAAGAGGTAAATATGCGAGTCCGATGTTTTTCTTGAGGAACGGCGCGGGACTACCCGACGAAACCTGGCTGACCTGCTGCCCATCAATGAAGATCGGATAATGATCGCGTCCAATGCCGCGTTCGACCATTTCAAAACCAACCAGTTTACGCGTCAGGCCCTGCTCTTTTTGCTGTGCCAATGCGTCGCGCCCAATAAAATCGCCCTTATGTAATTTGACCGCCCAGCCCAAATCCGCTTCATACACCGTCGTGGTGTCATCAATGTCGTTGCCGTACAGCGCCATCTTCGCTTCCAGTCGCAACGTGTTGCGCGCCGCCAAGCCACAGGGTTGCAACCCAAGTGGCTTCCCGGCTTCCAGCAATTTGTTCCAGACTTGTTCCGAAGCGTTTGGATCAATGTATAACTCAAAGCCGTCTTCGCCCGTATATCCGGTGCGCGCGATGATTCCGGGTGCGCCGTCCACTTCCCCATTCGCAAACCAGTAATATTTGATCGCGCTCAAATCCACATTGGCAAACGGCTGCAAAATCTCCGATGCGCGTGGGCCTTGAATCGCAATTTGAGTGTACTGCCCACTCGTGTTTTTAACCTCAGCATCAAAATCTTCCGTGTTCGCCAGAATCCACTGAAAATCTTTCTCAGTATTGGACGCATTGACGCACAAAAAGTAATGCTCATCGCTGAGTTTATGCACGAGCAAATCATCCACAAATGTTCCCTGCGGCGTCGTCAACCCAGCGTATTGCGCCTGACCAATTTGTAGCTTGGAAGCGTCGTTCGTGGTGATGTGCTGGACTAACGCCAGGGCTTGCGGCCCGCGCACTTCCAGTTCGCCCATGTGCGAGACATCAAACAATCCGGCAGCCGTGCGTACAGCCAGATGTTCATCAATCGTTCCGGCGTACGTGACGGGCATGTCCCAGCCGCCGAAATCAATCATCTTTGCGCCCAGCCGCCGATGCGCGTCGTTGAGTGCGGTACGTTGCAATTGGTTTTCAGACACGTGCGATGTTTACCTTCAAGAAAAGTTTTTTACTACGGAGTGGGAACGGAAAGGAAACCTAACATGGCGATCAAACCACAGTCAAACGATTGTGGGGGAGATAGGAAGTGGTTGGTGATTGGTGGCTGGTGGCTGGTGTAACGCGTGGCCGATGGTTGGAAATCAGAAGGCAGAAATTTGGAGGTCCCCGCAGCTCCATCACTCGCAACTAATAACCAGCCACCAGCCACCAGCCACCAGCCACCAGCCACCACCAACATCCTTTGTGCATTCCACCGTTGTTGGCTACTATTGCGCCGCTAAATTTTTATGGCAGAAGAAACGCTCATCATCGAAACGCCCGAACACGTCGAATTGCAATTCGCGCTGGCCTCGCTCGGCAATCGTTTTTTAGCTTGCGCCATTGATCATGCGATTCAATTGGGTGCGATCTTCGTAATCCTCATTGTTGCCACGTCGGTGAGCATCGAATTCGACCAGTTCACCACCAAAACGATAGACAAAATCACCTCGGCGAATTTGTGGACAATTGCCTTAACGATCCTCGCGGTGTTCACGATTTACTTTGGTTATTTCGCGTTTTTTGAAGCCGTGTGGAGTGGGCAAACACCCGGCAAACGCTGGCTTCGGCTCCGCGTCATTAAAGAAGATGGACGCCCAATCAATGCGTTTGAGTCGCTTTCACGCAATCTGTTGCGCGGCGTGGATTTCATGCCGTTGATGATTTTGCTGCCGTTATATTCCATTGGCATCTTGTCCGTGTTCATCAGTTCGCGCAGCAAACGACTGGGAGATTTCGTTGCCGGGACGGTCGTCATCAAAGAGCGGACCGCTGAAGCACCATCGTTTGATGAAGTATTTGTGGCGGACGAGAATGATGACTACGACACGGGTTATGGCTTTGACATCGCGCGGCGGCGGATGTTTCCGGTCCTGGAATTCAAAGGCGAGATTCGCGCTGTCACTGCCACCGAAATTGAAGTGGTTGAAGCGTTTCTGCGGCGACGTTATGATCTGCCGGAATTGCCGCGACAATGGATGGCGTGGCGTATCGCCCTGCCACTGCTGAATAAAGTGCGCCCACAATTCGACCCGGATGACTTTTCTTACGAAGGTTTTTTAGAAGAACTTTTGGCGCGGTATCGCAAACATTGGAATTGAAAACTATGTCTACAGGATATTTGCCTCTCAACGATCAAATCTTTTCCTACTTACTGAACACCTCAGTACGCGAACCGGAGTACCTGATTCGATTACGCGCAGAGACGGCGCAGTTAACCTTTGGCGGCATGCAGATTTCGGCGGATCAGGGGCAATTCATGACCTTGCTGATAAAGCTGATTGGTGCCCGCAAAACGCTCGAAGTGGGCGTCTTTACAGGCTACAGTTCAATTTGCACAGCGCGCGGATTGCCCGACGACGGCCAGATCATCGCCTGCGACGTGAGCGAAGAATGGACGTCCATTGCCCGTCGTTATTGGGCCGAAGCTGGTCTCGCACACAAAATTGATTTGCGCCTTGCACCTGCCGTGCAAACCCTGGAGGCGTTAATCGCAGAGGGTCACGCCGGAACGTTTGATTTCGCTTTTATTGACGCTGACAAAGAAAACTACGACGCCTATTACGAACGCGCGTTGCAACTGGTGCGCACAGGAGGCCTGCTCGCCTTTGACAACACGCTTTGGTACGGCAAAGTTGCCGACGAAAGCGTACAGGACGCCGACACCATTGCCTTGCGCGCGCTGAACAAAAAGCTGCCCGATGATGACCGCGTCATGATGTGTCAGTTAACGGTGGGCGATGGATTAACATTAGCGATAAAATTGCGCGATTAGTTGGAGAAAAGGAATCAGATCATGAATCAAATCACTCGACGACAGTTATTGACTGGGCTTTCGGCTACGGCGTTGACGGGGATGGCGTTGGGACAGCAACCGCAAACAAAGCCGCAGCCGCTCGACCTCAAAGATTTCGAGCCGAAAAGCATGCTCCACGTCAAAGAAACGTTGATTGAAAAAGCGCGCTTTCCGGTCATAGACATTCACACGCATCTCGCCTTCACCAACAATTCGGGCTCGCAACCAAAATCCGTCGCGCGCGTCAAACCGGATGAAATTCTGGCCGCCATGAATCGCAAGAATGTGCGTACGATGGTGAACCTGACGGGTGGTTATGGCCCGGCATTGGAGGAATGTTTGGCGATGTGGCATAAGCCCCACCCCGACCGCTTCGTTGTCTTCACCGAACCATGGTTCAGCCAAATCGTTGAGCCGAAGTATCCGCAATTTCAGGCTGAACAGATCGAACGCGCGAAGAAGCTGGGCGCAAAAGGCATCAAGGTTTTGAAGACGTTGGGCTTGTATTTGCGCGAAAACGTGACGACCGGGCCGCTGGTCAAAATTGATGATCGCCGCTTCGATCCAATGTGGGATGCGGCAGGCGCGCACAAATTGCCCATTGCGATTCACACGTCCGATCCCGAAGCGTTTTTCCTGCCGATTGATCGCTTCAACGAACGCTTTGAAGAATTGAACGCGCATCCGAACTGGTCTTTTCGCGGACAGGATTTCCCCAGCAACCGCGAGCTGCACGAAGCCCGCCTGCGGGTCATCGCACGCCATCCGAAAACGCATTTCATCCTGTTGCACGTTGGCAATGCGGAAGACCTGAACTGGGTCAGCGAATGGCTGGATAAATACCCAAACACATCCGTCGAAATCGGCGCGCGCATCGGTGAATTGGGGCGACAACCGCGCGCCGCACGCAAGTTCTTCGACAAATATCAGGATCGCATTTTGTTCGGCACCGATGCCGTTCCGCAAGGTGTCGAAACACCACAACAAATCTTCGGCGACAAGCTCTATGAAATCTACTATCGCTTTTTGGAAACCGAAGATGAGTATTTCGATTACGCCCCCGCGAGGGTGCCGCCGCAAGGACGTTGGCGGATTTACGGCTTAGGCTTGCCAGAGAAAATTTTGCGCAAGGTCTATCATGCTAATGCAGAACAGATTTTAGGCTTGAGATCATAGGTGGTCGCCATCATTCACAACTCAACGCACAACTCGCTTGCGAGGTTGGTAATTTTGCACGATTTTCTGTGCTTCTTCGGCGATGCGCTGGCGGATGGATTGGGGTTCCACCACTCGGACGTGGTAGCCCCAACTGAGCAACCACGGAATCACTTCGTCTTCGCTGTGGACCTGGATCGTGACCAGTAAGCCGTACGGGGTATCCTTCATTTCTGTGATGTAATGGCCGCGTGCTTCCTTGACCCACGGTGTGGCCTCAGCATCAAACAATACCTGCACTTTCATTCGTCGTGTGCGCTCATTGCGGGGTTCCATGGAAAAGTTGGCGGGGCGGTTGAACGTCGTCTCCAGCAATGTTAAATCCGCCATTCGATCCAGACGAAAATTGCGGCGGGCTTTGCGCAAATGGCAATGCCCAATCAAGTACCACGCCCCATTGTAATGCACTAACCCATAGGGATCGGCGTCGCGGGTGTTGCGCGCCTGGGAGCCGTTTTGCGGGTAGCGCGTGTGATAGTGAAACCGCACAGCTTTGCGTTCGATAATGGCGCGACGGAGTTGAGCCAGAAATCCTTTCGTCATTCCCAGTCCCACCGTTTCCGGGGCGACCAGGGCGATGCTGTCTTGCAAATACGCCACCTCTTCGCGTTGTGAGGCGGACAGCACGGCTTCGATTTTGCGATTGGCGGAATGAGCCGCTTCACGGTATTGCGCGTCAAAACTTTGTGCCGCGAACGCGCTGCCCATCACCAGCATCGTCGCTTCGGCTACGCTAAAACTGAGCGGCGGCAAAAAATACCCTTCCACCAACGAATAGCCGTAACCAGCCTGTGCAATGATCGGCACGCCGGTTTCACAAAGCGCCTGAATGTCGCGGTAAATCGTGCGTTTACTGGTCTCAAATAGCGCCGCCAAGTCTTCGGCTCTCACGCATTTGCGGCGTTGTAATTCCAGTAACACTCCCAATAATCGGTCGGTTCTATTCATTGTAAAAAATAATCCTCAGCCCTAAATCCGAATCGCAATTCCCTGTCGTATGTGAGGTTGTCGGCAATCATAAATCACGAGGATGACAATCATGAAAGCCTATTTGCGCTTTTTATTGGAATTAGTGTGTCCGCTGGCGTTCGTTTTCGCGCTGGCCTTTTCTGTGACCAGTTGCAGTACCGCAAAATCTGCACCCGTCTCATCTGAACCCAAACCCTGCGCGTTGGCCCTGGCTTCGCAATCGGGCAACTCAACGCTCGATCAGGAAATTGTACGCTGGCAACAAAAAGCGCGTTCAGCGAAAAAAGACATGGCGAATCTGAGCCTTGAACAGCTCGGATGGAAGTACATCGAAAAAGCGCGCGCCACGTACGATCCCGGCTATTTCAAATTAGCGGAAGCCTGCGCCGAATGTCTGAGCGCGCAAAATTCCGCTTCGATGCCCGAAGCACTCCTGCTGCGCGGTCACGCCTTGCACCAGATGCACAACTTCAAAGCCGCCGAACCAATCGCGCGCGAACTGGTCAAAGCGCGCGGATTAGCCTCCGATCACGGTTTGCTCGGCGACGTATTGATGGAAC
>JAEUQN010000243.1 GCA_016789725.1 Blastocatellia bacterium | reverse complement strand
ACCGCTTCTGCATCCGCATTTGCCGGAGATGATTCGACACGCCAAACAACTTGGCTTCGATGTGTACGTGACTTCCAATGGAACCTTGCTCAAACAGCGATTCGATCAACTTTATGAAGCTGGGTTGCGATTCGTCTCGATGGGATTTTACGGAGTAGGGGAGCATTACAACGGCTACACGCAACGACCCGGTCATTTTCAGAAACTGGAAGAAAGTCTGATGTATGTGCGGTCGAAATATGGCCCGGAAGTGAATCTGCAATTGAATTGGGTGTTGATGCGTCCGACGGCCAATCTGGAGGCTTTACACGCCGCGTGGGAGTTTTCCCAACGCTTCAAGATGATCTTTCATCTTGATCCGGTGTCGTACACTTTACCGTTTTTCAATGATGGCCCGGAAGATGAATTGCCTTTTCGTCCCGGCGATGACGAAATGCTGAACGTCATTGTCGAAGAGTTGATTCGTCTGAAAAGATCGGACCCGGATCGGTTCTGGCACGGCGAGCCATATTTGCGTTCGTTGCCGGATTGGTTGCTGCGACAGGAGCAAATGACGATGCCGTGCCTGTCTTATACTCTGATTTGGGTCGGAGCGGATGGCACCGTGCAGTTGTGCGATACGACGTTCCCGCTCGGCAATCTGCATCAAACACGGCTCAAGGATATTCTTTACGGCCAAGCCCACAAACAAGCGTGTCGAGAAGCGTTTCAGGTGAAATGCCCGAATTGTTTGTGTGGCAGCGAAACCCGCATTATGCAGCACAAACCGAGCCTGCAACGTTACAGTTAGTAGTGCCAAATGGCCTGAAAGGAAATGCCCCGATGTCTCTTCGATCACACCTTTACGATGCCGTTGCGCCACGCTTGCGAACGCGACCCCGCTTGAAAAAAATCGCGGTCGAGGCTGACAAACATGCGGCGATGCTGCGTCATTCGGCAGCCGAGCTGATTCCGCAACTTATCCAACCGCAAACACGAAGCCTGACGATTGCCATCACGGCATATTGCAATTTGCGTTGCACGGGCTGTCGCTATGGCCGGGATTTTATGCCGAATGCGCAGTTGCCCTGGGAGCTTGCGCGCGACCTGCTTACGGATGCCAAACAAGCTGGCGTCGAATATGTCCGCTTGTACGGTGGGGAACCGCTGTTGCATCCCGACCTGCCGAAAATGGTGGCGCATTGCGTGAAGATCGGTTTGCGTGTTTATGTGACCACGAACGGTATTTTACTGCGTGAGAAAGTGGATGAATTGTACGCCGCTGGCTTGCGCGATTTTACGATTGGGTTTTATGGAGTGAAGGATCATTACGACAATTATGTGCAGCGCAAGGATCGTTTTGCGGCGCTGGAAGCCAGTCTGGATTATGTGCGCGAAAAGTATGGGCTGGAAATCGGACTGCGCATGAATTGGTTGTTGATGCGCCCGTCGTGCAGTGTGGAAGCCTTGCGGGAGGCTTGGAAATACGCTGTGAAATATCATTTTCCGATGCGGGTGGATTTGGTGCATTACTCGTTGCCGTACTTCACCGAAGGGCCGGAAAAAATGTTGCAGTTCACTGAGGCGGACCAATCGGCGATTCAAGCCGTCACGGCGGAATTGATTCGGCTCAAACACGAGCGCCCGGAGATGATTGACCAATCGGCTCTGAGCTTGGCTTCGATCCCGGATTGGTTATTAAAGCGCGACCAGATGCGTGTGCCGTGCGATAAATATCAGATGTTGTGGATTGGTGCAGATGGCACCGTGCAGCTTTGTTACGTGACCTTCAAGCTGGGAAACCTGCACGAAACGCGGTTGCGCGACATGTTATTTACGCCCGACCATCATCAAGCCGCCCGCGATGCGTTTGCCCTCAATTGTCCGAATTGTCACTGCGGGTATGATTCCCGCGTTCATAAACATTTACCCAGCTTTCTCAAATATTCCTCCTCACTGGTACAACTCGAACGTTTAGCTCGAAATGGTGAAACTCCATCACGCTGAGACAGGAAGGATTGAATTTTTACGATGGCATTATTTGCGGTTCTAACGATTTATGCGGTCTTTCTAATGGTTGGGTGCTGGGCTGCGCGCAAAACCAAAGATGGCACCGCCGCCGATTTCATTGTTGCCGGACGTGCCATGCCATTGTGGATTGCGACACTGACGATGACGGCAACGTGGGTGGATGGCGGCTATTTACTCGGCACCGCAGAAGGCGTTTATAAATCCAGCGTCGCGTTGGGAGTGCAGGGTGGTTTGTGCTTTGGCATTAGCTTGATTCTCGGCGGGTTGTTTTTTGCCAAAGTCATGCGGCAGCACGAATTCACGACGTTGATTGATCCGTTTGAGGCGCGCTTTGGGAAAGGCTGGGCGATGGTGCTGTTTGTGCCTGCGCTGTTGGGCGAAGTGTTTTGGAGCGCGGAATTGTTGGTTGCGGTCGGCTCCACGATCAGCGTGATGGCGGGAATGAATCTCAGCACTGCGATTTTGCTTTCGGCGGTCGTGATTGTGCTCTACACCATGCTTGGTGGGATGTGGTCGGTGGCCTACACGGATGCATTTCAACTGGGACTGGTCGCTGTGGGATTGCTGGTTGCCTTGCCGTGGGTTTTGGAGGCCGTGGGCGGATTGAATCAGGCGGTGATGAGTTATCAAACCGCGCGCCCGGATCGCATCGGGCTGATTCCGACGGCTCAGAGTGGTGGATTTTGGACCACTCCCACGATGGTCAATTGGTGGGACGTCAGTGCGATGCTGGTGTTTGGCGGCATTCCGTGGAATTGCTATTTTCAGCGTGTGCTGTCGTGTCAGACGCCCAAGCGCGCGCAACAACATTCGATTTTCGCGGGGCTGTTGACGATAGCGTTTACGGTGCCGCCGCTGCTGTTGGGGATTTCGGCCTTCAGTTACCGCTGGCCTGCTAATTTTTTAGCACAATTACAGGAACAACCTTCACAAACGCTGCCGATGATTTTCCAATATGTGACGCCGCCGCTGATCGGGCTGCTTGGGTTAGGTGCCATCATCGCCGCCGTGACGTCAAGTTTCAGCTCCTCGGTCCTTTCTGCCAGTTCAATGTTCACGTGGAATTTCTGTCATCGGTTGTTGCGACCGGATTTGTCGTTGCTGCACCTGAAACGACTGTTGCGCCTGGCGATAGTGTTGTTGGGAGCCGCCGCGACAGTGATGGCGTTCAGGGTGCAAAGCGTGCAGGCGTTGTGGTTTTTTACGAGCGATTTGATTTTCGTCCTGCTCTTTCCGCAATTGGTGTTCGCGTTGTTTGATCCAAAGGTGAATCGCATTGGTTCGATGACGGCGTTTGGCCTTTCACTGGTGTTGCGCCTGGGTGGTGGCGAACCGCTTCTTCATTTGCCTTCCTTCATTCCTTATCCTGAACTCTTCGCTGCAATTTTACCCGGCGAACCACATCAGTGGTATGACGGCACTACGATGCTGTTTCCCTTCAAGATACTAGCAGCTATCGTCGGGCTGATTGCCTTGCCCCTGGTCTCGCGTCTCACTTTGCGATGGTCTGCGTCGCAGCCGCTCAGGGCGCTCTCCCTCGATTAATTTTCACAGTACTTATCATCAACCCGATATTGCTTTGTGAAATGTTTCAGGCAATCTCCGCTTGGTTCGCACCCCCGATGGTTGCGCCACATGATCTTTTCAGAATCAATGTTACGTCACCGATAAGAGTCTGCGTTTTGTGAAAGCCAGCGCGGGCAAGTACTCACCGGCCTAAGTCAGATGCCTGATATGGTAGCGGAAGTCCCCGAAGAGACGTTCGACCAGCTTCTTCTGAATGGCCGTTCTTGTCACTTATCGCGTGATGGGAACGGCCATTTTTATTGCTCAAAAAAGAAGCAGTGAAATTTAAGTCAAAGGAATCCACGATGTTTCAAGCTATTCACAAACTACCGCAAAAAGCCATCCTCACCCTCCTGATCGTTTCTCTGTTTTGCCAGGGGCTGAGCGTGTTTGCCAACCCTGTCAAAGGAAATGGCAATCTCCTTAAAAAGGGTAAGTTTCGACATCGGAAAATGGCGATGGATTTGGATGACCAAATTACAAGGTCGAAAGGGAAGCTCGGAGAACGTAAAACGCAGCGCGTGATTTTGCAGGTGGATAGCCTGGCGGCACAGATCACACTCAAGAATGCGATTGAATCCAAAGGCGGGCGCATCAAAAAATCGCACAATCGCTTTGGCTTGATTTCGGTGGAAATTCCTCTGAACCGCTTGAAAGAACTTGAAGCAGATGATTCCTTTGTTTACATCAGCCCGGATCGTGAAGTCGTGTCTACCGGTCACCTTGAAACCACCTCTGCCTCAACACAGGTTCGCAGTATTATCAGTAATACGACGTTAGACGGCAGCGGCATCACCATTGCGATCCTCGACAGTGGGATGGATAGCGCGCACAGATTGCTGGAGAAAAACGGTGCGAGCCGGGTTCTCTTCAGTCAGGATTTCACGAGCGACAACATCGTGGGCGATACCAATGGTCACGGCACGCACGTGGCTTCGTTAGCTGCCGGCACGAATGGGTTTGCCAGCGGCGCTTATACCGGTATTGCGCCGGGCGCGAATCTACTGAACTTGCGCGTCCTGGATGATAACGGCGTCGGCACTTCCAGCGGCATCATCGCGGCGCTTGACTGGTGCGTTGCCAACAAAGCGGCGTACAACATTCGCGTCATCAATATGAGCCTGGGTACGACCGCTGTAGAAAGTTATCAATTCGATCCTCTGTGCTTGGCTGCTCGACGCGCACACGATGCCGGAATCGTTGTGGTGGCTGCGGCTGGCAACGAAGGTAAAAATTCTGCCGGACAAAAAGTGTATGGCGCGATTCACTCGCCTGGTACTGATCCGTCTGTAATTACGGTGGGCGCAGTCAATACTTATGGGTCGAATCAACGCTCGGACGATCAAATTGCTTCCTACAGTTCGCGTGGACCGACACGTGGGTCATACACCGATTCCAATAACGTCAAACACTTCGACAATCTCATCAAACCCGATTTGGTTGCGCCGGGAAACCGATTGATTGGCGCTCAATCCAGAAATCCGCGCGTGGCAAATTCCCCCAACAGACGCGTCCAACAAACGTCTTCGCTTGATACCGGGATGACCAGCGACGGTTTGAGCAAAACGATGTATATGAGTGGCACTTCGATGTCTACTCCGGTCGTTGCTGGCGCAGCCGCGTTGCTATTGCAAGCCAATCCAAATCTGACCCCGAACCTGGTCAAAGCGATCCTGATGTACACGGCCCAACCGATTCAAGGCGCGAATTCGTTTGAGCAGGGCGCGGGCCAGCTCAATGTCGAAGGCGCGATTCGGGTGGCGCGTTTGATTGTCTCCAATCCGCAGACACTGGCGAATGGTGCATCGATGCTCACCGGCGCATTGCCCGCCGTACAGGCCACCACGATTGCCGGGCAAACCTGCTATTGGGGACAAGGCATAGTGGCGGATTACTGCATTCTCTACGGCAGCGGCTTGATGACGAAATGGCAGGCGATGTATGCACAAAGCGCATTGTTGAGCGATGCGACCAACATTGCGAATGGTACGTTAGGGCTGAATGTGAGCCTGGTCAGTGCTGGGGTTTTTAATACCGCTGGGGTCGTTCAAACGACCGGCATCATTTTAGGTGACGGCATCATTTTAGGTGATGGCGTGATTTTGGGCGACGGCGTGATTCTTGGTGATGGTGTGATTTTAGGCGACGGCGTGATTCTCGGTGACGGTGTGATTCTCGGTGATTCTGTAAATCTGGGTGACGATGGTGGCGCAATGCTTCCTGTTCCGATTGGGTAGCGACAGATTACGACGCAACTCTTAGCAACCTTAGTAGAGGAAACGAACAGAAAGTAGGTTTATTTATGTTTGCTAATCACCTTTTTGCCTTTGAAGGCAAGCAAGCGATTCGTGTACAAACCGCACGAGAATTGCTTGAAACGGATCTTCCTGCCGCGATGCAATTGTTGGCCGAAAATCCGCTGCGCGCCGTGCATCTGCGCGGGATGCTGCTCGACAATGGTTTGTCGCATCCATCGAATCGCGGTCGTTTTTACGGCTATTTTGAAAATCATCAATTGGTCGGCATCGCCCTGCTGGGTCACGCGACCATGCTTTATATCCGCCCCGAAGCCGAAGCGGAGGCCTTACGTTACTTTGCCCAACAAGTCGTCGAAAATAATTTGACCTGCAATGTCGTCTTCGGACCGAAAGCTCAAGTGGAAGCCTTCGGAGCGCATCTGACCGAACTCGGTCGTGCCACCAAAATGGTTCGTGATTTTGGATGGTTCGTTTGCACCAAAGCCAAACAGCCAGTGGCCTCGCTGCAAATTCAACGCGCGAATTTAGAAGAACTCGAACCGGTCGCCACGGCGCAAGCCGAGATGTTTAAGGAAGCCACCGGGACAGACCCCAGAGTCGCCGACCCCGAAGGCTTTGTCCGGCGCGTTGCCGAGCGCATTGAACGTCATCGCACGTGGATCAAATTAGACGCGGGCGAAGTCGTTTTCAAAACGGAACTGCAATGTGTCACGCCGGAAGCGGTCTATCTTGAAGGCGTCTGGACGCGTGAAGGTCAACGCGAAAAAGGCGTGGCGACAAACTGCCTGAACGAATTGATGCATCGGTTGCTGAAACAACATTCGATGCTGTGCCTGGCGGTCGAACCGGAAGAAGAAGCCGCCCGCAAGCTTTACGAACAGGTCGGTTTTCAATACGCCGAAGAATACCAGGCCCGGTATCTGAAGCCAGCCGAAAGCAAGTAGGTCATATTTGAATCAGGTGCGGCGTGCCTCGTGTGCGCCGCACCCACTTACGATAGGGGATCAATATGTTAGTTGAAGCAATTATTTTGTTGCCTGTCGAGATGGGTTTGCCTATAACATGGAGGTTGCCTCTGCCCCCTCACAAATCCAGCAAGGAATGAGTTGTAATGAGTAGTAATAAATCAGCGGTTGTTTCTGCCATCAAGTATGGCGCAGTAGCTTTGGCTTTTATTTTTGGGTATCAATGCGCTGGAAAAGAAGTCCAACCTTACATTGCTATCGCAGGCTGGGTGCTGGGCTTTATGCTCGGCTTGAAATTGCGATTGAAGTACGCCAATCGTAGTTGAGCCATGATTTTTTGCCGGGCAATCGCAGGAGGCTGCGGGCTATCGCCGCCAAGTTAAGTCCGCCACGCACGCGCAAAGCGTGCCTACAATTGAGCATTGATTGAGACTCTGTTCAGCGCCGTGGGCCGTAAATCGGAACCGGGCGACCAACCTCTAACGCGCCGAGATCAGGCGCTCGGCCTGTGAAATCATCATTCACGTTCGGCAATTTGCCACCTGTATCCACCGCCACACTGTTCGACTTCAAACTAAAATCCAGATCGCCAAGTTCATAGATTTTGTGTGGTTGCGCCGGGTCGGGCGGGCGCACATTTTTGAAGATGTCATAGTCCACCAAAATGCCGTGCGTTTCATGTCCCGTGGCGCGTTGGAATTCGGCCAGTGTGCGAAAGTTTTGATAATCGGATTGAGGCAAGTCGTAATCGCGCAGCTTGCCGCTCGCTGGCGCTTTCCAAACGAATTGCGGTTTGTTACTTGGATTCGGACGATAGCCGTTGTAATCCAGCGTTGTGTACGACGTGAAGGTCAAATTGCCGAGTACTGGTTTGTCCGGGTGATTCGTTCCCAGCGTCAGATTGTTGCGGTAATGCCAGTTGGAATAGCCGCGCGCGTTGCTGTTTTCGGCGATGAACGTGTTGTGATAAATCAGCACGCCTGCCGGGCTGCCATTGCCCGTTTTCAAGCTCCCTCCCATCGGAACACTGTATAAAATATTTCGATAAAAATAGACCGGCCCGCCAAACGACGGTTGCGCGCTCAAGCCGTGCTGCGCTGCATTTAGCCCGCGATTGCGCGCGATGCGGATGTTTGCGACGCCGCCATCTGATTCAATGAAATCATCAATCATTACGAAGATATCGTTGTTATAAATATCAATCGCAGCGGCTTGTTGTTTGTCGTCTTCCGGCGGTGTGCCGTAAGTGCTGATGCAAATGCCATCGTGAAAATAAGCGACATAATTATGGCAAATGACGTGGCCTTGCCCGTAGACTTTTATGCCAATCCACGATTTGATCGGCGTCGGTTTGTACTTGCCAAAATTCGACCAGCCGATTAGACGGTTACGATCATCGCGGCCCAGCATCACGTTGTCCGCGAGGTAAAAATTTTTCGATCCTGCGAATTCGGTGGTGATGGCAATGCCCACATCTTCAAAGCGGCAATTGCGAATTACGAGGCCACTGCAACCGAGATAATCTTTGATGCCCGCTATAATCGCAGTGTCGGTATTGCGAAACGTGATGCCTTCAAAGTAGTGATAATCCGCCGCCATCACATCGAACAGCCGTGCATTGCCCGCGCCGTCAAAGATCACTTCGCCGTCGCCTGCCGCTTTGATGACGATGGGTTTTTCCGCCGTGCCTTTGCGCGTGAAAATGTAGGTTCCCTCGAACGGAATTCCATACGGCGTCACATAATCAAAGCGATCCGCTTTGTAGAGTCCCGCGTGAACAAGGATGACATCGCCCGCTTGCACCGGACGTTCATAGACAACGTGCCAATCGCCCGTGCCGGGGCCGTAATAGGCTTCTTTCAAGCCCTTGAACGAAGGCTCCTGCTTCGGCCCTTCGTAATCGGGCGGATAGACATGCAGCGTGCGTCCGCCTTTGAATTCCTGCGGCACGCCGCGTGTTTTCACCGTGACTTGTTGGGTGGCTTGGCCGTTGACGCCAT
>JAEUQN010000242.1 GCA_016789725.1 Blastocatellia bacterium | reverse complement strand
GTTTGTCCCGCAGCAAGTGACTGGCTACAACGATGGTGCGCATCGCCTGCAAGATTTGAAGAGAGGATTACAACTGCTTTCCTGGCGGGTGCAGGAACTTGTTCTCCCCGCCAAATGGCCGCCGCTTGGTACTTGGAGTGTGTTGATCCTGATTGGCTTTGGCGTACTGACGCTGTTTCTATTGGTGCGACATTTCCGTCGTCTGGTGATACCGACTCATCTCACGATTTGGATCACAGCGGCTGTCACCGCTGTGTGGCTGCTGGCCGCTTATACGATCACGGACACTGCATTCCTGGAATCGCGGCACACGACGGTGCTGTTCCTGCCTGTGCTTCTTTCGCTCTTCACCATCATAGCGACGCTTCCACAGCGGCGCGCAGTTGTGAGTTGGGTCATTGTCTCTTGCTTTTTTTACGGAGCATCGCTGGCTGTGACGTATTCCTTGCCCGCCAAAACGGGAGATTGGGCGCGAGTGGGGGCCTACCTGATGTCGGCAGAGAAAAGAGAACAGCCGATTCTGGTCTTTCAGCCGCTGAGTGCTGTGCCATTGGCTTGCTACTACAAAGGGGTGAATCCGCTTCTGCCTATTCCTCAGCCGGAAGCCTTTCGCGTCTTTCATGATCCCGATAGCCTTCTCAAAGATGAAAAGCAGATTGCATCCGTATTGGCACAGGTGCCAGGCGACAAAGACCGCATCTGGGTAGTCACTGACGAATTGTGTTGGAGCATCAATCTTGATCTGAACTGCAAAATTCTGGAAGACTTCCTGGCGAAACATTACGAGGTGGAAACCACGCAGAAATTTTATCGTTCTCAAGCTCGGCTTTTCCGCCGCAAAACGTCATCATCATTTGGGCCATCCAGCCTCGCTTTTGAGCCAAAAGCAGCGACTCAATTTCAAAAACAATGAGGTTTAGGTACAGAGCATTGCTCGCGCTCCAACCTAAACCTCATGATGCTTACAGTCGAAAATCGCCTGTTTTTAGACAGGTGCGTGTCTGAAAACGAACAGATTTGTTATTCCGCCTCAGTTAGTTTTTCCACCAGAATTTTCCCGTCGTGTTTCATTCCGTCTACCGTCATTTTGAATTCTTTGTTGCGCTTGGATTTTTCAAAAATGGCCTTCGCTAATTCATTACCTTTCGCATCGAAGGGATACCATTTGCCCTCGGCATAAATTCCATAGCCGCTTTTCACGCAATCCGCCATTAACGCGCATTCCTTATCGTGATCCTGGGCAGCTTTCAGCGCGTCTTCGGGTTTATCCTTGAGGTGATCGGCGAAGCACATCACATCAACGACATAGCCTGTCAGCTTCACTTTCTCGTGCGCCCAGGCGGTGGAAACTGCCAGCACAAAAAGCGACAGTAAAATGAACATCGAAAACTTCTTTTGCATTTGTTTGCTCCTTAGAATTTGAGGGGTAGACATTGCGTCATAATTGCCAATCTCAGTTGGCAAAGCTGAAAACAAAGCATCTTTTGTGCCACAGGATCAGGCACAAAACGTGATTTATTTCTTTGGCACTTTGCTTGCACTGGAATAACGCCATCTGACTGTAAGAGGGGACTTGGGCTGCCTCGTTCAGAGGCTCCTCGAAATAGAGATAAAGCATGACAATACAGATAACGCAGGCGCTGATCCCAGCGGCTGGTCGTGGCCTCCGCGCCTATCCGAAAACAAAATATCTCCCCAAACCTTTACTGGAGATTGATGGCAAGACGCTGCTCCAACGCAACATTGAAATCCTCCGTGATGAACTATTCATCAAAGACATCACCATCATTGTTGGTTATGAAGGGGAACAAATCATTCGCCGTTTCGGAAGCGGAGAGTCGTTTGGCGTAACGCTTCGGTATCTGAAATGCGATGACCCGGAGATTGGCCTTGCGCGCGGCATACTATTGGCGGAGAGCCTCTTTCAGAAACCTTTCATCACGGTTCTTGGCGACGAACTTTATCATCGCGGCAACCATCATGAACTGCTCAAGGTTTTTGATGATTCAGTCCAAGCTCTTTGTGCTATCTTGACGACAAATGACCTGCATCAGATCAAGAAAAACTATTCCGTACAGATGAACGACGGCTGTATTTCGGCCTTAGTCGAAAAACCACAGAAGATCGAAAACCATTGGCTTGGCTGCGGCACGTTCGTGTTTACGCCAGAGATTTTTACCGCGATTCGCAACACCCCCGCGTCGCCACGCTCCGGTCGCATTGAGTTGATTGACGCGATCAATTTGTTAGCGCAAGCCGCCAAAAACGTTCGTCCGTTTCATCTCACTGGACAATACTTCAACATCAACACCGTAGACGATTACAATTTCACGCAATACAAAATTCGCGCCGAACGTTTTGCGAATTGCAAAGTCAGCGTCGTGATTCCGGCTTACAACGAAGAAGCTTCCATCGGCTTTGTCGTCGAGGATTTCAAAGATCACGTAGACGAAGTGCTGGTCGTGAACAACTCTTCACACGACAAGACCGCACAGGTCGCCGCCACCGCCGGAGCGCGTGTCGAAACCGCGAAACTGATTGGCTACGGCGACACGATTCGGTACGGTTTGGATCGTGCTATCGGTGACATTCTGGTCGTCGTTGAAGCCGATCACTCGTTCAAATCGCGCGACCTGAGCAAGCTGCTCGAATACCTGAAAGACGCAGACATGGTGATCGGCACGCGCACGACGCGCGAGTTGGTGGAGCAAGGCACGAATATGCGCGGCCCCGTGCGGTGGGGCAATGTCCTGGTTGCCAAAGGCGTCGAAGCGTTGTGGTGGGGACAGCAGCCGCGCTTCACCGATGTCGGTTGCACGTACCGCGCCTTGTGGCGTGAAACCTATCAGAGTATTCGGCCTTTACTGAAAGGTGTTGGGCCGGAACTATCGCCGGAAATGATGATTGCGGTGTTGCAGGTCAACAAGCGCATTATCGAAGTGCCGGTTTCGTACCATAAACGCCTTGGTGGCGAATCAAAACATTCCGCCAATTACTTCAAGATTTCGCAGACGGCGCTACGGATGCTTCAGACAATCTTGCGGCAACGTTTTCAATGAAAAAGCTGACCATCATTTTTTTGTGTTTTTTTGTGCTGGGCGCAGGTGTACGCGCAATCAAGATTTGGAGACCTGTAGATCGTCCCTCCTGGCGTGAATGTGACGAGGCTGGAATCGCTCGGAATTATTACCGCGAAGGAATGAATCTATTTTATCCGCGTGTGGATTGGCGCGGCGATACGCCAGGATATGCCGAGATGGAATTTCCGATCTATCCCTGGTTGATCGCGGTGGGCTATAAGGTGATTGGTTTTTACGAGCCAATCGGAAGAATTCTGTCTTATCTGTTTTCGTTGGCAACGCTGCTCTTATTTTTTAGGCTGGCGAAGTATCTCTTGTCATCTTGGGGAGCAATTTACGCCGCCTTATTCTTTGCGCTCAGCCCCCTCATCATCAATATCTCATCGTCCTTACAGCCCGAATCGTTGATGTTTTTGTTTTATGTCTTGGCAGGTTATTGGTTCATTCGATGGCATGAGGAAGAGAAGGAAAAGTATTTTTGGGGTAGTGCCGTTGCCATCTCGCTGGCGATTTTAGCGAAAGCAACTGCCGCGCATTTAGGATTATTTTTTGGCGTACTGATCCTGGAAAAAGTTGGCTTTGCGGCATTGACAAAAATCCGCTTCTGGAGCTTTGGCGCAGTAGCGTTGCTTCCTGGTGGGCTTTGGTATTATCACGCCCATCAGTTTTGGAAGCAGTATCAACTCTCGCTCGGTCTTTCCAACGAATATCATTGGGTTGGTTGGGATTTCTTCACAAATCCAAGTTTTGTTTTAGGACTTGCGCGCACGGAATTTTTATACGTGCTGATGCCTTTAGGAATGCTGGTTCTTGCATTCGGAGTGCTTCAAAATAAGCACGAAAGAGCAGTCAAATATGGGCTTTGGTGGTTGTTGGCGGTAGGCGTCTATTACCTCCTCGCCATTCGCACTACCTCGGCACAATGGGCGGCGTATTATCATATTGTTTCGGTACCTGCTGTGGCACTCTTGTTCGGAAATGGTGTGGCTGCGATCCAGTCATTCAAGTCAGATAAAAGATGGCTCAATTTGCGCCCTCAGACTCTTTTGACTTACCTCATTGTTATTAGTATCAGTAGTGTGTTTTTGTTTCAGGTTCGCCAAATTGCTGTAGATGCGAAAAACTGGCGAGTCACGAATGTACAAACCTGTGCGCAATTCTTTGCTATGCTGATTCCTGCCTCTGCCTTGGTGCTGACAACGGGTGGTACTTGTGTGAACGAAACAGGCTATCCGGCAGCATACAATGCCTCGTTTATGTTGTATTGGATAGATCGTAAAGGTTTCAATGTTTGCGTTGAAGAACAAACTCTCGAAAACATAACTGTATTCGCCAAACGTGGCGCGCAATATTATCTGGCAGCAAAAAGTGCGCTGCCAAACAAGACATCACTGGAAACTGACCTCCGCTCTCGTTACGCTGTTTTAGTTGAATGTGGCGATTACGCACTATTTCAACTCAACTCTACTGAGAGGGAAAACACAAAGGTAGGTCACTGACGTCGCACTTGACAGCTAATTTAGTCATCTTGATGATAAGTTGAGGTAATTGGTATGGCCTCACTCTCAACCTATACCTGAAATAAAACACCTTAATCATAAAATCCGCATTCTTACTGCCTATTATCAACATGCTGGCATAATAGTTTGGCAGTAGTTCCCCCGCCTTCCCCGACAGTCACGACGGTCAAAGTAACAACCAAAAACTTTAGGTCAAGTCTACGAAATCGCAATGAATACGGCATTTTCTTGCACGTCTGAAAGAAAAACCAACAAGCTGACAATGATGGCTGCAAGCTGTTGTTTGTGCGAGCAATCAGAAGCCGAGTTCATCGGTACAGGAGAAGATTTCGAGTATCGCACCAGTGAAGATACTTTTACGGTCAGTCAATGTCGCGCGTGTGGTTTAGTCTATCTGAATCCGCGCCCAGTAGTTGAAGAACTCCCCCGCATTTATCCTGCCAGCTATCACGCCTTCGCTTTTTCCGAAACAGAATTTGGCCTCGTGTATAAAGTACGACGATGGCTCGAAGCCCAGCGTTTATTGGGGTGGTGTCGTGACCTGCCCGCGCAGGCACGCATTCTGGATATTGGCTGCGGCGATGGCTTTCACCTCGAAATCCTCAAAGATTTCGGCCAGAAAACCTGGCAGTTGGAAGGCGTAGATTCTGATGAACGAGCCGTGAGCATGGCACGTCGCAAGGGGCTGACGATTCATCACGGCTTACTTGAAAATCTCGCGCTACAACCTGCCAGCTATGACCTGGCGATTACCATTCAAACGATAGAACACCTGGCTTCGCCGCCGCAGTTACTTGCTCAGGTGCGAAAGCTGTTACGTCCAGGCGGACGTCTCGTCATTGTCACTGACAACACAGACTCGCTGGATTGTCGTCTGTTCAGGCAGCGGCATTGGGGCGGTTATCATTTTCCCCGTCACTGGAATCTTTTTAATCCGCAAACCATGCATCGCCTGGCCGAGAAAACAGGCTTTGAAGTCGAGAAGCTCACGACACAGGTGAGTCCGGTGAATTGGACATATTCGGTACGCAATGCGTTGGCGGATCGCAATGCACCAGGTTGGTTGGTTGAGTTTTTCAGTTTGAAATCCACGCTCGCCCTGAGCGCGTTCACTGTCTTTGACACTTTGCACAATCTGGTTGGGCGCGGCGCATTGCTCAATGCTGTCCTCAAGCGTCCCCTCACGGAACCTCTATGAAAGCATCTATTCGCAAGCCTGTCGTGATTCTTGGTGCGGGGTTGGCAGGCTTAACTGCCGCCCACTTCTTACACCGCAATGATGTGCCCGTCCGTTTATTTGAAGCGGGGAACAAGATCGCTGGACTTGCGCAAAGTTTTCACGATGAAGAGGGGTTCACTTACGATTTTGGAGCGCATTTTGTTACCAATCGGTTAGCCAAAGCAGTCGGCATCGCCGACAAATGTCGCACGGTTCGGCATTATGCCGAAACGGTTTGGCTGGGCGGAAAATCCTATAGCTATCCGTTTGGATTGCTGCGTATTCCGCGCATGTTTGCCGGAGGGCTGCGTTCCCAATTGAATCTTTCCCAAGGAAAATCTGCGACGGCAGCAGAGTGGTTTCGCGCCAGCTATGGCGACGCCTTGGCCGACGAAGTGGCAATTCCTTTGACCGAAGCCTGGTCGGGGGCAAAGGCTGACAAGCTCTCTTCGGCAGTTGGAGACGGCATTGCCAATAGTGTTGCCCAAACGCTTTGGCTCAAGCTGGCATCACGGCTGACACGCCGTGCCGTGTCGTGCGGGTATAGCCGCGAATTGCCGGAAAATGCCGGCGTCTATCATGTGTACCCAGAAGGCGGCATTGGAACTTTATGTCAGGCCTTGGCGGCAGATTTGAACGGCATGATTCAACTGGAATCGCCAGTCGAAAAGATTTTGGTGGAGCAGGACAAAGCGATTGGGGTTCGAGTGGGCGGGCGCGAAATGGAAGCCGCTGCTGTCATTAGCACTGCGCCTGTGAATGTCTTAGGCAAACTGATCGAAGGGACAAGCAGCCTCGCCTATCTCACGCCGTTTCGCTATCGCCCGATGGTGTTCGTCAACCTGCGCTTGCACGGACGTGGGCTGTTGCCGGATGTCGTGACGTGGACACCGGAAGCGCAATACCCCTTCTTCCGGTTAACCGAAACACCGCTCTCCATGCCCTGGCTTGCGCCCGCCGACAAAACGATTCTCACGGTGGATATTGGGTGCGAGAAAAGCGATGAATTCTGGCAGATGGCGGATGAGCGACTGGGCGAATTCTGTGTCGCACACCTCCAAACCATCATTCCTGATATAAGGTCACGCTTTGAGGGGTGTCGCGTAATGCGTACCCCCGTCGCGTATCCAGTTTTTCTGCGGGAATATGAAACCGAGCGACAAAAATTTGCGAGGGGGACTGGTATTGGGAATTTATACAGTATCGGGCGCAATGGCGAATTCATGCACATTTTTATGGAAGATGTGTATGAACGAACGAAGCAAAGAATGGCGCAACTAACGCAGTCATTGACCGCGCAAAAGCGTCTTTCCGTTTTCCCCGTGTTGTCGCCGAAACCACAATTGAGCTAATCAGGCTACGATGATGGAACGCAGGAAATGGCAATGAGAGCAGGAAAAGAAATAACCATGATTTGGCAGGCACTCTTGATTGCCGCGCTCTATGGCTTGGCGATATTGGTCTTTTCTACGCTCTGCTCCGTGATCATTTATTTGTGTATCCACCGAGTTGATCTCCCGCTCCTCTGGGGATTTCTTGGAGCCGCAGGATTGGCTGTAATCACTCTCGCCCTCAGCAGAAAATACTTAGCCAGCGGAAGCGTTTTCAGGCCATCCAAACAAATCTATTCTCACCAGCCGCAGCTATAAATATCTACAGCAACGATTGAAACAAGTTGTCAAAACTTCACGTCAGCGAAACTGGAACAGTGTGCAAGCAACCCTGAAAAGCTTGGCACGCTTATTGCGAAATTGCGAGTTGCGCCTGTTTTGGGTGAAGAAGTATTGAGGCGGATTGCTGCGCCCTGCATTACAGTCCGAACTTACGAGTCTAGCGAAGAATCGTGCGATGTCCCGAACTTGGCGTGATGCGGAATTTTGCTCTGGGGAATTTTTATGAATCAAACAAAGAGTCGTCGTGAGTTTTTGCGTGTTACTGGCATTACTGCCGCCGGCCTCGCCACCAATGTAGTTCCGATTTCATTTTTCAGCCCGCCCGCCAATGCCGCTTTTGCCGAGCCGGATGTCATTCTCTCGCTCCGTGCCGTGCAAGCAGACATCCCAATGTTCTCGCGGCAAACCACACGCGTCTGGATGTATCAGGGCGAAGTGCTCAAAGGTGACCCTACCAGTTTGCAAACGCTTGACCAGTTGAATGAAAGCCTGGGGACACGCCGCACGGGTCGGCGCGGCACGATCAGTCGAGGCGGCCCGCCTGTCATTCCAGACACAACGCCTCCCTCAACCTATCTCGGCCCAATCATACGTGTACGCAAAGGGCAGCGTATTCGCATCCAGTTCACGAACCAATTGCCGGAAGCAACGGTGATGCACTGGCATGGTTTGCATATCCCGCCAGAAATGGACGCTCATCCGAGCTTTTTGGTGCAGTCAGGGCAGAGCTATGTTTATGAATTTGTGATAGCGAATCGTGC
Organism: Blastocatellia bacterium; assembly: GCA_016789725.1. GTDB lineage: Bacteria > Acidobacteriota > Blastocatellia > RBC074 > RBC074 > JAFDVL01. Next base: position 611 of record JAEUQN010000242.1, on the reverse strand, counting down.
GGGCACATATTGGTTTCATCCGCACCCAGACGGACGGACAGCACGACAGGTGTACAACGGATTGGCGGGATTGTTCATTGTCACAGATGAAGAGGAGGCCGCAGCAGGCTTGCCGACTGGAAGGTATGATTTGCCGTTGGTAATTCAGGATCGGATGCTGGATACGGCGAATCAGTTTGTCTATCAAACAGGCGCGGGGATGATGGGCAATGACGGGTTCCTTGGAGATCGCATTTTCGTCAATGGAAAACCAGAGGTCACCTTGAAGGTGGAACGACGGGCGTATCGGTTGCGCCTGCTCAATGGCTCGAATTCGCGCGTGTACAAACTGGCGTGGGGCGACGGCACACCATTGACCGTCATCGGAACTGACGGCGGGTTGTTGGAGCGCGCGGTGCAACGCAGCTATGTGATGCTGGCTCCGGGCGAGCGGGTCGAGTTAGGGGCGGATTTCAGTGGGCGTCCCATTGATTCAATTTTGCCATTACGCAGCCTGCAATTTTCCGGGGCAGAGGTTGGGATGGGCGGAGGCGGACAATCGTTACCGAATGGCGCGGCCTTCGCGGTGATGAAAGTACAGGTGACAGGTCGTACCAGTGAAACAGGCGTGT
>JAEUQN010000241.1 GCA_016789725.1 Blastocatellia bacterium | reverse complement strand
TTATTGGAGCCGTACTCGTTTTCCGTGACTTTACACAACAACGCCAGTCAGAAATCAAATTACGGCAATTGGAGGAGATGCAACGGTTAGCCCTGGAGGCCGGAAAAATGGGGGTCTTTGCCTGGAATCCGCATACTGATGAATTGCACGCGGATAATCGCATGCGGGCATTGTTTGGAAAAAATAACGACGAGGCTATTGGATCTGCTGCCCCGTTATTTGCTGTGATTCATCCTGAGGATCGCCCAATTCTGGACCAGAACATCAAGGATGCTATCGAAAAGCAAGCGCCCTATGATGCACGCTTTCGGGTGACTTTGCCCGGTGGGCAAGTGCGATGGATTGCCGGAATCGGACAGGTCGAAACCGATACCCAAGGCACCACGACCCTGTTGCGCGGCCTGAATTACGACATCACCGAGCAGGTCGAAGCCGAAGAAAAGCTCCGCGAAAGCGAAGAGCGTTACCGGTTAGTCGCGGAAAACGCATCAGACGTTATCATCACGATAGACGATTCCAGCACAATCCTTTATGTCAATCGTGCGGCTGAGCGGGTGTTTGGCTATCCACTGGACGAGATGATCGGCTATCCCTTAACCATGCTAATGCCCGAATATTTGCGGCATTTACACGAGGCGGGTATCGCAAGATACATCACCACCGGAACGCGGCATTTAGCCTGGGAACATCTTGAAATTCCGGGATTGCATCGGGATGGACATGAAATTCCACTGGAGTTGTCTTTCAGTGAATCCCGGCTACGAGGCAAACACGTTTTTATCGGGATCGCACGCGATGTCAGCGAGCGGCGGCAGGCAGAATTAAAGCTCCGCGAAAGTGAATATTTTAATCGCAGCATTTTTGAAAATAGCCCCGATTGCGTAAAGATTCTGGAATTGGATGGGACGCTGCATTCAATGAATTCCAATGGTCTTTGCCTGATGGAAATTGACGATTTTTCGACTTATATCGGCAAACAGTGGGTTGATTTTTGGCCGGAGGAGTATCGAGACGTTGCCCGCCAAACAGTGCAAACAGCAGCACAAGGCAAAACGGCGAATTTTCGTGGCTTTTGCCTGACCGCGAAAGGCACACCCAAATGGTGGGATGTTTCTGTCGCCTCGATCCTAAATGCCGAAGGCCAACCGGTTCGATTGGTCTCGACCTCGCGCGATATTACAGACCGCAAAGCGCAGGAAGATGCGTTGCGAATTAACGAAATTCGTTTCCGCACGTTAACCGAAACCATTCCGCAGTTGGTCTGGACGTGTCGCCCCGATGGTCAGTGTTCTTACCTCAGTAATCGTTGGATGGAATATACCGGCACAACGCTTGAACAAAATCTGGGACTGCGCTGGCTTCAGGCAGTACATCCCGACGATGCGGCCCAGACGCAGGAAATTTGGGAGCAGGCCGTTGCAACCTCAAACACCTACCAAACCGAGTTTCGCTTACGGCGCGCGGATGGGGTCTATCGCTGGCATCTGGCGCGCGCGGTAAGAGTCAATGATGAAGCAGGTCGAACGGTGAAATGGTTCGGAACCTGTACCGATCTGGAAGATCACAAGCGCGCCGAAGTTGAGCGCACAGAACTGTTGGAGCGCGAGCAGGTGCTTCGCTCCAAGGCCGAAGAAGCCAATCGCTTAAAAGACGAATTTGTCGCAACGGTATCGCACGAACTGCGCACGCCACTCAATGCAATTTTGGGCTGGGCAAGGATGATGCGTGCCGGGACACTGGATGAGGCAACCACGCGCAAAGCCGTGGATGTGATCGAACGAAGCGCCGGAAATCAGGCGCGATTAATTGATGATTTATTGGATATGTCGCGCATTATTACTGGCAAGCTGCGCTTGGACATTAAAACACTGGACCCATCCACCTTTATCCGCGCCGCCCTGGAAACAGTCCTGCCCACGGCAAAGGCGAAAGATATTACTATCCAGTTGGACCTGGACCCGAACGTCAATGCCATCGCTGGTGATGCGAATCGGTTACAACAAGTCGTTTGGAATTTACTGTCAAATGCGATCAAATTCACGCCCAAAGGTGGACATATCAAAATTCGGCTATGGCGTGACGCATCGCAGATTGTGATTGCTGTCAGCGACAATGGTCAGGGCATTGATCCCGAATTTTTACCGTACGTTTTTGACCGCTTTCGTCAGGCTGATGCCACCAGCATCCGCAAACACGGGGGGCTGGGGCTTGGCTTATCCATTGCTCGCCATTTGGTCGAATTACACGGCGGCGTCATTACAGTCGAAAGCCAAGGCCAGAATCAGGGAGCGACCTTTACAATCCGACTCCCGATTCTGCCAATACAGTTGTCCGAAGAAGTACAGCAGGCCAACGCCGAGTTCAGTATACATTTGCCTGCCCCCAATGCGGAGGCGGGGTTAAGAGGCTTATTTATTCTTGCAGTAGATGATGAAACCGACGCCCGACAATTGCTCGAACAAATCTTGACGGCGTATGGCGCAACCGTTACCACCACAGATTCCGCCGACTCCGCACTGGAAATCATCAAACAACAACAACCGGATTTGCTTGTTTCGGATATTGGACTTCCCCATAACGACGGCTATTCGCTGATTCGCAGAGTGCGTGAGTTGGAACAGGGCCGCGCGCGCAAAATGCCGGCTATTGCCTTGACTGCCTACGCCCGCCCACGTGATCGAATGCAGGCACTGGCGGCGGGGTTCAATCATCATGTCCCCAAGCCGGTCGAGCCGACAGAATTGGTAACCGTGATTATGAGTCTTACAGGGCGATTGGATTTGAGCGATATTTAGAACAGCCAAGAATAAGGTGTCAGAGAAATCGCCTTCCTCGTAATAAAAATCGTCGGCAGGTTTGATTCAAGTACGCCAGACTAACAGCCTCTTTACCACTGCACACTCACAAGACAGTGGCGAATTATTACCATACAGTTTTAGCCCTTTCTTCTACAGCTCAATGTAAGCAGCCCTCAACTTATGGCATTTCGGGATAGGCACAAGGTTTGCATTTCACCCTTTGCCAGCATCAAGAAATACTCTTGATGAACCCTGCTTTTGTAGCCTGATCAAATAGAAGCTCTTGAATGACTTTGAGTATGCAGGAAAGTGAGATGAGTTCGGAATGGAGGAACAAATGAATCAACCAGAACCAAATAAAAATAACGTGAACGTAGACGTTCCAACGCAAGCCAAGGCTAAACCAGAACCCATTGAAAACTGGGAGAATGAGGGCGGACATGTAATTCCAACCGGGTCACTGCCGACAGTTATTTTTCCCCATCACCAAGAAGAGAAACAAGAATCAAATCGGGGGTGAGGAAGTGGCAGATAACTTGCCTGACCGATTTGCCTGTCTGCGACAACATCAATAACAACCAAACCTAAGTTGGTAATTTACGATGTAAGCAGGTTACGAAATGGCAGGAATTTAAAGGGAATTCTTAGGAGGACAAAGAAATGAGCATCATTAAAAACATCAGCGAAATCCGTGAACGCGCCCGCAAAAAAATCGAAGATGGCGCAATGACTAATAACTATGGCCTTGATAAGGATCAGGCGGTAACGGTCTTAAATGAGGCGTTGGCGACAGAGTTAGTCTGTGTATTGCGGTACCGCTTTCATTATTTTGCGGCATCGGGGATTAATTCGGCGGGCATCGCACAGGAGTTTTTGGAACACGCTAATGAAGAGCAAATGCACGCCGATCAGATTGCAGAGCGTATCAAGCAACTTGGTGGCAAGCCTGAAATGAGTCCTGCCTTCATTGCCAAGCACAGTCACAGCGAATATGTCGAAGGCACTTCGTTGGCCGATATGATGCGTGAGGATTTAATCGCAGAGCGAATCGCCATTGAGACCTACCGCGAAATGATTCGCTATTTTGGCGACAAAGACCCGACGACGCGGCGGATGCTGGAAGAAATTTTAGCCAAGGAAGAGGAACACGCCGACGAATTAGCAGATTTGCTTTTTGCCGTGACGCCGAGTAGTGGTGAAGAGGATGGCAAACTGTATTTCAAAGATGAGGCCCAGGCGACGGCAGAAAATCAAAGCCCCGACTCTGACAAAACCAAGGCTACTCTCCAAGGAAAAAGCAATTCGGCCAAATAATTCGGCCTAACAAAACGGCTCACCTGGGTTCGTTTTCAAACGGGATCACGGGGAAAAGCCCAGTCAATTAGAGGTCATTTCCCCGTGTCTTCCGTGGTCCTCCCCATACAAATAAACGTTCTCAATCAATTCGCTGGACACTCAAACATTCAGGCCACAATCTCCTACCTGGAGGCTGATGCGATTGGCGCAAGGTCTTCCTCGGCACTCGCGTTTTTTGGTAGAGCGTCGTCCTTTCGCAACAAGCTGTATAAGCGCGGACGATAAATGCCCAATAAGCTGGCGGCTGCCTGTTTGTTTCCGCCCGTACGCTTAACCGCCGCACGGGCTAAATAAACCTCAAGCTGACTAAACAATTCATTCATCGGTGCGCCTTGTTTTGGTTCTGTAATTTTATCAACGATCAAATTACAGAGTTCTTCAATGGAAAAATCTGTTTCGGGCGGCGGCACAGGTAAGGGTGCAGCCATTGGAAGTGGATCAGGAATAACGGGCGTCGCAGCAACCACCGGAATGACCGGCGACGGGGCCGTCACAGGAATGGCTGGAGCAGGAGTTGATGGTCGCAGAGGCAAATGCGTCGCTTCGATATTTTCGCCGCGACACATCAACACGGCGCGCTCTAAGGCATTTTGTAATTCCCGCACATTGCCCGGCCAGTGATAATTGAACATTTGCATATACGCTTGCTCAGAGATCGCTGAAACATTACGTTTGTACTGTTCGGCATAACGTTGGCGAAAATGATCCGCTAGTAATTGAATGTCCTCAGGACGTTCGCGTAAGGGCGGCACGTGAATTTCGATAGTGTTCAGGCGGTAATATAAATCTTCCCGCAGGTGTCCATCACGAATGGCATCAAAAGGATTTCGGTTGGTTGCCGCGATCAGGCGAAAATCGGCTTCAAGCGGCTTTTCACTACCAACGCGATAATAGACCCGCTCTTGCAACACACGTAGCAATTTGGGCTGTAGTTCCAGTGGCATTTCGCCGATCTCATCTAAAAACAAACTGCCGCCTGCTGCCCGTCCGATCAGACCGACTTTTTCCGCGTGTGCGCCTGTAAATGCGCCTTTCGCGTGACCAAACAATTCAGACTCGATTAATTCTTTCGGCAAAGCTGCACAGTTAACCTGCATAATCGGCTTTTTAGCACGATGGCTACGATAATGAATCGCACTGGCAACCAACTCCTTCCCTGTGCCGGATTCGCCGATAATCAGCACATTAGCTTCAGATTCGGCAATCCCCTCGATGATCTCGTAGACAACTTCCATCGCCTTGCTTCTGCCGATAATGTTGAAATACGAGGTGCGCTCCGCAAGTCGGCCTCGTAACTGGGCTAGCTCCAAATTCTGTTGCTGACGTTCGAGTGCTTTTTCCAGCAGGATTTGCAATTCGTCAAAATCAACCGGTTTTTCCAGAAAGTAAAAAGCCCCGGCTTTTGTGGCAGCCGCAGCTTTCGCCACAGAACCATAACCGGTGATGACGATAATCTCTGTTCCCGGTGACTGCTTGCGACATTCTTGAACCAACTCAATCCCGTCAAAATCAGGCAAGTGCAAATCCGTCAAGGCAACATCAATACTCTGCTCCGTCAGGATTCTCAGACCTTCTTCTCCCGTCCCGGCAATAAACACCTCATAATCCTGCTCCATCAGGGTCACTTGCATCAGACGACGCAACGACGGGTCATCATCAACCACTAATATCTTTGCTATGGACATGCATTCCTCTCATTCTGGTCAGCGTTGCCAAACCACCACAACGCGATCTGTGATCATCTCGATTGGACAAAAGTTGTAATTTCCCGATTCGTCAAATTAGCAGCGACAAGGGCGAGTTCCGCTGGTTCTACGGGTTTGGGTAAATGCATCTGAAACCCGGCGCTCAGCGCGTGGACACGATCTTCCATCCGACCAAAAGCAGTGAGGGCCACAGCGGGAATTGCGCCTCCCTGGTGACGGGGCAAATTACGGATTTTCCGAATTAACATGTAGCCGTCTTCATCCGGCATGCTGATGTCTGAAATTAATAAATCTGGAACCTGTTCGGCTGATGTAATGAGGTCAAAAGCGGCGGCGGCTGAATCAGCTTTTTTGACTGTGGCTCCGTGCTGTCGCAAAATTTCTGCCACCAGTTCCCGGGCGCTAGGCTCGTCATCTACAACGACGATCACTAAACCTGCAAGGGCAGATGAAGACATAACGGAATCTAAAAACAAATCTGGCGCGGTATCCTCGGCCCAATCGTCGTCAGCAACAATCGCGCCGATCTCTTCTTTATGGTGCAAACGCACAGCTCGATAGGGCAGATTGATGATGAAGGTCGCGCCTTTGCCTTCGCCTTCACTTTCCACCAGCACGGTTCCGCCGTGTAATTCAACAATATATTTGACGAGCGACAACCCCAAACCCAGTCCGCCTTTTCTTTTCCCACCGGAGGAAGCAGGCTGCCAATATCGCTCAAAAATGAAGGGCAAATGCTCAGGCCGGATGCCGCACCCTGTATCGGAGACGGTGATGCGAACATACGGGTCAGCGCGCTCCAATCGGACCTTGATTTGCCCGTTACTAGGAGTAAATTTCACCGCATTGGAAACGAGGTTCCAGATCACCTGCTCCAACCGCGCGGGGTCGCCTGTAACGGCATCTGCGTCCGTCGCCAACTCCGTCGAGGAGTTAATTTCCTTCGCATCACAGGCCGGTTGCATCACGTCCATTGCAGAGCGAATCACAGCACTCAAAGAAACCGGAACGACATCCAGACGGAGTTTTCCCATTCCAGTCCGAGAAATGTCCAGTAAATCCTCAATGAGATTCTTTTGCTTTTCTGCGCTTTCAATAATGGTCTGAATGGCTTCTTCTCGGATTTGCTCATTCGACTTTTTATTTTTTAGCACTTTTGCCCACCCTAACACGGCGCTCAGCGGCGAACGCAGGTCATGCGTAATTTGCGCAATGAATTCATCCTTCGCCCGATTCGCATTTTCCGCACTCTCTTTAGCCTGTTGTGCCTCAGTTAATAGTGCGCCCATCCTGGCCTCGATTTTGCGACGTTCGGTAATATTTAGATGCGAAACCACCACGCCTCCGCCCGCGCGAATTAAGGGCGTAACCTGTAATAAAAACCATCGTTCTTCGAAGGGCGAATGACATGGGTACTCAAGTCGAAAATGGTCAACAACACCGCTGAGAACAGACTTAATGCCATTGCAGACAACCGCCGCTTCTTCAGAACAATCTCCGGTAGCACCTTCACACACGTCAAGATAATTAGTGCCAAGCGTCCCTTGTAATTCGTCTGAGCCAGTTCCATTGTGGAGCGCGAAATCCTTCCAAGCCTTGTTAATTGCGACAATAATACCCGCTTTATCAAGCACCGCGATGTGCTCAGGCAAAGAATCCAGGATCGCCTGATTTAATTGCTGGCTTGCGCTTAAATTTAATCCGGCGACCACGCGCTCAGTAACATCCCGCAAAACCCCAATCATCAAAGTAGGGCTGCCATTTTCATCAAAAAAAGTACGTCCATTTCCAGTAAGCCAGCGAACTTCTGGTGATTCAGCACTGACGCGAAATTCAAATTTATAATCCTCTCCGGTCGCAATCGAAGACCGTAACACCCGTTCGACGCTCTGGCGGTCGGCTGGATGAATGAGGGCCAGCACTCCATTCATCGTCCCATCAAATTGCTCATTCTGAAGACCAAAGATTTCCTCCGCCTGATAGCGCCAGCGAACGCGATCCGCTTGAATATCCCACTCCCAATACCCCATTTTGGCAGCCTCGAAAGCCAGACGGAGCCGTTCTTCCAGCTTGATGCTGGGCGTCCCCCCTTTTTTAATCTCCAATCCTTGTCTGCTGTCTTTGGCTGTCAGGGTAGTAAGCAGAATCTGCTGCAATAAGAGTGGCGAGATTTGTGCGATGGAAAAACAGAATGAGGCTCCGGCCTGTAATAACGGCCCAACCGTAGAGAGGTTTTCCGTTTCCACCAATATGAGAATGGGGAGATTTTGGCAATTGCTGATCGCACGAATGGATTCAAGCCAGGAATAGGTGTGGATATCGGGCAACTGCTCGGCCAGAAAAATCGCGTGGACAGCAACCGTCTGCAAAAATTCTGTCGCAGCGGAACCAGTGTTTTTTTCTACAAACGAATAAGTTGAAAAAGCATCTTTCTGTAAACTTGATTTCAATAGACTGCGACGCGTTGCATCATTATCTACAATCAGGATGGTATGTCCTGAGAGCTTACTAGTCATGTTGTTCCTTCTCATCTCAAAGAAAATGGTGGTCTTGGTTAAGTAACCAACCGGGTAACGACAGCAACCAGCTCTTTGGGATCAATCGGTTTCGAAAGATGGGTATGAAAACCTGAAGCCAACGCCTTTAAGCGATCTTCTGCCCGTGAATACGCCGTCAGTGCAACAGCCGCGATGCGCCCTCGCAAGGTTGGTTTCTGACGGCGAATCTGTTGGATCAATTCATATCCATCCCCACCTGGCATTTGTATGTCTGAAATCAAAATATCCGGCTCCCATTGGTTCAGGACGTTCAGAGCTTCTTGCGCGTTGGCAGCAATTTGAACTTCGGAATTACAATTCTGCAAAATCGTACTCACGATTTCCAGTGAATCGGCATCATCATCCACTACCAACACCCGTACTCCCGCTAAGTCTATTTTCTCGACGGCTCCCTTTGACATCTCTAATAGAGCCGCATTATCAGCGGTTTTATGATGAGTCAAGGAAACCGGTTCCAAAGGCAACCGCATAACAACAATTGTCCCCTGT
>JAEUQN010000240.1 GCA_016789725.1 Blastocatellia bacterium | reverse complement strand
GCTTGTTGATGAAATGCGTGAAGATTGGGGCGACGCGTCCGCCGTACGCATCTATGCCATTGTAATCGCCAAAGAAGACGCCTTTGTTGCATTCAAATGGTGCGAGGTTGATTTTGTGATTGATGAACGTTTTGCCCCCATCAATGCTGCGTGCGAGCATCACTCCGGTTTTTGTGCCGTCCAAATCGCGGCGGTCATAAAACACAATGTTGACGGAGCCATCCACTGGATCAACCGCCATCCACGTAAAGAATTGGTCTTTGCCATTTTTCAACTTATCATCGTTCACGCGCACCGCTTCTGACCAAGTCACACCGCCATCGCGTGAGGCCATCAAGAACACATCGTGATCGCCATTGCGGGCGTCTACCCAATTTACATAAATTGTGCCGCGATTGGGGCCAGTGCTCGTGTCCACTTTGGTCACGGGCATTCCGTTTGCACGACTGATGCCGGGAATATCAATATCCCATCCGCCCGGCATGGCGGCGATGATTTTGTCGTTGCCAAAGCTTGCGCCACCGTCGAGCGATTTATCAAAGTACAAACCTTTTGGCCCGGCCCACACCAAATAGACTTCGCCTTTCACGCCGCTCGCCGCAATCGCGCCCTCCAACGTGTTGTCGCCGTCTTCGCAATCGCCCGTCGTATCAGAAACCTCAAACGGCGCAGCGAATGATTTGCCGCCATCGCTCGAACTCGAAAAGTAAATGTGCGAGCGGTGATGCGCATTCTTGCTGCCATAGACATCAAAGCGCGTCCACGCCAGATAAACGTTATTTTTGAACGGCGAGCCGAACACGTTGTCCGTCACGATGTACGGTTTGTCTTCAAATGGTGTAACCGAATTGACGTGGTCAATCACAGGAACCGGAGCGGTCCAACCGTTGCCGCCATCGCGCGAAGCACTGACCCAAATGCCGCTGAACGCGCGGGTTGGACGTTTGACGCGAATGCCATCAAACGACATGTAGCAATGGTACGCGAAGCCCTCACTACTGAAGGCAATCGAATCATCGCCTTGCGGCAAGCTGCGTTCGTTGGACGCGTAAATTGTTGCCCATGTCTTGCCACCATCGTTCGTGACGTAGCGAGCATTGCTCACGCGTGCTTGTCCCGGTTTGCCGTACTGCAACGACACGCCGATAAGGTTGTCAGGATTTTTCGGATTGATGGCAATTGAAACCTCACTGGGATTGACGGCATCTTTTTCTGTGATTTGTACGACGCGGTGCGTTTGCGCAAAAAGCGTAAGGGAACCAACAAAAAACAGTAATAAGCTAAGCTGGCAATTCATTTCTTCAAATCCTTTTCAGGTTCAAGGGCAAAATAGATAACGGAAATAACGGAACAGACCGAAAATGTGATGGACAAAAAGTCATTCCATCACGCTGTTTCGCCTTTATTTCTTTTCCGTGTATTCCGTTATTTCCGTTTGTTCCGTACTCTCTTCTTTGTCTCATTTGAATACTTCTAATACGGGTACATCCGTTCTCTCCAGCAATGCCAAACCTGCCGCAATGACCTGATGTTGCAACGCGGGATTATTTGGCGCGCCCAACGGAAAGCCCATTGGATACGGCACAAACAGAGCACGCGGCGGATGAATGATCGAAGTGACTTCGCGCAACAACGAAACCGAAGTTGTCGTGATATTTTCGCGTTCAATCGCTCCGGCCAGCAGACCAACTGTCTGCACACACATCGGTCACATCGGCGTCAGAAACACGACATCCACTTCATCCTTGCGCAACATTTGCGCAACCTGTACCGACGTTTCGTCAATCAATTTGCGCGGCATCACAATCGAACCCATAAAACTGAAATGCCGATGATTCAGTTCACCAATGACGCCCTGCGCCTCGAGTTCACGAAAGCGATCCAGCGGAAAGCCTAAGTTGCGATCCGCCGCGATCCCGGTGTGATCGAAACCAGGGCTGCGATGACTTTCAATCAAGGTTTGGGTTTCGACTGTGTTCGGGATTTCTCGGAACGACGTATCGCCACCTTTGATCGAGTGATCGAAGATGTCCTGCTCCGGCAGGTTCACGCCGGCTGAAGTGACCAGCGCCACCCGCGCTTCGTTGAGAGGTTTGCGCAGTGGCGTGCAAGGCACCGGGTCATTTGCGTAATGCGAAAATGGATAGGCTTTCATAAAAAGCCGGTGCGAAAAAACCAGGTCGTCAAAAGTCGCCATAATTTTACAAATCAATCACGATGGGTGGATGCGCTACTTTATACGCCTCGTTGCAAGACGAAGCGTTGATGAATTGCGTGCCTCCCTGTTCCATTTGTCCGTAGCCCGCGTGAATATGCCCAAAGATATGCACGCGCGGCTTGATGCGTTGCACGAAGGGGAACAACTCTTCGCAGCCAACGGCGGTCATCTCGCCGGTCCAGCGATCAATGGCACCGTCCAAAATGCCGTGCGGCGGGCCGTGTGTAATCAGTACGTCCGTGTCGTCAGGAATCATCTCCCACTTGCGCCGAATTTCCGGGCCGCGATCCAGATTGAAGGCCCAATCAAAAAAGCGCGGCTGCCACGGCGAACCATAAATCTTCAAGCCTTCGACGATGCAAAATGAATCTAATAGGTAAATCGCATTCGACATCAAACTACGCGCCAATTGCGGTGCTCGCTCAAACAGAAAATCGTGATTGCCCGCGACAAAGATTTTGTGCTTGTGCGGCAATGTACCAAGCCACCGATTGAACTCGACGATTTCAATTACATCGCCGCGCACGGTCGCATCGCCAGCGTGAATGAGGATGTCGCCGTCGGGGATTTCGCTGAACTGTTGGTGACGTGAGTGCGTATCACTGATCGCTACGATGCGTGGCATAAAATGCAGTATACAATGGCGTGTGCGATAATGCCCGCCGAAAAAAATATGGAGTATGAACCCGAATGTCCGAAAGTCAAGCCAGCGAAATCATCAACCGCAAACAAAGTCACTTCGATCTCTGCGCGCAGCAAAACGTCGAATTTAAGACCAAAACCACCTGGCTCGAACACGTGGAGTTAGTGCATCAACCGCTGACCGAAACCTTGCTTGATGAACTGGACTTGAGCGTCGAGATTTGTGGCAAACGATTGCGCGCGCCGCTGGTCATTACCGCCATGACAGGCGGCACGCCAGACACAGGGAAATTCAATAAAGAAGTAGCGGCCCTAGCAGATCGTTTGGGCCTCGGCTTCGGCGTCGGCTCACAACGTGTGATGCTGAATCACCCCGAAGTCACCGATACATTTCGCGTGCGCGAACAAGCCCCAAACGTCTTATTGCTCGGCAACATCGGCATTGCTCAGGCGCGCGAGTTAAGTACGGCACAACTGCAAAAGTTAGCGAACGACATTGAAGCCGACGCGCTCTGTGTGCATTTGAATACGGCGATGGAAATTGTGCAGCAGCACGGCGACCGCGACTTTCGCGGCTCTCTCAAAGCCATCGAACGACTCATCCACGAATTGCCAGTGCCGATCATCGTCAAAGAAACAGGCTGCGGCTTTGCGCGCGAAACGGGCGAGAAATTAGCCGCAGCGGGTGTGCAATGGATTGACGTTTCCGGCGCAGGCGGCACGTCCTGGGTCGGAGTAGAGACTTTGCGTAATCGTGCCTTGCAACATTTGGGCGAAGCCTTTTGGGATTGGGGCGTTCCGACCGCCGCAAGCGTCTTGGAGTTGCGTGGCTTAGGAATAAACCTGATCGCGTCGGGTGGCATCCGTACCGGAATGCACGCCGCCAAGACCATCGCGCTCGGCGCACAAGCGGCGGGCGTGGCGTTGCCTGTGCTGCGTGCCTACGTGAATAGTGGCATTGACGCAGTCGAAGAATATTTACTAGCGATGATGACCGAGTTACGCGCGGCGATAATGTTGTGCGGGTGCGAACGCGTCGCGGATATGCAGGCCAATCGTGCAGTATTGAGTGGGCAATTGTTGGAATGGGCGGCACAGCGCAACCTACAATCAATCAACGATGCGCTCTGAAATATGCCGCTAAAGTCGCTCTACTTTCAGATCAAACGTCACCGTGAAGATTTGCCGACCGCGCAAAAACTGAGTCCAGATGCGGTACATTCCCGGCGCAGGAAACAAGGCATCGAAGCTGACATCCGGGCCGCCGCGTTGTGTGGCAATCGGTTTCTCTAAATCTACCTGCTCTTCAGGATGCGAATGCACAACCGTAGATTGATCATCGCTCAAGATCAGCGTATGTCCCCACGCACTGAGGTATGGAATCAAATCGCGCACGGGCTGTCCGGTCGCCGTATCAGTCAGGTGATATTTCAGCGTTACCGTTTTGCCGGGAGTTAATGGTCCTTCCTCAAAAGACAATGTCACCCGCAAATCGCTGGCGGGTTGCGATGCCAAGGCTGGTAATTCAGCTCCCAGTTTGCTGGCGTTGGCGGGCGTCACAGGAATCGCCATCGCTAACTTGGTCAATTGCGTATCCGGTTTCAGTTTGGCTTGTCCGCCCACGACTTCCCCGCGCCACCCTTTGGTTCCGAAATGCTTGTGCAACATTTGCGGCGCACCTTCGAGCGGAAAGAAATCGGCGTAGAGTTTATACAGGCCGGGACGTTTGAGCATCGTCTCAATCTCGAAACTGCCGTCTTCCAACTGCTGCGGATGAATGTGCTGAAAGTCGCTCAAATCCTGACTGATGAGAAACAGGTGAAACATTCGGTCGTGCATCAGCGCAAACTCTTTGACCCGCGCGCCGTTGCGTGGATTCGACACCGTCAGATGAATGCGCAACGGTTGATCTGGCACCGGCAACTTTGGCGACAACTCAAATTTCAGATCAAATTCTTCGGCAATCTTCGGCTCGACAGAAATCAAATCCATCCCACATTTTGGGCATTTTTCGGGCGTTTTAGTCCGAATATTGAGGTGCATCGGGCAGGTGTAAAGCCCGGCTGGATCATTGTATCGCTGCGCGTAGGTGAGCTGTGGCGGAACAGGTTTATCGCCCGGAAAGCCCATCAGTCCGATAGGTTTCTCTGCGGATTCACCGGTTTGCGCGCGGGCGTTTTTGCTGGCGGTAATCATAATTGTTTCCAGCCAGGTCGCCCCCTCTGCCGTGACTACGAGCGTAGCGCGAATCTGATCGCCGGGCTGCATTTCTTCCAAGGCCTTTTCGTCTTTGATGACAAACGGCATGGTCATCGCATCCATGTAACCTTTGACCGCCTCGTGTTTGATCGTCGCGCGCTTTTTCGCCTTGTCTATGGATTGCACTTCTCCATTGAAATCATACCGCTGCACATTGGTCGGCTCCTGGGCCTGAGCATCAATCGCAGCCACCCCGGACAGTAGAAGCACGCCGCTCAACAGCCAGCCCAAATGCCTCCACCCAAGCTTGCGATTTGATCTCCAATTCAGACGGCTGCATTCAGGATTTTTTTCGTGTAGAGATTCAACCAACATCCGCTCTTCCTCCCATGTGACTGAGCAGCGGGCCAGCAGTGCAGGACGGCCCCTTAATTTGTTTTTGCAGCAGCAGCGCGCTAACCAGGATATTAAAAACCCCGCCTCCTCACGCCAACACGCTACGCCGCTAACAAGCATAAATGGACGTGACGACAGAAACAACCTGGGGCTACTGTTTATCCTCTGCGCATCCCGCTATCGTGTCGGATGTTTAGTTGTCGTTTGCAAAGCATCAGCCTCGTTTCGCCTGCGTTGAAGCCCAAAATAAAATCGCCGGGTTTGATCCCGGCAAGTTCCTGCACATTTTTGCAGCAGTTTTCAGATGGGTGCGCCTACTCCCTCGCAGGCAAACTCTCGGCAGCGATCCCCTGCCCCGCAACAGGCCCACCACGCGGGTCACACGCAGATAAAAACCTGCTATAGCTTTTAAGAAAAAGAAAACCACGGGGCACACGGGGTGCACGGGGAAACTTATCAGTTGGAAGACAGCAGAACCCCTGATTTGATTGGCTGTGCTAACGATTCCTTCCCCGTGTGCCCCGTGGTTAAGTCGGAAAATCCTTTTCTTGAAAGCTATATATGATCAATGAAGGATTACTTTTTCAATGTAACTTCGGCCAGTTTTCATTGCCCTTGCGGATGTTGGCCGGCACATCTTGCTCCCACATTTTCTGCACCGACTTGTTGTAGTTCAAATACAACTTTCCGTCCACAACCTTCCACGCATCGGGATCAATAGCTGCGGTATAGCCCTGGCTAACGGCCCACGCACAATAGCCGCCGAATTGCGGCGCGTATTTGATGGAGTTCTTCGCAAACGCATCGCGGTTGGCAGCGCTGGCGAAATACCATTTTGCCCCCAACCATTCATACTGAAACTCGCTGCGGCCTTTGACGGGACGGCCTTCGGTGAAGTACGCCACCGTGTCATAGCCCTTGATCGCAGTGCCGAAAATATTCTTGTTGATCGAATCAACTTTGCCCAACCGCGTACTCACGGCAAATGCAGCGGCGACCGTCGCCACCAATACGATAATCGTCATCACAAAATTTCCTGCTCGCATCTTCTCCCTCTTTCTTGTTTGTAAACACACTTCGACCACACGTAGTAGCGAATTTATTCGCCTCGGAAAACGTAGCAAATGAATCTGCTACTACGTGAATCGTCGTTGTGCTGTCGGCTATTCCCCGCTTTGCTGAATTAGTTTGGCGACCAATCCCGTCCATCCGGTTTGATGGCTGGCCCCAATGCCGCAGCCATTGTCGCCGTGAAAATACTCATAAAACAACAACAAATCGCGCCAATGCGGGTCGTGCTGAAACTTCGCGGCGTTCCCGTGAACAGGCCGCGTTCCGTCGCCATTGCGCAAAAAGATGTGCGTCAATCGGCGCGACAATTCGCTTGTCACATCCCATAACGAACCAACCTGGCCCGACCCCGTCGGACATTCAACCTTGTATTCGTTACCCAGGTAATAGTGAAATTTTTGCAGCGATTCGATCAGCAGATAATTCACCGGAAACCAGATCGGGCCGCGCCAATTGGAGTTGCCGCCGAACAAGCCGGAGGTGGATTCCCCCGGCTCATAATCTACGCGATGCACTTCATCGTTGACGCGCATAATGTACGGATTTTCCCGATGGACGCTGGATAAAGCACGTACGCCATACGGCGAGAGAAATTCTTCTTCGTGCAACATCACACGCAACACGCGCCGCAATTGATCCTGATTGACAATGGACATCAATAACCGTTCGCCCATCCCCGGCATACACATAGAGGCCACATTGCTCGTTAAATCAGGCCGATGCTCTATGAACCAATCCATCCGGCGTTTGAAATTCGGCAACTTATCCAGCATCTCCGGCTCAATCGTTTCAACGGCAAAGAGCGGAATCAACCCGACCATCGAACGCACCTTCATCGGAAATAATTTGCCGTCCTGGGTGTGCAACACATCGTAAAAGAAGCCATCCTCTTCGTCCCACAAGGAGACGTGTCCGTGTCCGCGATCATTCATCGCTTTGGCGATGTACAGGAAATGCTCCCAGAACTTGCTCGCCACGTCTTCATACGCCGGATCGTGTTGCGCCAGTTCGAGCGCAATCGCCATCAGATTAAGCGCGTACATCGCCATCCAACTGGTGCCGTCGGATTGTTCGATGTGGCCGCCGGTCGGCAACGGACGCGAACGATCAAAGACGCCGATGTTGTCCAATCCCAAAAAGCCGCCCTGAAAAATGTTGTTGCCTTCGGCGTCTTTGCGATTCACCCACCAATTAAAATTCAGCAGCAATTTGTGAAAGACGCGCTGCAAAAACTTAATGTCGCCCACGCCGCGCCGCTTCTTCTCGATCTTATAAACACGCCATGCGGCCCACGCATGCACCGGCGGATTCACATCACTGAACGACCACTCGTAGGCAGGCAATTGACCGTTCGGGTGCATATACCATTCGCGCAGCATCAGGATCAGTTGGTCTTTCGCAAACTCCGAATCCACCAGCGCGAGCGGCAAACAGTGAAACGCCAAATCCCACGCCGCGTACCAGGGGTACTCCCATTTGTCGGGCATCGAAATCACATCGGCGTTATACAAATGCTTCCACTCGTTGTTGCGCCCATGGTGTCGTTCGCGCGGTGGTGATGGTTGATTCGGGTCGCCTTGCAGCCAGTCTTCAACCACGTAGTGATAGAACTGCTTCGACCACAACATCCCGGCAAACGCCTGTCGCATCACGTTGCGATTGTCATTGCACACATCGCCGGGAATGATCGTGTCGTAAAACTCATCGGCTTCGTGCTGACGCTGCTGAAAGATTTGATCGAAGTCGGCGAATGGTGACTGATTTGCTTCGTGCGCAAGTCGTAAGCGAATCGTCTTCGTCTCGCCAGCGTTAAGCACAAGAACATAATGCGCCGCCGCTTTTGTGCCTTTCTGTTCAGGGTTCACAGCATTCAGTGCGCCGTTCACAACATAGTCGTTGATGCCGTCTTTGAAATGACCATTGGTTTCGAGGCCATACAAGCGCCGCATATTGGTTTCATTATCGGTGAACAACAATTCCGGCTCGCTGTCACAATACAAAAACCGTTCGCCAAACACGTGATGCAAAATTTCGACCGCGCCGTGATTGACTCGGAGTGACGGCTTCGTGTTTCCTTTGTTATTCCCCCAGCTCCAACGATTGCGAAACCACAGCGTCGGCAGGACGTGCAACGAAGCGGCTGCCGGTCCGCGATTCGCAATCGTGATCTGGATCAGAATGTCTTCGACATCGGCTTTGGCATATTCGACAAACACGTCGAAATAACGGTTATCATCAAACACCCCCGTATCCATCAATTCGTATTCGCCTTCGTGTTTGCTGCGGTGGCGATTGCGTTCGATCAATTCGGCATAGGGGAATTCCGCTTGCGGATACTTGTACAAATATTTCATGTACGAATGCGTCGGCGTCGAGTCCAGATAGAAGTAATACTCTTTGACGTCTTC
>JAEUQN010000023.1 GCA_016789725.1 Blastocatellia bacterium | reverse complement strand
ACGGGTGAAGCCCCACGAACAGGGGCAATTACAAGGCGCGAATAGCAGCATTATGGGAATCACAGGTTTGATTGGCCCCGGCCTGTTCACACAAATTTTCGCACTGTGCATTGGCTCGCAAAAAGATTTGCAATTGCCCGGCGCGCCGTTTTTATTGGCGGGGGCGATGACGTTCTGCGGATTGTTGCTCGCATTCAGGATTGCCAAAGGAACAGCGCCACCTCCGATTGAATTGGCCCCCAAACAATCCGCATAAATATCGAAAGGAAATCACCGCGGTCGGCCCCCATCGAATTCGATCACCCCCATCGCCTGGGTGCCGATTTTCCGTGATTTGCAGTTAGTAATTCCGGCCCGCCGTTTTTGGAATTGACTCACCCCCTGAATTCGACATACAGTTTGTTTTGCTTGTGATAGTGTTGCTGGCATATCGCAAGCAAGGATTCGCTTATGCCAACCCAACGACGATCTTCTTCAGGCGCACGTGCCAATCGGCGTTCCTCCCAATCGTTTCCAAAACGGTTTTTCGGATTCCTCTTTTCGCGTTACACCCTTGTTCCGCTCTTTTTGCTGGGGCTGCTGGGCGTTGGCGTGGTTTATTACTATTACGAACGCTATACGGCGATTATTGATAATGGGTTGAGAGGCGACCTGTTTGTGCGCACCTCTGGCATCTATGCGGCTCCGCGTCCGATTCGCAGCGGGAGCGGATTGAAGGCCGCAGATGTCATCGCACAGTTGAAGCGCATCGGCTATCTGGAGCGCGGTTCAACCAAAAATGAAAAGCGTGGGCAATACGCACTGCGAAGCAATACACTGGAAATTCTGCCGGGCAGCGACGCCATCATTGATGGCGAAAAAGCGTTTCGCTCATTGCGCGTTTCGTTTGGCAGCAACGGCATTCAAGGCATTACGGATTTGAAATCCGGCGAACAGCTTTCTGTGGCAGAGTTGGAACCGGAAATGATTTCGTCGGTGCTGAACGAAGGCCGCGAAAAGCGCAAGAACATTGAGTTCAAAGACCTGCCGGAACAATTGGTCGAAGCCATTTATGTGATTGAAGACCAGCAATTTTTCGAGCATTACGGCGTCAACTGGCGCGGCATTTTGCGTGCGTTTATCCGCAATACCGAAGAAGGCAAGATCACGGGTGGCGGCAGTTCCATCACATCGCAATTGATTAAAAATCTGTTCCTCACCAAAGAGCAAACCTACAAACGAAAATTGTCTGAAGCCTTCATGGCGATTTTGCTCGAACAGCGTCTTTCAAAAGAACAAATCTTTGCGATGTACTGCAACATTGCGTATCTCGGTCAACGTTCCAGCTTTTCCATCAACGGTTTTGGCGAAGCGGCACGGTCCTATTTTGACAAGGATATTTCGCAATTAACGCTGGCCGAATCGTGCATGTTGGCCGGGATCATTCGCAGCCCCAATTACTACGCGCCCTTCAAACACCCCGAACGCGCCGAGGAGCGCCGCAACGTCGTCATCAATGAAATGCTGCGGATGAACAAAATCACCGAAGCCGAAGCCGAACGCGCCAAGGCGGCCCCGCTGGGGTTGAAAGGCAGCGGCGGTGGCCGATTGGACGTGTCGGAAGCGCCGTATTTCGTGGATTACCTGACCAAACAAGTCGAGCGGAATTACGATGATGGCACCGGTTCCAAGAAGTCATTGCGCGTGTATTCGACAATTGATTTGGACCTGCAACGCGCCGCGTATCAGGCCGTGACCAAACATATGACCGGCCTCGAAAAAATCTTTGCCAAACGCAAAGGCGGCGTTGAGGGTTTGCAAACTGCGCTGGTCGCCATGAACACCAAGACGGGCGAAGTGCTGGCGATGGTCGGCGGCAAAGATTATCAATCCAGCCAGTTCAATCGCGCCACCGAAGCTAAACGACAACCCGGCTCGGTCTTCAAACCCTTTGTGTATGCGGCGGCAATCAATACCGCAGAATACGGCGGCGAGGTCATTACCCCCGCAACGATGTTGAAGGACGAAGCGAAAACCTTCAGCTATGGGTTTGGCGAGGAATACAAACCGAACAATTACGGTGACACATTTTCCAATAAAAACGTTACCGTCCGCGATGCGCTGGTCTATTCCAAAAACGTCGTGACCGTCGAATTGGCCGAGCGCGTCGGCTTTTCGGAAATCGCGCGGCTCGCGGAAAAGGCGGGGCTCCCGCGCCCACCGACCTACCCTTCGATGGCGCTGGGCGTCGCAGAAGCTTCGCCGTTGCAAATCGCTTCCGCCTACACGATGTTCGCCAACAAAGGTCGGCGCGCTGCTCCCACCGCGATCAAACGCGTGACGAATGCAACCGGTGCAACTGTGGACACGCCAGCCAAAGATTCGCGGCAGGTTTTATCGCCACAGGTGGCATACGTGATGACCTCCATGATGCAGGATGTCTTAGATCGTGGGACGGGTGCTCGCGTGCGACAGATGGGATTCAAAGCCGTGGCGGCGGGCAAAACCGGCAGTTCGCGTGACGGGTGGTTTGCGGGCTACACGCCGAATCTGGTCTGTGCGGTGTACGTGGGGTTCGATGACAATTCAGATTTGAAGATGACGGGTGGTGAAGCCGCCGCGCCGATTTGGGCGGATTTCATGTCACGCGCGCTGGCATTGCGCCCCGAATTGGGCGGTGAATTTGAAGACCCCGGCGGGATTATTGCCGTTGATATTGATCCGACAACGGGAATGATCGCCAAAAACAGCGTACCGAATTTACGCCACGAACTATTTATTGAAGGCACGGAACCCAGTCGCAAAGAGCCGGAAAATGGGGACTCAGTAGACCCCATGGCCCAACCGCCCGAACCACAGGAACCGCCGCCGCCCAGTGACGGCGACAAAGGCAGCACACGACCGCGACAGGTCGCCCAGCAGTTGGATGAAGCCACGCTTCGCAATACTCTCGTGTTTGAAGTGTGCGCCGACACAGGGCTGATTCCCACTGAAAATCTCTGCTCCCGCACCCAGCGACGCCGCTTTAAACTCGGCCAGGAACCCTATCAATTCTGCACCAAAGCCGCGCACCAGAAGCGAGGTTTATAAAAACCTAAATCAAAAGGCAAAGTGCAAAAGGCAAAAGTCCATTCGGATGGCTGCGCCGTTCGATCTGAAAAAATACGGTGCCGCCCTTTTGCCTTTTGCCTTTTGATTTTTCCACCGGGCTTCTGACATCTCGCGCAACTTGCGTTACAATTTTGCTATGGCGAAAAAAGGCAACATTCTGGTTATTGACGACGAAGAGATCATGCGCGATGTGTTAGAAAGCCTGCTCTCACCCGAAGGCTATCGCGTAGACCTTGCCAAACAAGGCGAAGAAGGTCTCATACGATTCACCGAACGCACCTATGATGTAGTGCTCCTGGACGTTTCGATGCCGGGCATGGGGGGGCTGCGGACCTTGGAAGAACTGCTCAAGCTCGATGGTGAAGCGGTCGTGGTTATGATTACCGCCTACGCGACATTTGAGACAGCAGTGGCCGCCCTGGAACTCGGTGCGTTCAGTTGCATTCGCAAACCGTTTGAAAATGAACATATCTTAAAAAAAGTAGCGAGCGGCATTTCACGACGGCGTAAGGAAGAAGAACGTCAGGTGCTGCGTCGCACGTTGCGTGCGTCGGCAGATCGTAGCCAGATTGTCGGCAACTCGGCTGCGATGCGCGAAGTCTACGATTTGATTGAGCAGGTCGCGCCCGCGCGTTCGACCGTCCTGGTGACAGGCGAATCAGGAACCGGAAAAGAGGTCGTGGCACGAACCATCCACTTCTCTTCCCCGCGCGCCGAATCCGGGCAATTCGTGGCGGTCAATTGCAGCAACATCCCTTCTGAGTTGTTAGAGTCAGAATTGTTTGGGCATACCCGTGGTGCATTCACGGGCGCGGTGGCGGCCAAAAAAGGCTTATTTGAAGTTGCAGATGGCGGCTCGATTTTCCTGGACGAAATTACGACGATTCCGCCGGAAACGCAGGCACGGTTGCTGCGCGTCATTCAGGAACGCGAATTCACGCCGCTCGGTGACACGGTGCCTCGCAAAGTAGACGCGCGCATTATCGCCGCCACTAACACGGATTTGCGGCGCGCCGTGCAATCAGGCGATTTCCGCGAAGATTTATTTTACCGGCTCAATGTCATCAACATTCACCTCCCACCACTGCGCAATCGCAAGGCCGATATTTTGCCGCTGACACAACATTTCATTCGCAAATACAATCTGGAAAATAGCCGTAAAGTGGCAGAGCAAGTTAGCCCCCTCGTCCTGGATGCGTTAGAGAATTATCCCTGGCCCGGCAATGTGCGGGAATTGGAAACTGCCATCGAACGTGCTGTCATCATTGCGCGCAGCGATCAAATCACGATGGATTGTTTACGCGCCGAAATTCTCAGCCCGGACGGGCGCGAAGGGTTGGGAATGACCACGCAACCCGCGACACAATTTATTGATTTGACCCACGGCATTTCCTTTTACGACGAGGTCTCACGCTTTGAAATCGAGTTGATTCGGCAGGCTCTGGAATTGACAGGTGGACATCAAAGCCGCGCGGCCAAATTGCTGGGATTAAATAACACAACACTCAACAGCAAAATCAAGTCATACAATATCAAGGTTTGAGAGTGGTGGCCGGTGGCTGGTAATCGGTGGTCGGCAAACACTCGAAACCAGCCACCAACTACTCATCACCAATCACCATGTTTCTCATTGACGGCAACAATGTGATGGGGCAGCGCGTCGGTTGGCATCGAGACAAATCGGCAGCGCGGCTGCAATTGCTCAGCGAATTGGCGCAATTTGCGCAACGCAAAAAATTGCGGATTGGAGTCGTTTTCGATGGCGCGCCGGAAATTAATATCGCCGATGGTTCCAACTATCGCGGCGTCAAAGTTTTTTATTCTCGCACAGGCTCCGATGCCGACACGCGCATCCTTGAACTGGTAGAGCGTGAACGCAACCGCAAAGCGTTGACGGTGGTTACTTCTGATTTGCAATTGCTGAACCGAGTCCGTGCATGTGGCGTGCGCGTGCGACGGTCAGGTGAGTTTCGACGGATGTTGGAAGCTGCGGTTGACACTCCATCTGAACGTCAGCCGCAAATTCGAGAAGCGGAGTTGTCAGAGTGGATGCGATATTTCGGAGTGGATGAATCGGATGACGAATAGAAAATCGCCAGCAGGTTTGCGACAACACTGCTGGCGATTTGAGAACGGTTTCAAGAGGACCCACAATTGATTACCGTTCCTGAAGTGGGCGGGCTTTCTCTTCAATTTCTCTCATCCGCATCCGCATTCCCTCACCAATTTTGTCATTAAAGAACATTCCCCGTCCTTCTTTGATCGTGTAATCAGCGGGAACCTCAAACAACTCTTTCGCAGGTGCAGCGCGATTGATATTGATCAAGCGATAGATGTCTTCGCCATACCGAGGATCATTGAATTTACGCAACACCGTGACTTGTAATTCAGGCGAATACCAAGTTTCGGTGATGATGTTAATCGGCAAATCATTGCCCATCTCACCAGCGGGGATCGTGGTCGTGCTGCGTGTTCCTTCACACTGCACACCCTCGATAGTTTGCGTGCCGAGCGATTCTTTCTTGCTTTCATGCTTTTTGTTGCTGGCGATGAAATGAATATCCTGTCCCGGTTCGTTCACATCCACGCGAAGCACCTGCCCGCCTGCCATTTTGGAGGCGACAACAGCTTCTTCTGCCGCTTTTTCCGCCCACTCAAACGCCACGCGTTCTCCCGCCACGGCTTTAAGTTCTGCCACAGCTCGCTCGCGGGCTTCTTTGCCAGGGCCACCTTCCAGCGTGAAATTGAAGGTGAGAACGCCCTGCACTTTGACAGGTTTGCCATCCAATTCCGTCTGCTTAAATTTCCATTGGCGTGCCGCATCGAGCGCCGCTTCCCGCAACAACGGATGACCGTTGACAGATTCAGCCGTCGTGACTTCGCCATTTTCATTCACGTTGATACGCACCTGCACTGCGCCCTCGGCGCCTGCGGCCTTGGCAACATCAGGATACGGCGGCTGTACTTTTCTGACTGCATTGCCTTGTAACGCACCGCCCGCAACACGCTGGGTGCCAGGGGCAGGCAGGTTTTCCGCTTTCGGAGCAGCACTGGTGAGAGGCTTGCCCTCGACTTTGCGAATCATAATTGATCCCATTTTACTGGCAGTTTTCTCTTTCGGATTCAGCATGTACGTGGTGCCAGCAACAGGATCATAAATCGTAACGGATTTGGGAAGGTCGCTCATCGCCTCAGCCAAAGGGCCAAAGGCAACCATCGAGGCTTCGTTCCGCGTGCGCCCTTCGCTATCACGAGCTACCGAAGTAGTATTACGACGCACAATGCGGTTGCCATCACTTAATGTTTGAATATGCTCGTTGACAATATCAGCCGAATACGGCTGACCTTTGACAACTTTGCCGTCTATCGAAGTGGTAAAGCCATATTGAAATCCGGCCTGCCCGCCCCCCAGCGCCATAGTACGAGCCGCAACGGGTGCCTCGATAAAGGTGAAATGGTCCGCCGGTTGTTCGCCGTCGGATTGGACGCTAAAACTCCTGCTGATAACGACGTCCCGTTTTTCTGGTTTGCCTTTGTCTGGCACCGGCTGTTGTGCGAAAGCGGCGACGCTGTTGGCAACTAAGGCCAGCGCACAACCGAAACTTACAAATTGACGATTCATGGTTTTCTCCTATGGTTAAGAATGATTGGCGGTAAGCGTTTAGCAATGAGCCGGCAGTTTGGCGCACAGCTAAACGCTAACGGCATTGACAAAATAGGCTAGGAAACACGTCGTAGCGAATTCATTCGCTCGCGCGAGTAGCCATTGAATTTGCTACGACGTGCAGCTAACGGCTAATCACGATTGATTATCTATCGGCCACGCGGATGGCACGCGGCACACCGTCTGACCCCACCAGAAAATCGGCGTTGACGAAGTTTTCGTTACGCGCTTCTCGGGGTAACGGAATACCGAGCGGAGCCAATCGCTCACGCGGCATGCGGACCCGCATCAATTGGACACTGTCAGCGGGTGGTAACGTTTGGGCGTAATCAAAAACGAGGAAATCTTTTGTTGAAACGGCTTCCGGCTCATCTACGACGAACTCGCCCACATCCACCGTCACGCGATCTGTCCGGCGGTTAGAATCCGCCTGGTTTGAAATCGGCCTCACGGGAACCCGCAGGCGCGGCGTTTCAAATCTTGCCATTTGGCCCTGCTGTGCTTCCTCTATCGGTTGCGGCCCAGGCAGTTCAAGCTGTTCGGGGGCAGCGAATACGACGTCGGGCGTGGCTGACGGCGAAGCCTTTCCACTGGCGATTGACGATTGATCTGACATTGCCGGGTCTAATGTTGCAGGTTGCTTCGCCCGGAAAATGGCAAAGGCCAGGAGCGCAATCAACGCCGTCACGGCAACCGGAGCCAAGGCCCATTTCAGACGCGCGAAAAACATTTTGAGCGGCGATTCCTGAAAGGTCGGGACAATCACATTAGTCGCCATCGGCACAGCAATCTCCCGCGCGCGAAACGCTGCCAACAATGACGCTTCCAGCGCGGGCGGAGCGCTGAGCAATTGGTCCTCCACCGCAACCGCACGCAAGCTCCGGCTCACGCTTTGTTCCATTTTCAAACGTTTGGCACAACGAACACAGCTTTGGGCATGCGATAAACTACGATGCGTTGTTGCCACATCCAGCGCCACGCCCTGCGGCTCGCTCCGTGCCAGATCAACTACATTTTTTTCAAACTCAACACAATTCATACTAATCACGCTCCGCCCTCTCCGTCGCAAATCTCAAACCTGCCATTTCAAATCTCGCGCCGCCACCGGTCGTAATTTCTCGACCAATAAACCGCGCGCCCGATGCAACCGCGAGCGCACCGTGCCAATGGCGCAACCCAACACATTCGCCGCGTCGGCATAGCTTAATTCGTGCAGTTCGCATAAGACCACAACTTCACGGTAATGCGTTGGCAAGACGCCAATCGCATCGCGGACGGATTGGACCGTTTCGGCCCGCGATAAATCCAGCAGCGGATCAAAGCTTGTCGCCATCATTTCTTCCGTTACTTCGGGTTCATCATCATCCATTGAAACCATCGTGCGTTCGCGCTGCATTTTTCGCAATACCTGAAATCGCGCGATGCCATATAAATAAGCAGACAAAGACCCTTTGCGTGGATCAAACCGCCCACCTTCACGCATCAAAATCATAAAGACTTCCTGTGTCACATCTTCGGCCAGAGCCTCCGAACCACACATGCGCAAGGCAAAGCGATACAGGCTGGATTGCCAGCGGCGATACAGCACAATGAATGCACCTTCATCTCCAGCCATCATTTGCTGGAGCAATTCTTCATCGGGGATAGGGTTCATTTTCAGTGCCGTCATTCTTTCAGATTCCGATACCGTTGTTTCGTTGCCATTCCTATTTCAACCTGTGTGGCAGAAAAGTTCCAGGAATTTTAGGGCAGGTGTTAGATGTCAGGTGTCAGGTGTTAGGTGTAGTGAGTTGGGTGCTAGATTGGCCCCCAAAGGTCTTCCTAACACCTGACACCTGACACCTAACACCTATTTGACTAATCCTGCGCCCTGGCCTAAACTCGCAGCTGTTCACATGTTACGTGGCGATTTAAGCAACTTGCTCCACGAAAAAAACAGCTAAACAGCGGTTTTCGTTCTCAACGTCATCTTTTTTTCTGAGGGCCTTAACGTGATTTAGCGTTGAGGCTTTTGTCGTTGTGACGTTGGGTGACGTTGGCAATCCCGCCACGAGTCGCCAAAACTTTTGATCTGTAAAGGAGAAATTTAAGTATGTCCGAGACCAACTATGCTTTAGAAACATTGGCCATTCACGGCGGACAAGCGTTCGATCCTACGACCCACGCGCGCGCCGTCCCCATTTATCAAACCACATCGTACAACTTCGATGATGCCGACCACGCGGCGCGGCTCTTTGCCTTGCAGGAGTTTGGCAATATTTACACGCGCATCATGAACCCGACGACCGACGTGCTGGAAAAACGGCTCGCGGCGTTGGAAGGCGGAGCCGCTGCGCTCGCACTTTCCTCCGGCCAGGCCGCCATCACGTTGGCGATTCAAACCCTCGCCAAAGCGGGCGATGAGATCGTTTCGACGACTTCGCTGTACGGTGGCACCTACAATTTATTTCACTACACCTTGCCCAAGCTCGGCATCACCGTGCGTTTTGTGGATGCCGAAGACGAAGATGGTCTGCGCGCGGCCATCAATGACAAAACCAAAGCCGTGTATACCGAAACCGTCGGCAACCCGAAACTCGACATCGTAGACATCGAAAAGATCGCCGCGATTGCTCACGAAAATGGCGTGCCGTTGATGATTGACAATACGACGCCTTCGCCCGCCTTGATTCGCCCCATCGAACACGGAGCTGACATCGTGATTCAATCGTTGACAAAATTCATCGGCGGTCACGGCACTTCGATTGGCGGCGCGATCATTGATGCCGGAAAATTCGATTGGAAATCCGGGCGTTTCTCTGACTTCACGACACCTGATCCGTCCTATCACGGGATTGTGTACGCCGATGCCTTCGGGCCGCTCGCCTTCATTTTGAAAGCGCGCGTTGTCGGCTTGCGCGACACGGGAGCGTGCCTCTCGCCGTTCAATGCGTTCCTGATTTTGCAGGGCGCGGAAACGCTGCATTTGCGCATGGAGCGTCATTCGGAAAACGCGCTGGCGGTGGCGAAATTTCTGCAAGGTCACGCGCAGGTCGAATGGGTAAATTATCCCGGCCTCGAATCCAGCAAGTATTACGCGTTGGCGCAAAAATACTCGCCGAACGGCGCAGGCGCGCTTGTCACTTTCGGCATTCGCGGCGGCATCGAAGCGGGCAAGAAGCTCATCAATTCCGTGAAACTGTTCAGCCTGCTCGCCAACATCGGCGATGCGAAATCGTTGATTATCCATCCGGGTTCGACGACCCATTCGCAATTAACGCCCGAAGAACAGGCAACCACCGGCGTGACGCCAGAGTTAGTGCGATTGTCCGTTGGCATCGAAAACATTAACGACATCATCGCCGATCTGGATCAAGCCCTGAAGGCAACGGCGCAATCGGTTGGCGCTGGATCATAAAGAAATCAAAAGGCAAATCGAACAAGGCAAAAGGCAAAAGGTCGGTACGTTATTTTTCTTCAGATAAAGCGGCGCAGCCTTCCGAGTAAACTTTTGCCTTTTGCACTTTGCCTTTTGATTTTCCGTTATGTCTCTAACTTCCGCCTTAGCTCTGACCTACGAAGGTGATTTCACGCTGTCCAATGACAAGCCATTTCGGTTGTTGTCGGGCGAAATATTGCCGCACGTCACGTTGCATTATGCGATTTACGGCGCACTCAATGAAGCGCGCGACAATGCGATTTTAGTGCCGCACGCGCTTTCTGGTTCCGCGCGCGTCGCCGATTGGTGGCCGCAGTTGTTTGGCGAAAATGCAATCTTTGATTTAGCCAAAGACTGTGTCATCGGTATCAACCTCATCGGTTCGTGCTACGGTTCCACCGGACCAACCAGCCTCAATCCCGCCACTGGCA
Organism: Blastocatellia bacterium; assembly: GCA_016789725.1. Taxonomy (GTDB): domain Bacteria; phylum Acidobacteriota; class Blastocatellia; order RBC074; family RBC074; genus JAFDVL01. The sequence goes on along the minus strand of JAEUQN010000023.1, from coordinate 47,769 downwards.
AACCATACGGACGCGACTTCCCACTCGTCAGTGTCAAAGATAATGTCCGGGCGCAGGCGGAGTTAATTCGACATCTCGGTATCAACCAATTGCGCGTCGTGATTGGCGGTTCCATTGGCGGAATGCAGGCGATGCAATGGGCAATTGATTTCCCGGAAATGGTGGGGCATTGTGTCGCTGTCGGCTCGGCTCCGTTGTCGGCATTGGCGCTCGCGCTCAATCATCTGCAACGACAAGCGATTTTCGACAATCCAACTTCCGGGCTTTCGCTCGCGCGGCAAATTGCGATGATTTCCTACAAATCGGCGGAACTCTTTGCCGAACGCTACGGACGCCATCCCAATCGCAATGGCGAAGACCCGCATCGCTCGCTCTCGGAGCGCTACAACGTGGGCGGCTATCTGAATTATCAGGGCGAAATCTTCACCAGGCGATTTGATCCCGATGCCTATTTAATCATCACGAAGTTGATGGACAATTTCGACCCGCAACTTGGTTACGCAACGTTGTCAGCGGCCTTGTCGCGCATTACCGCGCGCGTGTTGCTGATCGGGATTGAATCGGATTGGCTGTTTCCGCCGGAAGATGTCGAAGCGTTAGCCACACAAATGAAAGCGGCAAAGGTGGCGGTCGAATATGCCAAATTGATTACCACGCACGGACACGATGGCTTTTTAGCTGAGCCAGAACAATTTGTCCCCGCCGTCCGAAAGTTCCTGCAAGCTTGACTGAAGAATGCTTCCAATAACCACGGGGGACACGGGGAGCACGGGGACGAAAGGGAAAAGGTCAGTCGTATTAACTGCGCGTGGGGCTTTCTTTCATTACGTCATTCTCCCCGTGCTCCCCGTGTCCCCCGTGGTTATCTTAAAAAGCTATATCAATCCATTGGCAAGGCAAGCGGCTTTGTAGACCTCTAAATCATCACTCCGCTGCACCCGACATCGTACGCCTGCGTTCTGCGCCGACCGATGCGCCGCCTCGACGAACACCTGTGTATCCAGCACTTCGTTTTGCGTGACGGCAAACGCGGCTCCGATTTCAAGGTCAGCGCGGAACTGTTGATGCGCGAGGCGATATGCAACGTCGAAGCGCGGCAGAAATTCCGGGTATTTCCCCTCCAGATAGGTCATTTCAAACGTCCGGGAATCAGGATGCAGCTTGCCATTCGATAACCAGACCTCAACGGGAATCGCGCCAGGATACCCGGCAAATCGTCCCGTGTGGATCGTGCCTTTCGTGCCGATGATGTAGGTTTCGTTGTTGTAGCCGGAGGAATGCGTACGACTGAGATCAAGCCGCCCCAACACACCCGACGGCGTCGTGAACGTGACAAACGCTGTGTCGCCGCCTTCGTCAATCGGGCTGACGTAGCCCCGCGTGCTGTGGACGCTCGCCCAGACTTCATTGGGAAATTCGCCCGTGAGGAAGATGGCTTCGTCAGCCACGTGAATCCCCATATCAATCACCAAGCCGCGACTGCTGTAGGTTGACGGCGGAGGATATTGATCGCGCAGGATGCAGCGGATTTCACGAATTTCGCCGACCAAACCGGATTGGAGCAGTTGCCGTGTGTACAGCAACGCCGGGTCATAGCGCCGTTGCAACCCAATCTGAAGCAGGCGCGGATCGCGGCCAATGGCTTCGACAAACGCGAACGACTCCTGCAAATCATCTGTCAACGGCTTTTCCAAATAGATCGGAATTTTCGCTTCGACAAACGGCAACGCATCCCGCGCGTGATTCCTGGTGTGCGAGGCAATAATCACAGCATCCATCTCCTCGGCCATCTCTCGCGCCATTTGTGCCGGGTCAGTAAATGTCTTTACGCCACCGACGTTGAGTTCCTCCTGCGCCGCCGCGACCGCCGCCCGCGCATCATCGCCAAGAGCGACAACCTGATGCCCCTGTTCCTGCACGATGGCGGCATGCACTTTGCCAATGCGGCCTACACCGTACACACCGTATTTATAGGGTTTGCTCACGAAAATGCTCCTGCTGTTCGTCGTTTCGACTCCTCGTTACCCCCGTTGCGAATCAAATAGATTGCGCCTTCAAATGTTCGTGGCTGACTCGCGCAACTGTAAAAGAGACCACCGCCGTGACTTACCTGCCATAAGGACCTTTCCTTGGCAACTCCACCTCAGATGGATGTTCGACATCCTTTCAGGAAGGAGATAGTGCTATGAAAGAGCACTAATTACATATTGTATAAATGCAGTTCCGCGATAGCCTTGACTACTAAAACCAATATTCTTTTCCAGCTTGGGCGCTAAAAACTCAAGGCTTTCACAACTTTCACCAAATCTTACATGAACTAGCAATTGCTCTTGTCGATAAAATTTCAGTTCGTACCCATAGCGAATTTCAGGGCAGAATGCTGGCCTATCATTGAAATATAATTTTCGCCACAGTTGAGCAAAATCTTCGGCGTCTTTTCCCGTTCTAGTAACATCATTGTCAGGTTTTAGAGGGCAGCTCTCACATTGTTTACGCATTCTGAAGAGAATTACCTTGTCAACAGATGGAAGACCGTCTGTATATGGTTTCCCGTGGGGCCAATTGATGTATAGAGTGATGCTGCAAAAAAGCGATAAGGCTAATCCCCAAAGCCATTTATTTCTGTGTTTGATTAGTTTATTCAGCAACATTGCTCGACCTGCTCAATCAATCCTAGTTTCACGGCGGCGTCATACCGAATATTCTCGACGCACCGTTGACGACCCACGCGCGCTGTTCATAAGGTTAAAAAAACTACTGATGCGGCTGGGTTGTGCAAAGTATAGGGCGTGCTGTTGGGTGGGACAAGCGATCTTTTTTCGTAACCTTCATAAGCTTCGTGGGGAACATCCTTTTCTTGACCTCTCTATTTCGTAGATGGCATGCGGAGGGGGCCGCCGTCCTCCCTGAATCTTTCACCGCCACAAAATTTCTGTTAACGGTTCTATTGACGTTGCCGTCTTACCGGGCGATGGCGAAAATGGACGGGTGAGTGAGAATGAGAACCGCTATTTTTATGGCTGACCCAATGGCACAGGTAGCAACTAACATCTTTTCGATTGTCTCTATGCAAGCCGAACCCAATCCGCCCCTGAGTTCATCGGCTGCCCCCTTTCAATCGGTGAGTCACGAAAAACTAGCCGAGCTTCGACTGGTCGAGGCCGCACGCACCGGGGATCGCGCGGCGTTCTCGGAGCTTTATCAACAATATGCCCGCATGGTTCACGGCATCGTGCTGGCGCGTGCGCCGCGCAGCGAAGCCGATGATTTAGTCCAGGACGTGTTCTTTTTTGCCTGGCGCAAAATTCACACGATCCGCGATGCTGCCGCTTTTGGTGGCTGGCTAGGGATGATCGCTCGCAATCGCGCGATGGATTATCACCGCCAGAAAACCGAGACCGAAGAATTGACCGACGCAATGGCCGACACGATGGTACAAAAGCCGCAAGAACAATCCGAAGCGATTGCGGTGCTGAACACGATCAAGGCCTTGCCCGAAGCCTACCGCGAAACGTTGATTTTGCGACTGGTCGAAGGAATGACCGGGCCGGAGATCGCTTCGCGCACGGGTTTGACGCCCGATTCCGTCCGCGTCAATTTGCATCGCGGGATGAAGATGCTCCGCGAACGGCTGGAAGGATATGCCGCGTAGTTTTGCGAGAGAGACATATGAACGACAACTACTTATGGGACCAATCAGGCGAGCCGGACGAGGAGATTCAACAGCTCGAATCGTTGCTGAGCGAATTCCGCTATCAACCGCGCCCGCTCGTGCTGCCGGAAGCAATGCCGGAAAGAATGCCAAACGCAGCGGCCAAAGCGACGATCTTTTCCGTCACCCGGTTGCGATATGCCGCGATAGCCGCCATGGCATTGCTGGCGCTGGGAGTTGGAATCTGGCTGAGCGCCCGCACGACAACCAGTAATGACGATGTCGTAAAAACAACACCAACGGTCACGCCAACGGTCACGCCATCCATTGAACCAGCGCCGCAAGTCATACCATCAGCGCCCGCGCCACAGACCGTCAAGCAATCCAATGCGCCCGCGCCCAAAGCACATTTCGCCAACCATAGGCCAAAGCGCACGCCGAGAAAATCATTGGAGGCCGAAGGCGAAGCCGCCAAGGAAAAGGTTTTATACGCCCTGCAAGTCACGAGCGAGAAGCTCAATTTAATTGCCAAACGTGTTCAGACGGACACGAATTAAGACGGCAGCGCAAACTGTTTCGGAAAATCTATTTCTTAAAAACGATATTTCACGCAGTAATTTTTATTCCAATCGTACTTATTTGAACGACGCAAGCGGACAGTTTGCGTGACACAAGCGGAGAACCATCATGAAACCATTCATCCTCTTTCAATTTATCACCAACATTGCCGCCATCGTGCGCCAGGTCTTGTTGCCCACCCTATTCATACTTTGCGCGACAGCGATTTCATTCGGGCAATCGAACTTCGCACCCAATCCGCAATACGCCAAAGCTCGCATTGATGTCAGCCATCTGGCGGCGCTCGAAGACAAAGCCGCCTCGGTGATTGATGTCAATGTGGATCGGCGCACGTTGCGGCTGGCCGAGAAGTTTTTCAAGAATGACAACCCCGACGAAAAGGCCATCAAAGAGCTAATCTCCGGCATTGAAGGCATCACGGTCAAAATCTTCGAGTTTGAAAAAGAAGGCGAGTATCAGCCTGCTGATTATCAAATGCTGAAAACGCAGATTGACAACAATCCGAACTGGATTCGGCTGGCCGGTGTGCGCAGCAAGAAAAAAGACATGCTCAACGTCGAGGTTTCGATTATGACCGATGAAAACGACAACCTGCTCGGCGTCGCCATCATTGCCGCAGAAAAAGAACATCTCGCCGTCATCAACATTATCGGCACCTTCGACATCGCCAAAATTCGAGACCTGAGCGGCAAATTTAATATTCCCGATCTGGAACTCGAAGGCTTAGGCATCGTAAAGAAAAAGACCAAAGAGAAAACCGAAGAGAAAAAGCCGGATCAAAATTAAGGAAGTCCAGGAAAGTCTAGTCAAGTCCAGGAAAGTCCAGGAAAGTCAGACTTCTCCAAACTCAAAATAGAGGTAGCTATGAAGACATTTGCCCGTTCCTTCGTCGTCATTATCATTGCATCCTTCCTGACTGCGACGGTTGCCGCCAAACCTGATCCGTACAAAATGATGGTCAATCATTTGAAGAAACGCTACAACGCCAAACAAATGCGTTTGCCGTTTGTGATTGGCCTCGCCAGTTTTGGCGCGCGGATTTATACAAAAGGCGCGGTCAAGGGGCTGAAGGTTGCCATCTTCAAAGAACAGAACTTTACAGAGACCATTCAGGACTCCGGCTTTGAATCGGTTTTCAAATCGTTCGATACAAGTTGGACACCGATGATTCGGTTTTATTCGCGCAAGCAATTGCAGCGCACCTATCTTTATGCCAAAGAGGTCGGCAAGGATTATCAGGTGATGATTACGTCACTTCAGCCCGACAACGCGGTTGTCCTGACCGTTAAGCTCAATCCGATCCAATTGGCAAAATTCGTCGAAAAGCACAACAACGGGCAATCCATTCTGAGCGATTTCGGCCTCGACGATTTGACGGGCAGCAAAAGTCGAACGGTCATTGCCTCCTCTGACAAAAACAATCCGGGCGTCGCACTTTCAAAGGATGATCCGATCTTTGCGAATTCGACCAAGCCCGCAGAAATCAAGGCTGGCGATGCGTCGGTGATTGCAGATGCGCCGACGGCAACGCCGGAACAATCAAATGCGCCATCGCTGGAATCAACCGATGCACCGCCGCCAGCGACATTCAACACAGAAGCATCCATCCGTGGCGACATTGTCATTGACACCAAACTCATCAACCTCAATGCCAAGGCTGTTAGTGTGGATGGCAAGCCAATCGTCACGTTGACCAAAGATGATTTCACGCTTTACGAAAACAACGTCAAGCAGGAGATCACACATTTCTCGCCGGTGACCGCGCCGATCAATCTGGTTCTGTTGTTGGATTTCAGCGGCAGCACGGAAAAGAAAAAAGACGTGATGAAAGATGCTGCCAAAAAATTCGTGGATTCGCTCGGTCCGAATGATCGCGTCGCAGTCGCAGCATTCGCGCGCCGTTTCTATTTGAAAACTTCGTTCATCTCCGACAAAAAACAGCTCAAGAAGCTCATCGGCGATTTGAAAATCCCGTCGAGCGGCACGCGCTATTACGATGCGATGTGGAGTGCGTTGGATTTATTCAAGCAAGCGCAAGGTTCGCGGAATGCGATAGTCGTGCTGACGGACGGCGTAGACAATACGATTATGGACCCCGAAGAATACGACACAAAATATTCCTTCGATGAAATGCTCGCGCGCGTGGCTGAAGAGGACGTCACGATTTATCCGATGTATCTCGACACCGAATACGAAATGGTCGTCAGGCGACGCGGCAATCAGGACGAACACAAACATTACGCCATCGCACGCAAACAGCTTTCGCAAGTGGCCGAACGTTCCGGCGGATTGCTTTTTCATGTCGCCAACATCGAAGACCTCAACGGCGTTTATGATCGCGTTGCCGCCGAACTCAAAACGTTGTACAGCCTGGCGTATTCATCCAGTCTCGACGATGGTTCACCAACGCCGAAAAAAGAATGGCGAGCCATCAAGCTGAGCGTCAGTCAACCGGGTGCTATGGCGCGAACCAAAAACGGGTATTACGCGCGCTAAAAAAACAGAGGAAGAGTCGCGCAGCCATTCGCACTCTTCCTCTGCCTTATCGAATAACACCAATACTTTTTGTGACAACCAGACCACAATCCGTGCAGGAGTCGTTGTCACAAAATAATGACTCTCCATTGGTCACGACCTTGCAACTACCTCCGCCTGATTGACAGCTACACCGGAAGGATGCCGTTTCAATATCGGGGTCTTTGGGGGTGTCAGGTGGTTTCGGATTTTTCTTCTTTTTTTTGCGCGCCACCACCACATTATCCGAAGTCTGGACGAACTCATAGCCGGACTTGACCCGGGCACGATTGCCGCTCAAAACGACGCCTTCCGGGGCTTTTGCCGTTTTTCGTTGTTTGGCAGGTTGTGGAAATACGCCCGTGCTGATGGAGAGCAACAATAGAATCACGAGGAAATATCGCATCGTTATAACTCCTTACGACTTGCAAAGCCAACCCCTATTGGATTTTCTTGGGGACTTCGACGAGCATCGTGCAATCGCCACAATTGCCGCTACACAGGGCCTGATGATCACCATAGGTGGTGAGACTGCAACTACCTTCCCCGGCACAACCGCATTTGATCGTCCCCGACAGATCTTTCTTCTTTTTCTTTTTCTTATGCTTCACCGAAAGCACGCCTTCCGATTCCTGGACGAACTCATAGCCCGGTTTCAGCGTGGCCGTGTTCTTGCTGATGGTGACGCCCTCAAGCGTTTTGTTCGCTACTCGTTTCGCGGCCTTTTGAGGAAAACCGAGAGGCGTTAGCGTAAAGAATAAGACGAGCAGGATTACTTTCGCCATAATCTAAAATCCTTGTTCTAAAACCTTGTTTGAGCGTATCCGGCACGAAGAGTGGAGCAGGCCGGACAAGTTTGATGGCGAGATCATGTTCCAGTTTACGAAGCGCGTCAAGACGGTGCTTGCCTTCTGATCCCTGCTGCGAACAGGATTTGTCTCGCTTCAAATTGACGACTTCCTCATCCTGGGCGACAATGCGCCTTCTGGTCTTTTTTTCATCTGGCTCAAGTCCGAGTCAATCCGAACCATTCGCCACAGGAGGCACCCTTCATGAAGTTGCATCGCGTCGTTTTTCACCTCTTCGCACTCGCACTCGCACTCAATCCCATTCTGGCGCAACAAGCCGCCAAAGCGCCCGAAAAACAAGAGGTCGCCAAAGCACCGCGTCCGTTGGAATTCAAGGATGCGCTCGGCTGGAAGCGCGTTTCATCGCCCACCATTTCCAATGACGGCCAATGGTTCGCGCATAAGCTGGTGCCGAACGAAGGCGACAGCGAAGTCGTATTGCGCCGCAACAAGGATGGCAAGGAATGGCGCTTTCCGACGGGCGAATCACAAGGCTTCGGCGGCCCTCCTGGTTTGAGCTTTGGGGCGAGCGATGTTGCATTTTCGGACGATGGCAAATGGTTCGCGTTCAGCGTTTCGCCGACCTTCAAGGACGGCAAGCGATTGCGCAAAGAACGCAAGCCATTGCAAAACAAAGTGACGGTCATCGAACTAGAAACTGAAAAGAAGGTTGAGATCGAAAAGGTGCGCCGCTTTGCCTTTTCCGGCGAGAATTCCGCGTGGATCGCACTGCATAAATACGGCGCAGACGCAGGCCCCGCAATGCCTCCGGCGGCAGCGGGCGCGGCTCCCGGTGGCGCGACTCCGCCCGAACGTGCGACAGGTTCCGATTTGATTCTGCGCGAACTCGCTTCGGGCAACGAACTCAACGTTGGCAACGTCGCGGATTTCGCCTTTGACAAAAAAGGAAGCTGGCTCGCGTGGACAATTGATGCGAATGAAAAGAGCGGCAACGGCATTCAAGTGCGCAATATGAGCAACGGCGCAGTGCTGCCGCTCGACAGCGACAAAGCGATCTATCGTGGCCTCAACTGGACAGAAAAAGGTGAAGGACTCGCAGCCGTCAAAGGCGTCGAAGACAAAGGTTTTGAAGACAAACTTTACAGCGTTGTCGCGTTCAACTTCACAAGTGGTTCGCCGCAGAAAGTCACTTTCAACCCGAAAGATGACAAAGACTTCCCTGCTGGCCTGACCATCAGCCCGAACCGCAGCCCTTCGTGGACGGAAGATATGAGCGCGGTAATGTTCGGACTACACGAAGTCAAAAGGAAAAAACCTGGCGCGACTCCGCCAACGAAAGAAGGCGAAGAGCAAGCTGCACCGAATCCCGCCGCAATGATGGCGCGACGCAATCAGGACGAACCAGAAAAACCCGACCTCGTCTTGTGGCATTGGCAGGACAAGCGACTGCAATCGCAGCAACAGGTGGAAGAACCCCGTGACAAGAATTTCAGCTACCTTGCGACATATCGCGTCGCCGAAAAGAAATTCATTCGCCTCGCGGATGAAGCTTTGCGTACGGTTAACGCCGCGCCGAAACAGCAATACGGCATCGGCCTCGATACACGCGAATACGAAATGATGGGCAACCTGGACGGGCGTCGTTATCAGGATGTTTACGTTGTGGATTTGAAAACCGGCGCACGCAAACTTGCATTAAAGAAAAACCGCAATGCGTTTGGTGCTTCGCCTGACGGCACGCAGATGCTGTATTTCGAAGACGGACATTTCTTCACATATGACCTCGCGTCAAATCAATCCACCAACATCACCGCGAAAATCCCGACATCGTTTTGGGACACGGAAGACGATCATAACGTCGTGAAGCCGCCCATCTTTCCGCTTGGTTGGACAAAAGACAGTAAGTTCGTGTTGCTCACTGACGATTGGGACATTTGGCAAGTTCCCGCGAAAGGCGGCAACGCCATCAACCTGACGGTCAACGGCAAGAAAGACAAGATTCGTTACCAAACCCGGTTCCGCCTTGATCCCGAAGAAAAAGGTATTGATCTGACGCAACCGATGTACCTGCGTGCGTACGGCGAATGGACCAAAAAAGCGGGGATCGCGCGGCTTGAAGCAGGCAAACCCGGCACCAAGATGTTGATGTGGGATGATGCGAGTTACGGCGCATTGATGAAGGCGAAGAAGGCCGACAGTTATCTCTATTCGCGCGACACGTTTGACGAATCGCCAACTTACTTTTTAGCCGATGCGTCGCTCGCCAATGGACAAAAGCTGACGAACGCGAATCCGCAGCAAAAAGATTTCTTCTGGTCATCGGGATCGAAGTTAGTAGATTACACATCAGCCAAAGGCGACAAGCTGCAAGGCGCGTTGTACCTGCCCGCAAATTATCAACCGGGCAAAAGCTATCCGACCATTGTTTACATTTACGAAAAGCGGTCGCAAGGCTTGAACGGCTATGTTGCGCCGACATTTTCAGGCTTCAATAAATCGCTGTACACCAGCAACGGTTACGCCGTGTTCGAGCCGGATATCACGTACAAAATCAATGATCCGGGGATGTCCGCCGTGTGGTGCATTCTGCCCGGCTTGCAAGCCGCGATTGCAACGGGCGTCGTAGACAAAGACAAAGTCGCGCTGCACGGGCATTCGTGGGGCGGCTACCAAACAGCTTTTATGGTGACGCAATCCGACGCTTTCAAAGCCGCGATTGCGGGCGCACCGCTGACCGATATGATTTCAATGTACAACCTGGTGTATTGGAATTCCGGCGGCGGCAATATGGCGATTTTTGAAAGCAGTCAAGGCCGCTTTACTACCAGCCCGGTAGACAATCCCGAAGCCTACATTCGCAATTCGCCGGTCTTTCACGCGAAGAACGTCAAAACGCCGCTTATCATCCTGCACAACGACAAAGACGGCGCGGTGGATTTCACGCAGGGCATTGAGTATTTCAATCAACTTCGTCGCCTGCAAAAACCGGTCGTAATGTTGCAATACAAAGGCGAAAATCACGGCCTGCGTGTCCCCGCAAACATGCGCGATTACGCCGTGCGGATGAAGGAATTCTTCGATCATCACCTGATGGGCAAACCCGCGCCGCAATGGTGGAAAGACGGCGTGCCACATCTGAAATTGAAGGAGCATCTGGAAGAACGGGCCAAACCGGAACCGGATGTGACGCCGCTGAATAACGGTCAAAACTAACGACACGAAAAAGAGGGCAGGAAAAAGACGATTCTTCCTGCCCTCCGTTTTCCTGCCTGATAACAACCCATCAAATCAAATCCCACGGTTTGCGCGCCTTGCGACTCAGCAGCTTGGAGGCTTCGGGTTGATTCACAAAATCTTCTTTCTTCCCATCCCACACCAATCGCTTGCCTGTCTTGAATGCGATGTTACCGAGGTGCGCAATCGTGGTCGAGCGATGGCCGATTTCCGGTTCGGCAATCGGAGCTTTGCGTGATCGAATACACTCAATGAAATTCGCGCAGTGCAAATCTGTGGTATCGCGGCCCTGCACTCGTTTGGCTTCGGTGCGAAAGCCTTCAATCGGATTGTTCATATCCTGCGTGCCGTCGCGGCGGCGCACTGGGGCTGGTTCAGGAAAGACTTCGTAGCCGATGCGGTCACATAAAATTGTCCCGTTGGTGCCGTGATAGGCTTCGCCGTTTGGCCGATCCACGCTGCCGCGTGCGCCATAATAATTCAAGCCCGCCGAACGCACACCCATTCCCATCCCGTTGATATTCAGCGCTTCGTAGCTCATCACAAAGCCCGGATATTCGTACGTCACCTGCATCACGTCCGGCATCTCGCCCATATCCTGATTGGAAAAGCGCCCGCCCGTCGCCGTAATCGTTTTCGGTGCGTCCTTACCCATTACCTGATGCACGGTGTCAAAGCGATGCGTGCCGAAGTCAGTAATCGTGCCGCCCGCGAACGCGCGAAACCAGCGGTAATTGCGCAAATGGCGCAGGCGGTTGTATGGCACTTTCGGTGCAGGGCCACAGTACAAATCCCAATCCAAACCATCGGGGACAGGTTCGTCCGGCGTTTTGCCGATGCCGTACGGCGTGAGGTTGCTGTAATTCCACACGCGCACGAACCGGACTTCGCCAATTTTGCCGGATTGAATGATGTCCTGGACTTCGCGGTAATGCGGTGCGGAGCGGTGTTGCATTCCGGTTTGCACGACGCGGTTATATTTGCGGGCTGCTTCGACGATGGCACGGCCTTCTTTGATGGTGTAGGCCAGCGGTTTTTCGACGTAGACATCTTTGCCCGCCGCACAAGCCATCACGCTCGGAATCGCGTGCCAGTGATCGGGCGGCGCGAGGTGAACGGCATCTACGTCTTTGAGATCGAGCACTTTGCGAAAGTCCTGAAACGTTCTGGCGTCATTGCCTGCCCAACGTTTCGCGCCTTCCGCATTGGGCAGGAACACATCGCATAAAGCGTTGTATTCGACATTTGGAACCTTCCGCATCAGATTGGCGACTTGCGTCCCACGGCCACCGCAGCCGATCAGTCCAATGCGCACGCGATCATTCGCGCCGAGGATTTTGTTGTACGAAACCGCTGTCGTCGTGACGGCAGCCGTGCTGGATTTGATGAATTCACGTCGTTGCATAATGTGGCCTAGATTCGATTAAATTTCTCAATCGCCTTCGTCAGCGATTTGAATTGCCGGATGAATGGGAACATTCCTTTTTCGCGCGCATCAATTTCCTGCGCTTTTTTCAGCACCTCTTCGGCACGATCCTGCGGGACGACGACGACGCCATCTTCGTCAGCAACGATGATGTCGCCTGGCTTTACCACGACCCCGCCACAATTGACTTCAATGTTGCGAGCGACAGTGGCGTAATGACCAACTGCCGTCCGCGGAGAAGCGGAACGCGCATAAATCGTCAAGCCCATTCGCCGCACATCCCAGATGTCACGAATCGCACCGTCCAGCACCATTCCCGCCATTCCGCGCACTTTTGCGGCGGTCGCCATCAGGTTCCCCATCGCTGCGATGTCGAGCGTGCCTTCCATCACGATGACCCCAACCTCACCCGGTTTCGCATTGTCAATCATCTCCACCGAATGCTTCGTCGAAAGCGCGGGCGTAGCCTGTTCCGGTGGCGCTGGTTTCACGAGTGACGTCACGGCGCGTCCAACCATCGGCCCACCTGTATATGGCTTCATGTCGTGTCCCATCGTGCCGTTTTTGCCAGTCACCAACTCGACCGCATCCGACACTGAGGCGGGATAGGTTTTCTTAAATGCCGCGATGATCGGCTCATCCGTCGTTGGCGCGCTTTTTTGCACGGCAGCGTAGGTTAACGCGCCGACGATCAGAATGAATGGCAGCAGGAATAAAATTGCTTTTTGTCGTGATAGCTTTTTCATGGATGGTTCCTCGCTAACGATCTTTCCTCAATTTTTCTTCAATGAAATCGCCGCAACGCGCCGCCAATGCCATCACCGTCAACGTCGGATTTTTCTCGGAATAATCAATAAACCCGCTGCCATCAGCGACGAACAGATTTTTCACATCGTGCGATTGCAAGTACGGCGTCAGCACGGAAGTCTTCGCATCGTTGCCCATCTTCGCGGTACCAACCCAATGCACACTGTCGATGCCGGGCGAATCAGGATTCGATTTGCCGGTAATCACACCGCCGGAGGCTTCGATGATTTCGGAGATTGTATTGACGGCATCACGCGCGCTGGCAACGTCTTCGGTACTCAGATTGAAATGAATCTTGGGAACCGCCAAACCATATTTATCTTTCACCGTTGGATCAAGTTCGACGTAGCGGTCTTTCGTCGGGATCATTCCGTTCTGTGAATACAGGCTAATCAAGGCCGGGTAGCGATCTCGAATCCCGCTTTTCAAATCGGCGCCGAAGCCCGGCACCGAACGATAATTGCCGCCTCCATATGTGCCGTGACGTGTCCCCGAATCCACGATGATGTGATAGCCCTTGGGGAAATCTTTGTGCGGCTTTTCCCAATAAAACGCGGCGATGTAGGTGTGCGAGCTTTCCGTGCCATCGTCATTCAGAACTTCGCTCCTCTTCAGCGACGGCAAATAGCCCTGCACCGATGAACTGGTGTGGCTAATCAAATTCTTGCCAACCAGCCCCGATGAATTCGCTACACCAGTCGGAAAGTGTTTTGATTTCGACAGCAACATCAACCGCGCGGATTCAATCGGCCCACACGCCAGCACCACATTCCTCGCTTTGACTTCGTAGCTTTTCAGCGTGCGCGCATCGTAATACCGCACCCCTGTCGCCTTGCTACCGTCCGCGCTCATCATCACTTCGGCGGCGTTGGCATACAGAATCATTTTGCACTTTCCTGTTTTCATCGCTTCAGGAATTGCCGTGTTCGCGGACGTGTATTTCGATTCCGTATCGCAACCACGCATGCAGTGGCCGCAGTAATGACAGACCGCACGCTTCGACCAATGCTTTTCAGTCAACAACGCTTTGCGCGCGGTAATCATGCGGTATTTATTCGCATCAAGTTTGTTGCAGCCCTTTTGAATTTCGTATGCCGCACAGTTCCATTTGAGCGCTTTCTGATACTTGCCGTCAGGCACATTGGGATGGTTCTCGTATGCGCCCGTCACGCCCATCAACTCTTCCATCCGGTCATAATACGGCGCGAGTTGATCATAGCTTACGGGCCATGTGGCAAAATCAAACGGGCTGTTGCGCCAACTCAAGCCCGCCCATAGCAGCGTTTTGCCGCCGACAGCTTTCGACAAAAAATGATCTACGCGCTTGTTGCCTTCCTGCGTGAATGGCTCTTTCTGGCGATCCACCGTCAAGTGCCGACGAGGGTCCCAACCGTAACCGTTCTTCGGCAACTCATACGGCATCGTATGCGAATAAAATTCTTTGGTGGGATCAACCCATTTGCCTGCTTCCAGCACGACAACGGAAGCGCCCGCTTTGGCGAGTTGCATCGCCACCACGCCGCCCGCCGCACCGGAGCCAACCACACACACATCGTAGATTTGAGAGTTTTGATTCATATAGTTTTTCAAAAGGAAAACCACGGGGAGCACGGAGCGCACGGGGGAATCAATTGGCTAACAATTGCAAAGTCGCCTGATTTTATTGGCATTTTATCGTAATTCTCCCCCGTGCCTCCCCGTGCTCCCCGTGGTTATTCATCTCCGCCGTCCTTTGTCGCCCGTTTGTTCCTGCTCACGGATCAGTTCTGTCAAATCCACGCTGTCCGCCGCATCACCGATCAGATGCTTGCAGAAATAATCGGCGCGCACCCAGAAAAAGTAATTCGTGGCGTCGGCGAAACCGTGTCGCTTGCCGGGCAGAATCACAAAGTCGAATCGCTTGTTCGCCTTAATCAGCGCGTCTGCCATCCGCAGCGTATTCGCCGGATGCACGTTGTTGTCAATATCGCCCGTCGCCAACATTAATCGGCCTTTCAGGTTCTTCGCCAATTCAGAATTGCGTTCGATATTGTACTCGAACTTCACGTTGCCGTCTTTGTCGGTGACTTCTTTGACGCCGTGATGTTTCTCGCTCCACCAACGGTTGTAAATATTGTTTTCGTGATTGCCCGCCGACGACACCGCGACCTTGAAAAAGTCAGGATACACGAGCATCGCCGCCGTAGACATAAAGCCGCCGCCCGAATGTCCGTAGATGCCAACGCGATCCACATCCACAAATGCGTGCCGCCGCGCCAATTGCTCAATCGCAGCTTTCTTGTCGGCCAAACCGTAATCGCGCAAATTGCCGTAGCCATAATTGTGGTACCACTTCGAGCGTTGCGGATGCCCGCCGCGATTGCCGACTTCGATCACGACGAAGCCGAATTGCGCGAGCGTCACGCGGTCATTGCGCGCCGTAAACGTCTTGGTCACGCTTTCGGTTTGCGGCCCTGGATACACGTACGCGATGACCGGGTATTTTTTCTTCTCGTCGAAGTCGAACGGCTTGTACATCACGCCAAACAAATCGGTGATGCCGTCGTCAGCTTTGACTTTGAAGGGTTCAGGATATTTGTAACCCGCTTCCGTCATTGCGCTCATATCCGTTGTTTCGAGTTTCATCACCACATTGCCGAGTGCATCGTGTAACGTGGATTCCGGTGCACAATTCACGCGCGAAGCGTTATTCACGAAATACTTGCCCGAATCCGAAGCCGCCGCTGCGTGCGACATATCGCCGGGGTTCAGCAGTTTCATCCCGTTGCCATTCAAATTGATGCTGTACAGATGTTCATAGTACGGGTCTTCGTTTTGTTCGCGCCCGTTGGCATTGAAATACAACGTGCGCGTCTTTCTCATCAATGCCTTCAATCGTATTGCTGTAAAACTCGCCCGTTGTAATCTGATTCTTGAGCGTGCCATTGGCGTCGAACAAATAATAATGCCCCCAGCCATCGCGCTCCGACCAATGAATCATTTCGCCTGTGCTGAGTAAGCGCAGCGGCTTCATTTCGACGTAGGTGTTGAGCCGTTCTTCGATCAACGTTTTGACTTCGCCGGTCGCCGTGTCAGCGACGCAAACGTCAATCTTTTTCAGATCGCGGCTCGTGCGATTGAAGTAGAGCTTGTCGGAGGAATCGCTCAACCATTTCGGCTCGAATTGCTGTCCGCCGCCGGGCGGGCCTTGTTGTTGTTGATCGCCCTGCTCGCCGCGATCTACTTGAAAGTTGCGGGCGCGTTCACGTTCAAGGTTCGTGACTGGCGCGGTGTAGATGCCGATTTGTTGATCTTTGAAGCGGTCGGATTTGACCAGCACACGCGCTTTGGAAGCGACCTCAAACACTTCAATCGAAGCTTGTGGTTGATTGGCTTCGCCTGGCATGCCGTAACGGTATGTTTCTAATGTCGGGCGCGGATTCGAGAGTGAATTGATGACCCAGAGATCAGAGACTTTGCGCTGATCGTTGCGCTGCACCGAAAACTTGCGCGAGTCTTTCGACCAATAAATCGTGATCGCAGGCACGCGCGGTGTTTTGTTTTTGTCGCTGAACCGGTAGTTGCGCTTCTCTTCTTCCGTCAATCGCCGCTCGTAGCCGTAATGCTCTGCGCCATCGGTCGTGATCTGTGTTTCGACAATTGTCGTGTCGTCTTCTTTGACCTTGGCTTTCGCGTAGTTTTCCGCGTCCATCATAAACAGGTTGTGACCGCGCGCGAAGATGATCGTTTTTTCATCGGGCGAGACCGAAGCCCAGCGCGGTTTGACAGGCGGCTTGAAATCGCCGAGCAGCGTCACTTTGCCTGACGTCATGTCGTACTCAAAATACACGGGTCGCGTGCGCGATTGCGGTGGCGGTGGCGTTTGTGCCTGGGCTTGTGCTTCCTCGTCGTCAGCATCATTCGATTGCCCGCCGCTTGTCGTCGGTGGCGGCGGCGGTGTCTCGTCTTTCTTCAAACCAGGAATTTCGGCATCGCGCGGCACGTTGGCATCGAACTGAAACGCAGTATCGTTTTTGATGAACTTGATTGTGTTGATCGGCAGATGCTGCGCGTCGTACGGAATGCGCGTGATGGTCGTCAATTGCGCGGCCATCTTCGCAGGATCGAAGAGCGGCGTTTTGCTTTTGCGCACCGGATCAACGACCCACCATTTCTTGCCCGCATTCGATTCGTAGCTGTACCAGAAGCGGTCGCCACTCTCGAACCAGCGCGGCGTGACAGCGGTGTCGAAAACCATCTTGCCCACTTTCGCACCCGTCCAACGAGCAGCGAGTTCGTAATTGGCCTTGCGCACACGTGGGTCAACAGGTTTGGCGTCTTGGGCGGCAACAGGCATTAGCGCAAGACTGAAGCACAGAGCCAGGGCGAGTATTTGCTTAATGTTTTGCATGAGTTGGGTCTCCTTTTGGGCAAGTCCTGAACAATCAAAAACGAGAATACGGAACAGACGGAAATAACGGAACAGACAGAAAGGGATTTCTGGATTTTAGATTTTGGATTGGAAACCATTTCTTTTTCGCTCCAATCTCCAATCTCTAATCTTCCTTCCGTGTCTTCCGTTATTTCTGTCTGTTCCGTTTTCTCACTTCTTTTTTTGTCTACCACTTCACAGTTTCGGCACGACCATAATAGATGCCGTTGAAGAGAAACTTGAACGTACCGTGTGGTTGCGCGCGAAAGGCGATTTCAGGGCCGAACATCAGCAATTTTCCTTTGCCGACATTGGCATCAATCACCGCGACACCGTCTTGCAGATACTTCTGCCCCCACGCCCAACCGCTGCGCAATGGCTTGTCACTATCGAACCACGCCACGGGCTTCACGCCACGCAACGAAGCTTCAGGTTTCAAGCGAAAGACGGGGCTGTTGTCGAAGAACACATCCAGTTTTTCCGGCAGTCCATACGCCAATGGGTTCGTGTTGTCTACGCTAACGCGCAGGACGGAACCTGGAATGTAATACTTCTCGCGCGATAACGCTCGTTCGGTTTCGCCAACCTTTTCCATCAAGGCATTCGCCATTGGCAAACCAGCGTGATAGCCCAAATTCGTCGAAGTCCCTATCGTCAAAATTGAACCGCCCGCTTCCAGAAAAGCTTTCAATTGCGGGATAGTTTTGTCGGCTGTCACATTGCCGAGCCATCCGCGAAATTCTTCGGGCAATTCATTCGCGTTCGGTGCGCGTCCGAAGAATTCGCCCGTGTCACCAGCAGGCCCGCCAGCGGCACGCTCCGTTCGCAGCGCCGGAACCGCCCCCGTCACAAAAACTAACACGTCAAACTTGCTGGCCAGATCGCCCGCATCCAATGTTTGTGGGTAGACGACAGTGAACGGGCATTCGTATTGTTCGAGAATCCAGCGTGTCCAGCCTGACGGCATCGAACCGCCGTAGCGATCCCACAGCCCGACGCGCAAGCTGCGCAGCTTAAATAATTCACCGCTCGGCTTTGTCGTCGTGGCTTCAAAGTTCAAGCCAAGCGCCGTGAGCTTATCGAGTTTCGCAGGTGTTGTGGATTTGGCGGGTATGAAGATCGTGCCGGCCGGGTACGTCTTGCCGTTCGCACTGAACGCTTGCTTGATCCAATAGACTTCTTCGCTGTCTTTCAGCAACCGATTGGTCGCCAGAAATGAATCATTCGTCGCGTGACTGAGCAAATAGCCAGCCGCTTTATTCGCCGCCATCACTTTGCCCGCCGGAGCTTTGGCAAAGCCGTTAATCTTTTCAAACGGTCCATCGAAGCCATCCAAAATGCGATCAAATTGCACGCCCATTTGCATCGCCAAGGTCCAGCCAGAGCTGTCATACGGCGGCACAGGCGGCCCGCCGGGATAGGCGAAATCGTTCGGATGGAATTGCGGCTCAAACATATCCAGCACGTGCGGGCGAAACGGTTGCGCACACTTCACCACGTACGATCCGGCGGGGTATTGCTTGCCGTTGACAGTGAAATCCGCCGTCGCGCGATGAATCGTGACGCCGGTTTTGATCAGTGCATTCACGAACTTTGTCGCCGTCAAAAAATCGTCCTGATGGGCAGAAAGAATAAACCCGCGCGGGTCTCGTTTTTCAGGCGTACGCATCATGTCGTAATACTTCACAGGCACGCCGCCGCGCCCCGTTCCGCCTCGTCCAGCTTGTTCATTGCTGTTCCCGCGTTCCTGATTCAGTGCAGCTTGCGCGGCTTCGACTTTCTCCGGCGTCATCGTCCACGTGTCGCGGTTGCCACGCTCAATCGAATTCATCCCCATTCGCCAGGAGTTAAATAAAAACGTTTCCCGATGCCGCGACGCAACGTCCAGCACTGCCCAATTGGCTGTGAGGGAGTATTCAATAGATTGCCGAAAGTGCCATTTTTGCGGCGCAATCGGCAACGGCAAATCGCCGCGCGGCAATTGGCGATTGAGCAGCAATGGAATGTCCATCGGCGTCGGATTGCCAATGGTTTCCGTCAACAAACCAATCATATTGTGAAAGTATACGGTCGTTCTCAATCCGCCGTTCCACCACGTCGAAAAGCTTGCTCCCGACCGCATCGTCACGCCTGCTTTACCTTCGGCAACAAAACGCGAGTGCATATTCGCGCCGACCAAATCAATGCCCAGTGGTATCAGCGGATCAAACGTGTAATTGAACGGGTCACGAAATGGTGGCGCGAACATCACCGTGCCAGCCGGGCCATGTTGATGGTGATTGTAGACGATACGCGGAAACCATTCGTGATAAAACACGCGATTGATGTGCTCGCTTTCCGGCTGCGCAGACATAAAAAAATCGCGGTTGTTGTCGTGTCCGATGTACTTTTGATAGAGGCGCGGAAAAGACTCCGTGCGGCGTTTCTGCGGATCACTCATATACCAATTTGAGACCAGTTCCATTCCATCAGGATTCACCAGGCAACCGAGGATAATATTGTCCTGCAAAAAGCGCGTGATTTCATCATTCGTCAGGCTGTTCAGTTGCCAAATGGTTTCGATCAATTGTTGTGCGCCTAACACTTCGTTCGCGTGCAATCCGCCATCAATCCAGACAACCGCTTTGCCTTCTTTGGCGAGCGCACGGGCTTCGGTTTCGCTGACGCCTTCCGCCAACGCCAGACGCCGCGAGATTTCCTGGTAGCGGTCGAGTTTGGCGAAATTCTCAGGCGCAGTGATAATCGCCAGATACATCGTGCGACCTTCGGCGCTTTTGCCCATCTCGCGCACTTGCATTCGACTGGATTCAGCGTCGAGCTTTTTCAAATACGCTTCGTATTGCGTGTAATTGGCGAGCTGGTAATCATCGCCGATATTGAAGCCAAATTGTTCCTTCGGGCTGGTGAGTTTGTTTTGCGCGGAGGCAGTAAAAACAAGGCCTAGCAGCAACACAACCATTGCTGATATGAATCTTCGCATGGGGTAATCCTCTCCGGTTTTGAATATGCTTCGTGATGGATGCTTATCTTGCCGTAGTTTCCAGGCAAAGGCGAGTACGGATGATCGGTTTGTTGCGTTACAACCCAAAAAGTCACCCGTCAAAAATGCAGGTCAACGTTCTAAACTCAAACCATAGCGCACAATCATTCGTTGCAATCCACGCCGCGTCATGCCCAGTTCGCGGGCGGTGCGCGAGACGTTGTTGCGATTCTTACGCAAACGTTCGGCGAGTAAGTACTGCTTGAATTGATCTACGGCTTCGACCAGCGTCAAATCTTCGTCAAAGGCGGGTGGCAAATTGGGAGTCGAAAGGAACGAAGACGGAACGGCAGCAAAACCGCTCTGTCGGCGCAGTTCGGGCGAGAGGTGTTCAGGTGTAATGACCGCGTTATCTTCGGTGCGTGCGACAATGCGCTGAACTTCGTTCGTCAATTGCCGCACGTTGCCCGGCCAATCGTACACCGTCAGCAAATCCATCGCGGGCGGGCTGATTTGAATTTCACGGCGACCGAATTTCGTGGCGTAATGTTTGATGTAATGATTCACGATGGCCGGGATTTCCGAACGTCGTTCGCGCAGCGGCGGCACTTGCAGGCGAATCACATTCAAGCGGTAATACAAGTCTTCGCGGAATCGTCCGGCGGCGACCATCTCTTCTAAATCCGAATTCGTCGCCGCAATCACGCGCACATCCACTTTGATCGGACGTTGTTCGCCGAGCGGTTGGATTTCGCCTTCCTGCAAAAACCGCAAGAGCTTCGGCTGAATTTCCAGCGGCAAGTCTCCGACCTCATCCAAAAACAAAGTGCCGCCCGCTGCCGCGCGAATCACGCCTGCGGAATCGGCGACCGCGCCCGTAAATGCGCCGCGTTTGTAGCCAAACAGAAACGCATCGGACAATTCTTTCGGCACAGCGGTGCAATTGAAAGGCACGAACACTTTTGCGCGCCGCGACGAAAAGGCGTGAATCGCGCGCGCAACTAACTCTTTGCCCGTCCCGGATTCGCCCGTCACGAGCGCCGTGACATCGGACGAACGAATTTTGTGAATCTCTTCCACGAGCCGCGTCATCGCGGGGCTGGAGTGAATGAAACCGGGCATCAGACTTTGCGCAGCATTCGCCGCCTGGCCTTTGGTATCAAAGTCGTCCGCGTCTTTATCGTGCAACGCACAGGCGCTCAAACCAAGCTCGACCACACGCAACAACGAATGCAGTGAGAGCTTGAAGGGCAACTTCGCCGAGCCGCGCGGCGCAACAAAAATCGTAGCCGGTAACGCACGTGAAGGCTGCAATTGAATCAGGCTCAGGTCACGTTCGCGGGCAAACTGTTCCGGTTCGTTGTCGTCAGCCATTTGATCGAAGGCTTCGACCAAATGCATTGCTTCGGCATCGTCCCAACCATTCGCCAGAACGATTTTTTGATGCGTTGGTTGCAACGCGTTGTGCGATGGCTCGACAATCAAAACGCGTTGTACAGCCGTTTCTTCGCGCAACACAGCAGCCAGTTCACGCAACAATAATTCGCGCGAGGCGGTGGCTTCCGAAAGTCGCAAGGTCAGCCATTGAAACCGTGCGATGACTTCGTCCTGGCTCAAACTCGGCGCTTGCTGCAAGGCCGCGAATGCTTGCTCGGCTTCAGCGAGCGCGAGTTTTGCGCCAAGTTTTTGCAAGCTCTGGATCGCCTGAGAGAGATGCTCCTGCGCACGGTCGGGCTGCGATTTAGCGTAGGCGCAACCTAGCCAATAATGTGCGCGCGCCGAACGATACACATCGCCGAGCATTTCAAAAATCGAGATGCAACGTCCGAAATATTGCACCGCTTGCGCGTGGTCGTTGTTATCAAGTGCCAGCATTCCCTGCACCCGAAGTGCGTTTCCAAACATCGCCAAATCATCGGGCGAGTCTTTGGTTTCTTTGGCAACGATTTGCAATTCCGCCGCACATTCGTCGCGCCTGCCCGCACTCAGCAATGCTTCGGCCATCAACAAACGGGATTCGCAAATTGCCTGCCGATCACCGATTTTTTCGCCCAGCGACAACGCTCGTTGCGCCTGTTCCAGCGCTGGCTCGATTTCACCTTTGGCCTGTAAACATTGGCTCAGCGTGCGAATCGCCTGTCCTTCGTACCATTTGTTGCCGTGTTCGGTGGCGGTCGCTACGGCTTGTTCGAGCAGCGATTGTGCTTCGTCCAGGTCACCGCACAGCAGCCGCAATTTACCAAGCGAATCCAACACCGTCGCCGCCGCCGCCGGACGTTTATCAATTTCGTTGGCAAGCTCCAAAGCCCGCGACAACGCTTTCTGCGCGCGCTCCCATTCACCGACCAACATCAACGTTTCGCCGAGGTTGTTGTAGCCGTCCATCGCGTTGGCTTTGTGTTCGGTGTGTTCGTAATAGCCGACGGCTTTTTCGAGGTAGCCAATGCCTTCCTGCGGACGTTTCAGAAACCAACAGGCACCGGCCATGTTGGTGTGAATTTTGCCAAGCAAATAAGTGGCCGGATGATCGCCAATCAACGCGCGCGCTTGCTCTAAATTCTCCAGGCCTGCTTCCCATTGCCCTTCAAATACATTCGCCAACGCGAGGCCGAAATACGCTTCGGCAAGCCCGCGCCAATCGCCCGCGCTGCGATAATGTTCGAGGGCTTTTTGCGCATAATCGCGGGCAATCGTGTATTCGTTGATGCTGCGATAGACACGTGCCAAGGCCACATACACGCTGCCGATTTGCGGATCGGATTCGTTGTCCATTGCGGCACGCAACGCAACGTTCAGAATCGCTACGGCTTTCGGATGATCGCCCGTGTAGTTGTACGCCAAGCCCAGATGCACGCGCACACACGCCAATGCTTCCTGATCCAATTCATTGCGCGCGGCAACGGTTTCATAAGAAGAAACGGCTTCAAGCGATTCGCGGTAACGGCCTTGCATTTCCCACGATAACGACAACGCGCAACGCGCTTTGGCCTGTGTTGACGCGGTGAGGCGGTTGGTTTTCGTGGGTTTGAGCAAACGCGTAATAGCATCCTGCGCCTCTTTCGCGCGGCCTCGATCCAAGAGAAGGCGAATGTCTTCCAGCTTGCGTTCGGCGACGTTGACCGTGACCAAATGCGGCGGCGCAAAATTGATGACGTTGCGGTTCGCCTGGGTTTTGGAGGTTGGCGGCTTGGGTTTTGGAGAACGATTTTGCATTGAAATTTGGGATGAACCACAGAGGGCACGGAGAGCACTGAGTTTGATGAATCAAGTCATAGGTTCTACTTGTAAATCTTGTTTCTCAATCTTGTAAATTATGTCTGGTTTTCTCCGTGTCCCCCGTGCCCTCCGTGGTTCAAATCAATAATTTGGATTCGACTTGCCATCATCCAATGTCGGTGTCATCGCATTCGTTGCATCACCGGTTTTCATGGCTGCGAGCGATTGCACAAAGACATCGCTGAAGATGATTCCATCGGGCGCGATGACACCATCACTGAAAATAATGCCATCACTAAAAATAATCCCGGCACTACTAAACGTCGTCCCGTTGCCGAGCGATAGGCCGTTGCTGACGAAAAGGTTGTCGCTGAAAATAATGCCGCTCGTCCACAATGTGCGGTCGCTGAAAATGATGCCATCACTGAAAATAATCCCGTTGGTCAGCAATTCGCCCAGGCCGTAGGTCTTCTGAAATTTCGTCAGCAAATCATCGCCCGTCGCAAACGTATGATTGACGATGATGCCGCGCGCCCACGGGAAGCTGTAGCCGCTGATCGTGGATTGCAATTGCAAATTGTCCGTCGTCGTCAGCAACGGCGAACCGAGCGCCGCATTCGTCAGCCAATCTGTTCGCACCAGCATTGCCAAACGCACTGCACCTTCGATGTTGAGTTGGCCCGCGCCCTGTTCCAGCAGGTTGTACCCCGCCAGCGGTTGCGCCGTGTACATCAAAATCGCTTTGACCAAATTGGGCGTAAGCGTTGGGTTGGCCTGCAACATCAGGGCAATCGCGCCCGTCACGACTGGGGCCGCGACGGAAGTCCCACTCATCACCATCATATTGCGTTCTTCGTCCAGACTCACTTTCGCGTCCAGTTCGGGCGATTGTGCAACCAGCAGGTTTTTCTCGGATTGTGCGGCAATCAACTTGTTGCCGGGCGCGACGAGATCAGGTTTGATGAGGTTGTCGTGGCGTTTGACACCTGCGGCATCAGTCCAAAAACTGCGCGTCGGGCCGCGCGAACTGTAACTCGTCACCGCATCATCGCTGCGGCTATCCGTGCCAAAGGTGTTGCTCGCGCCCACGGTAATCGCGGACGGTTCGTTACCCGGCGAGTGAATCAGGCCATACATTTTCTTGCCGTCTTTGTCCTTGCCGTTATTGCCTGCGGCGGCGACGACGACAACGCCTGCATCTACCAAACGACGAACGGCTCGACAGACAGGATCATTGCGGTATGAATCCACCGCAGGCGCGCCCAGACTGAGGTTGACGATGCGAATGTTATAGGTCGTTCGATTTTGCAGCACCCATTCCAACGCGCGCAGCACGTTCGTCACCAGACCTTTGCCATCTTCGTCCAGCACGCGCAAATTGATCATGTTCGCGTTCGGCGCGACACCCAAATACGCAGCTCCTGCAATCTGTCCATTGCCGACCGCAACCGAGGCGACGTGCGTGCCGTGTCCGTACGGATCGTGTTCGGGCTTTTCCAATTCTTCATCTGTGAAATCAATGCCAAAGACAAAACGGCGTTTTCCATTGCGATCCAGAAACGCTTTGTGTTCGCGGTCAATCCCGGAATCCAAAATCGCAATACCGATCCCACTGCCATCCAATCCGGTACTGGCTGCCCCGGCGATCAAACCACGCGTGAGGTCGGCTCCGGTGGTTGCAGAAAGATGCCCGGTCGTTCGCACTTCGCGTTCTGGCGAAACGAAACTCACATCGGTTTGCGCGGCTAATTCGGTGACAACAGTTTTCGGTAATTCGACGGTGCGGGATTCAAGCTTCTCAAACTTGTCCTTGGGATTCAGCACAACACCCGCACGGCTGAGCAATTCCTGGGTTTTGGCTCCTGGCTGCCCATTGAATTGCAGCACGATTTTGACGCGATCAACTGCAACATCCTTCAACTTGTCTTTCAAATCGTCAGAGATTTTTTTGTCGAGTTCACTTGCGCCTGAAACAGTGCGTATCTGCGAACTGCGACGCCCGCTGGAGCGCGAACTGGTGCGAGTTCGATCCTGCGCCATGATCGGCACGATTTGCGAGCCACATAACAGCACCGCCAACGTATGAATAAATAATCGCGTAATAATCCTGCTTGAATTCATATCCCCTGCCTCAGTTAATCCAGTCATCGGAAAAATGCGCAGAGCCGAAAAGCTCTGCCGTTGCCTTCAAT
This sequence comes from Blastocatellia bacterium, assembly GCA_016789725.1. Taxonomy (GTDB): domain Bacteria; phylum Acidobacteriota; class Blastocatellia; order RBC074; family RBC074; genus JAFDVL01. Next base: position 21,949 of record JAEUQN010000023.1, on the reverse strand, counting down.
GAAATAGCAACCGGTATGCCACGCCTTTTTTTACCGTTGGGATGTGCCATCCCTGAGCGACCGGATCACCACTACCACGTAAACTCAACCAACACAGCTAAATCTGTTTACGGTGCAAATCGTTTGTCAGCCTTGTTATCATCTTTGCACCAATCCGAGATGCGGTAAAAAAGCCGCACTGCGGCCTGCTGTTCGCATCTTACCGTAACTATCTTTATTTTCAACTTTTACTTAGCCCTATTGCCCAGTGCGACTACCAAAGCACCAAAAGTGCGACTGCCAGGCCGCACCTAATTCACCAATTCTCAGCGCACTCTCAATCAGCGCAAAACCGCTTAACTTGCCTCGTTGCAGGCAGATGCTCTGTTTCTCGGCGGCGTGGCACGGCGCTTGTCATTGTCTGGGGTTAAGCGCCTCCGATGCGCGGTCAAAAGAAAACAAAAATTAACCAGAGGTGAGAATATGAATTCGCAGTCACAACGAGCAAATACAACTTGGCAAAAATTCAAAGTGATCGTTGCCTCACTGCTGCTAGTGCTGAGCGCGGTTCCGAGCGGAACAGTGTTCGCGGAAGATTCCAGCAGCGATGATGCGTATGAAGTCCACGGTGCAATTACCAAATTACCCGGCACAGCAAATTTTGTGGGCGACTGGACGGTTGGCGATAAGATCGTTCACGTCGCAGCGACCACGAAAATCGAACAGGAAGACGGAGCCGTCGCGGTTGGCGCTTATGTTGAAGTCAAAGGCACTCCCAACAGCGATGGTTCCATCACTGCTACAAAGATCGAAGTGCAGTTGCCATCCAGCGGCGGCGGCAGCGGCAGTAGTAGCAGCGGCACGATTGAATTCACGGGCAACATCGAAGAGATTCCCAGCACGACAGGTCGCATCGGCGACTGGAAAGTCGCAGGCAAAATCGTTCACGTCTCGGCCACGACGTTCATCAAACAGGAACGCACGCTCGTCGCGGCGGGCGTCACCGTAGAAGTCACGGGCATCCAGCAAAATGATGGTTCCGTCAATGCGCTGAAAATCGAAACCAAATCCAATACCAGCGGCGAAACCAAGTTCACCGGCAAAGTCGAAGAATTACCCAGCGCCACGAATCGCGTCGGCGATTGGAAAATCAGCGGGCGCGTCGTTCACGTCAGCACCGCGACCAAACTCAATCAAAATGATGGGGCAGTCGCCATCGGCGTCACGGTGAAAGTCGAAGGCATCGCGCAGGCAGATGGCTCGCTCAATGCCACCGAAATCGAAACCAAATCCCCCGAAGACTCCGAACGAAGAGAAGTCAGTTTTCGCGGCACGGTCGAAGCGCTGCCCTCCGCCACCACGCAGATTGGTGATTGGCGTGTCAGCGGGCGCACCATTCACGTCACGGACAAAACCATTCTGCGCCGTGAATACGGCCCGGCAGTGGTCGGGTCTATCGTGGAAGTCGAAGGTTATGTACAAACCGATAATTCGGTAGACGCCAAAAAGGTCGAAGTCGAATCGCAACCTTCCGCCACCGTACGAAACACGCCGGGGTATTGCCGCTTCTACGGCGTCATCAAATCACTGCCAGAGACGACGGGCTGGATTGGTGCCTGGAATGTGGGCGGGCATACGCTGAATGTCGTTGCGGCAACGACCATCAATCAGGAACGCGGCCCGGTGGTCGTGGGCGCATTGGTGGAAGTGTTGGCAGTGGCGAAAGCGGGTGGATTGGAAGCGGTTCGCATTGAAGTGAAATCCGGCACTGGCAACAGCGCAGGCTACGTCAAATTCTACGGCACGATCAGCGCCTTGCCAGCGGCCACGAACTTCGTGGGCGATTGGACAGTCGGCGGCAAAATCCTGCACGTCACGGCTTCGACGCGGCTGAAGCAGGAACGCGGCAAAATCGCCGTGAATGCGTTTGTCGAAGTCGAAGGCAATCAACGCACCGATGGTTCGGTGGACGCGACTTCAATTGAAGTCAAATCAGATTCGAGCGCGACGAATGGAAACACAGGATTCGTGAGCTTCTACGACACCGTCAAAAGCCTCCCCGCGACGACCGGCTTCATTGGCGATTGGACTGTTGGCAGCAAAACTATTCACGTCACAAGTACAACCAAAATCGAGCAGGAACGCGGCACAGTCGCCATCGGCGCGCTGGTAGAAGTCAAAGGCCAGCAAAAAGCTGACGGTTCGATTGACGCCACCAAAATCGAAGTCAAAGGAACGATCACGGGCGGCGCGGGCGCAACCTTCATCGAAATCGTTGGGGCGATCACAGCCCTGCCGACAGCCACGAACCTCGTCGGCGATTGGAAAGTTGATGGGCGAACGGTGCGTGTCAGCACTTCCACATTCATCAATCGGGAACACGGCACCCCGGCGGTCGGCGTGCTGGTCGAAGCCAAAGGCCAGTTACAAGCGGATGGTTCGATTGATGCCAGGGTCATCGAAGTCAAGCGCAGCAGTAATTTCACGTCGCTGAACCGATTGACTTCAGTGAATGCGGGTGGCTATCAAACCGAAAGCTCACCGGAAGCAATCATTGCTTCGTTTGGCAGCAACCTTGCCACGACCACGACGAATGCGACGAGCCTGCCGCTCCCAACCAGTCTCGGCGGCGTCAGCGTGCTGGTGGATGGCAAACCCGCGCAGTTGTTCTTTGTTTCGCCGACGCAGATCAACTACCTGGTTCCTCCCAGCGCGACGCTCGGCACAGCCAAAGTCGAAGTCGTGCGTGGCGATCAGGTACTGGCACAAGGTGCGATTGCGTTGCCGGGTGCTTCGCCGAGCTTTTTCACCGCCAACTCCGATGGCAAAGGCGTTCCGGCGGGCTATGTCACACGCGTCAAAGCCGACAATTCGCTGAGCAACGAATCAATCAATCGGTACGACAATGCCCAGCGCAAATTCGTAGCGACGCCAATTGTAAAGAAATCGGGCGAAACCTTGTTCCTGATTTTGTACGGCACAGGCTTCCGCACTGCGCCTGATGCCGATGGCAACGCGGCCAACGGCGTCGCGGAGAATGTTGAAGTCACGATTGGCGGCGTCAAAGCGGAAGTCGCATATGCAGGACTGTCGGGTTATGTCGGCGTCGAGCAACTCAACATCAAGCTCCCCTCCGACGTTGCAGCAGGAGCCAATGTCACGGTGCTGGTGAAAGTCAACGACGGACAAGGCAATGTGATTCGCGCCAACGAAATCACGATTGCGATTCAATAACCAGTTTGCGCATCCCGCATCAGGGGAGAGGAGATGCGCAAAATCGGGGCAGGCATTGAGTGGGGTCGCTCAATGCCTGCCTCGTACCTTTTCTGCGGTCTGGCTTCTCAACCGCTCTTTCCCGCTTCCGCACTTGAATCCTGCCTCAAGTTCTTCGAAAATCCACCTATGTCGAATGAGCTGATTCAACCCATCTTGAAAGATGAAGCCTTGCTCGCAGATATTGCGGCAGCGCGTCTGAACGAGAATGAATTGCATTTGTGGTGGCTGGGGCAATCCGGCTTTTTGGTGCAATGGCGCAATAAGCATTTACTGATTGATCCATACTTGTCGGAATCGCTCACAAAAAAATATGCAATGACAGATAAGCCACATACGCGGATGACGGAATGCCCGATTCATCCGTCACGGCTGGATTTTATTGATGTCGTCACGTCCAGTCACAATCACACCGACCATCTGGATCACGAAACACTATGGCCGTTAATGCAGGCGAATCCGGCTTTGACGATGATCATTCCAGAAGCGAATCGCGCGTTTGTCGCCGACCGATTGAACTCTGATTTGGCGTGGCCGTTGGGCGTGAACGATGGCACGTCAGTCAGCGCGAAAGGCTTCACATTCACAGGATTGGCAGCGGCGCACGAGCAATTGGAGCAAGATGAGAACGGCAATTTTCGCTGTCTGGGCTATCTTATCAGCTTTGATCATTGGACGATTTTTCATCCCGGCGATGCAATTCCTTATGACGGAATGGTCGAGAATTTATTGCGCTATGCGAACGGCAGGACCATTGATCTTGCGCTCATGCCGATCAATGGGCGCTTAACGGAACGCCGCGTGACAGGCAATTTCTGGGGCCGTGAGGCGGCAACCTTGGCCAAAGCCATTGGCGCACAAATCGTCATTCCCATGCACTACGAAATGTTCACGTTCAATACAGAAACGCCGGAAGAATTTGCGAGGAGTTGTCAGGAGTTAGAGCAACCGTACAAAGTGCTGAGATGTGGGGAAAGATTTGCGCGACGCAAGTAAGGTTAACGCGCATCCAGGCGTCGGGTTTCCGCTTGCGTATAGTCGCGGGCAACCGGATCAAAGGAGATGACAGGCGGAATTTCGGTTCGATATTCCGGTGACAATTGATTGGTAATTTTCGTTTTCGGCTCACGGCGATACATCTGCAATAAATAAACGCCCAAGCCAATCAGTAAGAGCGGCCACAGCTTGGTTACAAATGAATAGGGCAACACCCAACGCAAAATTGCCAAAGCGCCAATCCCAATCAACCCTGTTCCCCAAACATTGGTTTTTTCCTGGAGGAGGCGTTTGAGATGCGCTTCTTCGCCGCTTAAATCCGCGCCCGCATTTAATCGCTTGGCATCCTGAAACGCATTAAAAATCGAATAGACATAAAAGGCGAAGCCTGCCCACCCGAAGAGTAATGAATCAAATAAATCATTCAATTCCCACAACCCAACGACGACCGCAAAATGAACCAGAGCTTTGATAATCAGGCCATTGTAGGCCGAACCAAGACCGGGAATGAGGCTCAAAAACGCCGCGATACCCGGTGATTTCAATTCCGAATGCGGGCGCGCAGAACTGCTGGTGTTCATGCCCTCGACGCCCGCCACGATGCAATCCTGACAATAGGTAAAGCCTTTGACACGATGATCGCAGGCCGGACATAACGGACGCGCGCAAGTTTTGCATCGAGTATTGGCTAACGTGACCTGGTGGTAGAAACAATTCATCGTGATTGCTGATCGGTTGTGGACGGTTTCTGGTTAACGGGAGAAGGCGTTGGTGACGGGGCTGACTGTTCAGACTCGCGGCGTTTTTTGATTTGTTCCTTGGTGTCGTTGAGTTTGACAGAGAGAAATTGCATTCCGGCAACGGCCATCGTGCCGGTATCAATAACCGCTTGATTGAACAGCTCCTGCTTTTGCGTGGCAAGATTTTCAACGCTGCCGTACCGATAGTTAATCAGCATCCCCGTTGCGGCAAAAATCAACATGGCGGCGACCCACTGTCCAACCTTGAGCGAACGTGACAGCTTGTCAAAAAAGGTGTCTGTTTCCTGACCAATTGTCGCCGCCATAATTCGCTTTGATAAATCGGCGGGCATTTCGATTTCTTCTCTCGCCTCGCGCATCATATCTTTGGCTTCTTCAATGCCGCGCAGCAAACGGCGACATTTCCAGCAGCCTTCAAAATGCGCCTGGAAGTTTTGAAAGGTTGGTCCCAAAATCACGCCATCGAAATAGCGTTCGATCATTTTGTCGAACTCTGTGCAACTAAGCATTTCGCCCGCGCTGGTGGCATCCATAATGCGCGCTTCCAACGCCACGAGAGAATCGGTACTGTCTTCGTGCGCATACAAACTCAAAGCTTGTACGGTATCGCGCACATCATTGAACACCTCGCGGCATTCGCGGCAACTCAGCCGATGGGCAGCAAATTCGGCCTTCTCACGCGCGACTAATGCGCCATCAAGGTATTCAGAGATTTTGTCTTGAAAGATACTGCAAATCATAAAAACCAGTCGTTGATGGTCTGTAATCGGTCAAGAAAAGTCATTGCTGAACGCCGATTACGAACGACCAGCAACCACTAAATGTATTCGACAACTTTCATTCTTCTAAGCGTTTTTGCCAGCTCAATTCTGCCACGATTAATGCGCGATTTGACCGTTCCCAGTGGAATTTCCAGGATGTCCACAATTTCCTGATAACTTAATTCCTCAATATCGCGCAAAATTACGCACTCGCGTAAATCAGGTGGCAATTTTGCAATCGCCTGATGAACTTGCAAGGCGCGTTCCTGTCGTTCGACGCGACGATCCGGCGTATCAGCCCCGCTGCGCAAATGAAATTCGTGGTCCGTTAAATCCTCGCCCACGTCAGTCGGAGTCCGAACGCGTTTGCGATAGTCATCAATGACCAGATTTCGTGCCAGCCGCATCAGCCAATTCGCCAAATCTCCGGCATAAGGATCATATTGATCCAAAGAACGATAGACACGAACAAAGACTTCTTGTGTCAAATCTTCTGCCGATTCGTGGCGATTCGTGAACCGATATGCCAGGTTGTACACACGCCGTGAAAAATTGTGAACGATCTGTTCCCACGCAACGCTGTCGCCGGCTCGACATCGGCGTACCAACTCTGCATCTGAAATCACTAAACTCGGGTTGGCTCCCATATTTTTCCTTACTGTGAATGAACCTCTTTTGAAATCGTAAGCAATCAGTGCGCGGTACGGAAAAGAAACGGTTGATGTTGGGTTCGTCTCTTTCCCGCCTGCCACCACGTATTACTAACTATTTCAATGAACATCAACCTCACGGCTTCCAGTACGAGGCGCTTGTCGTAGAAGTTCGATAAAAAGTTGACCGTAAAAAGAACGACTCTCACTCGTCAAAACGATTGAATTGGAATTCAATTAACACCTCTCTCCACGAGTAAGTGCTTTTTCTTTTACTTCCGTTTCACCGGTCAACGAGTTCCCCATTCCCACATCCCGAATTGTATTTTTTTATCCACCATGTGTCCGGCCAACTTGAGCGTTAACATGATCTGCCCGCGATGATGTGATTCGTGGGCAATCACGTAGCCGAGAAACGCTGCCACGCTCGGCTTGAAGCCTTTGATTTTCCCGGTCTCCAGCCCGCGTCGCAATAACTTTTCCAGGGCCTCACCGGATTCAACCAGAGCGCCTTCAAGATCAGAAATGCCAAGATTTGCGCCCCTCTCAATTTTTTCCAGATCAGCCATCAAATCCGGGGCCGAGACACTCAACCACATAAGCCGTACATTGTGCAGGTGCGCGAATTGATCGCCGATAGTGCGCCCCTTTTTCGTCGGGCAATCTTGCAAAGCTTCGGGGCTGATGCCTGCGAGCAGATACAAATTGATCCGATTATGAATCTGCCAGGTTTCGATGAACTGCTCTTGCATAGTTACTTAATCGCCTTGGCATTCGCAGGCTTTGCAAATAATGTTTCCGGGATTGGCCCGTTCAATTTGATGGTTTGATAATTCACGCGACTGATCTGAACTCCATCACGGTACAGGTCTACGATATTGGGAAACTTCACGCCGTCGTACGGCACGTATTGATGGAAGCGATATTCATAGCGCGCGGTTCCCTTCTCTTCGGCTTTTTCATAAGTCATCGTGCGCGGTAGTTTGGAGTAGGGATCAAGCATCACGTAAAACGTCATCTTGAGTTTAATCATCACGACATCGGCGCGTTCGCCGGGCTGTGTTTCTTCGCGCCCGTAAAAGCGGACCTCGGCATCTTTGTTCTGTACCGCCGCGCGCAAAACCATATCAATATCGGATTCGCGGCTCTCCTGAAAATCTTTGATCTGCTTTTCGGTTTGATCTTTCAGCGTTTCCGCTTCGCCGTCATACACCCAGCCGGTCGTACCAACGTTGACGTTGATTTTGCGGTCTTTCTTTTTGCCTTTGCCAAACTCGGTTCGCTCTTTGTCGGGATACACGATGTAATCTTCAAAGCGAACGGGGACCGTTGAAGCTCCCTGCTCGAACGGAGTCCATTGCCCGGTAGATTCAATCGTCTTGAAGTTCAGAAAGGTTGCGCCGCCGCGCGCTTCGATGACTTGTTGCAGCAGCTTCTTGCCTTTCTCGATATTGGCGGGATCGTCGGGGTCGGCCTTTTGTGCAAAGGTCGTGCAAGAAAACAGTAAAAACAGTGTAAGGGCAATGTAGTTTTTCAAGTGACAATGATCTCCTTCCTACGTCTCAAGGGCATCTCGGCCAGAGGAAGTATAATCTGACGTAGGCCGGAAAACGAATTCATTTCACTTTTTTCGCAGTCTGCGTATTACTGCCAAAGATGACCTGCAGTTCACCAACTTCTCCTTGCCCATCTTTGACGAAACTGAACTCAACGCCATCTTCCAGCACAAAAAACCGATTTTCAGCCGATGGAAATAACTCCACCCGCTGCGGGCCGAATGGTGGTGCCAGAAGAAAGAGTCGCCCGGCTTCAATGCTAACCGTAAGCAAAGTTCCGCCCGCGTTGTATTTCCCCACATACGATGAATATTGTGCGGGATTGCCTTGGATCACAGTTTTTTCCGTTGGCAAATAATCAGGCCAACCATATTCCCGTGCGATGGCGCGTAGAATTTCGCTGGTCAAATTGCTGCCGCGATCTCCATTGGTCATCACAATTGCGCCTTGCCCAGAGTCCAGATACGCAAACAACATACATCTGAACCCTTCATTCGATCCGCCGTGACTGAAGCTTGTAATGTTTTCTTTGCCCCCCAACCCGATGCCCAGCCCATACTCGCCAATTTGCCGGGTCAGCATCTGGCGTGTCATTTCTGCCGATAGCACTTTGTTGGATTTCCCCTTGAGTGATTGTTGCAACTCAATCGCAAAGCGTGCCAGATCGGAAGGCGTCGTCCACAATCCTGCCGCAGCCATTTCAGGATATGTATGCCAACGGCCTTTTACTGGCTGACCATCCGCGCGATGACCGATAGCACCGACCGCTTCCCATTCTTTCGGCAACGGCTGCTGATAAGTGCTTTGCTTCATCCCGATTTTGCTGAGGACCAGCTCTTGCATCAAGGTTGGAAATGGCTTGCCCGTCACATCCAGCAACAACTGCTGTAAGACATTGTAGCCGCCACCCGAATAACGCCACTTGCTGCCGGGCAACAGATTGACGCGAATCGGCGCAGAGTTGGCGGGCTTTTGCCCGTCGAGGATTTGGACCAAGGTCGGCACAGATTCGTCCGCCGCGTAACCGCGAAATCCATGCACAGTCAATCCGGCACTGTGGCTGACCAAACGACGCAAAGTAACGTTCTGTTCTTTGGTAAATTCATTGTCTGGCACTTGCCACGATTTAAGCTTCAGATTTACGTTTTCATCCAGATTGAGCTGACCTTGCTGCACCAACGCCAATGCTGCCAACGCCGCCACAGGCTTACTGATTGAAGCCGCCTGGAATCGTGTTTCCACGGTCACCGGCCTAGCGCTTCCAGCTTCGGCAACACCGTAACCTTTCGCCCATTCAAGCTTGCCGTTATTGATAACAGCAATGCTAACACCAGGGACTTTGTAATGTGCCAGGCGATCCGCAATCTTCATCGGCTCGGCTCGGCCTTTGAGAATGATCGCAGGCAACAGGTTGTTTTCGACCCGCTGGATGCGGTCGGAAGTGGGCCCAGATTTTTGGCCGAGACTGCTACCAAAAGTCAGTGTCAAAACAGAAATTGTTAGGACCAGAAAAGGAGTTTTGAATTTCATCGGTAACGCCTCAGATAAAAGAAATCGCCAGTTCGTAACTTTTACGTTGTCTTGTTCGTTATGAGTTGGTGAAATGATGCGCCAAGCGCGCCAACTTGACAACTCAAGAGAGTTCAATCGTTATTACGATTGAACTCAGATTCAATTAACAGGTCAATCATTGACTTGACAACGCACGGCGAAGAGAGTTCGATGAACTTCCCCCTGAGCTTTTTTGGAAATGGTTATGTCAACTGCACCGACCCCACCCGAAGAAATCACCCAATTGCTTGCGGCCTACAACAACGGCGATCATCAGGCGCTGGAGCAGGTCTTTCCGCTCGTTTACAACGAACTGCGGCGGTTAGCAGCAGGCTATTTGCGGCGCGAACGCGAAGATCACACGTTGCAACCGACAGCACTGGTGCATGAAGCCTATTTGCGGTTGCTGGGGCAGGATGTGGATTGGCAAAACCGCGCACACTTCCTCGGCGTGGCGGCACAAATGATGCGCCGCATTTTAGTAGACCACGCGCGTCAGCACAGGTCAGAAAAACGTGGCAGCGGCGGCGTAAAAATTGCCCTCGACGAGGTCGAAGCAATCAATTTATCCGCTGAACGAGCAGCAGATTTAATTGCGCTGGATGATGCCTTAACGGCGCTGGCGGAGTTCGATCCGCAAAAAAGCCGGATGGTAGAGTTACGATATTTTGCGGGCCTCTCAGTGGAAGAAACTGCCAAAGTTTTGGGGATCAGCATCGCCACGTTTGTCCGGCAATGGAAAACAACCCGAGCGTGGCTGTACCGCGAAATCACGAAAGGCGACGCCGAACATGCAGCAGCGGACTAATGCGAACCTTTTATGAAATGGATTCTTTGCTTCTTGATAATTTTCACGGCAACACCTCTGACAATTGGTCAATCCCAACCGGCGGGGTCGCCCGCTAAAGCCATCGCACAACATCGCAAACGAATTGACGCGATAGATAAACAGGTCATTTCCCTGCTCAATGAACGCGCTAAAATCGCCCTGGAAATTGGACGCATTCGCCAACAGGCAAACATCCCACCCGCTTCCGCCAAAGGACGAGAGGAAGAAGTGCTGCGCAATGCGATGACCAACAGCAAACCACCGCTCAGCCCCGCTGCCGCGCGCCGTATCTATGAACGAATCATCGCCGAAACGGTCGCGCTCCAAACGCTTGATAGCACCAAAGAAAAGTAATGCGATGCGCCCTTAATGGAGCAACATCGCATGACATCGGTTCGCCCTCAGCTTTGTTTTGAGCCAAGCGATTTCAAATACATCACAACTGCTTCAGCATCCTCGTGTGCGAACTTAAACGGCGGCATCGGAGGGCGCTTCGCCATCCCGGTGGAGGTCGTTCCAGTTTCCAATAATTTCACCGCCTCGGCTTCAGAGATATTTGGCAGGCCCGCAATCCACGGCGCAGTTCCAGCCCAGCCTGGAATCGGCACGACCGGCGCAAAGGCAAGTTGACCACCTTGCAACCAACGCTTCTGATCAAATTCGCCTTTGTCATTGCGCGGCGAATGGCAATCAGCGCACATCCCGACGTTTTCAACCAGATATTTTCCGCGCGCCAATTTTCGCGCTTGTGGATCACTGGCGGCGCAGCTCCAGGCCAGCGCAAGCGCGGTGATCAGGACCACTGACAAAACAATTCTTTTCATAGTTTTCTCCCGTTATGTATTTGAGGGAAACGTTGGTTCGTTTCTCCCCGCTGCCTTCTAACGCGCAAGCTGTCGCGCAAAATAATCACCGAAAAAAATCTTTTTTTTTGCCTGAGCATTTTCGTGCGCAAGCTGCGCGTTAAGTAGCGGGAGAAACATTCGAGCTGATTTTAGACAGGCCGTGAACGACCTGCCTACCATCAATCGCCCCTCCGGGGCATCGCCGGATTTAATTTTCAAAGACCATCCATTTGTAGAATGTGGCTCGGCTTTGCGATCTCCCTCAATGACCCCCTCAATGACCCCCTCAATGACTAAGCTGAGCGAGCGCGCGTGAAGTTTGCTGGCAACCCCAGGCCCCTTCTCCCGCTCGCTCAGCGCGGTATTTCCCAAGACCATATCGAATCAAACGATTGATTTTCCCCCAGGCAAAGCGTTCAATTTCCGCAGGGAGAAACCGTGATGAATTTCCAACGCTTGCTGGTTAATTTTTGCTTTGGCCTGCTGCTTGTGCTGTGCGGGTGCGCGACAACTTTTGCGATCCGCCAAGGCACAAGCCTGCGCCTGCCTGAACGCGTCTTGGTCATCTACAACACAAACGCGCCGGCGTCGCTCGAAGTCGCCGATTACTACCTCAGTAAACGAGGCATCCCGAACGCCAACAAATGCGCCATCAGCCCATCTGATGCGGCTTCGGTGGACTGGAACGATTTTGAAACGAAGGTGCGCGCGCCGATCCGAACGTGCCTGAAGACAGTGGGCCAAGATCAAATTCTGTACATCGTGTTTGCCTATCAAACGCCGTTTCGCATTCTCAACGTTCCCACCATCACAGGCCGCGAATTGCGGGCGCTGGATTCTTTCATCGCAGCCATTTGGAACGACCAAACTTTAGACGTGACCGAAATCACGAGCCATTCTTATTTTGCCGAAATGCAAAGTCAGGGCAACGTCTATCCACCGTTTGTTTCGCTGGCGGATTATCGCAATCAACCTGACGCTGAATTACTGTATTCGGTCTGGCGGCTTGATGCCGCGACGGCGGATTTGGCAAAAGGGCTGGTGGATAAATCGCTTCAGGTCGAAGCCAACGGATTGCAGGGCCAGGGCTGTTTTGATCGCCGATTTGGCGTGGCGGCAACGCTGGAAGATTGGAGCTATGGCGCAGGCGACTGGGATGTTTTCCGCGCTGCCGACTTCGCCAAAAAAGCAGGTATCGCGGTCACCGAAGACGAACAAGGAGCCGAGTTCGGCACCGCTCCTGCGCCCTTGCGGTGTGAAAACGTCGCGCTATACGCGGGCTGGTATTCATACAACCATTACAACGATGCGTTCAGTTGGGCAACCGGCGCGATTGGCTTTCATCTCGACAGCGGTTCGGCGCTTGATCCGCGCGGCGGCGCAAACTGGTCGGCCAATGCACTTCAACGTGGCATCACCGTGACCAGTGGAGCCGTCAACGAGCCATATTTAGAAGGCTTGCCGCACGCCGATGGCGTGTTTCGCAATCTGTTCGCAGGCGCGAATGTCGGTGATGCGTTCCTGCGCAACACAGCCTTTTTGCAATGGATGGTTATCAACCTTGGCGACCCATTGTATCGCCCGTTTCCCGCAGGCCGACCACCGTTCAATGTGCCATCTTTTGCGCAAAACTCTTTCGCTCTTGATTCGCCTTTCGTCATCGGGGGCAAAACGATCACCGCGACCATCTCATTGGCCGCTCCCGCTCCCGCTGGCGGATTGGACGTACAACTCACGAACGCACGCCCCGGAGCCGTAACCGTTCCTGACACCATCCGCTTTGCGGCAGGCACAACCCAAGCGACCTTTCCTATCGCCTCTGCGATCACGCCCAATTACCAACCATCGCTCATCACCGCCACGATCAACAACGAAACCTTTGCCAACACGCTGACGGTCGCGCCGTTATTGGCGGCGATCAACTTCGAGCCGTCCACGGTCGCAGGCGATACGGTCAGGACAGGAACCATTTTTCTGAATGATTTCGCGCCCACCAGTGGCGCAATCATTTCGCTGACCAGTGATCAGCCCGCTGTCATTGCCGCCCCGTCCACGGTCATCGTGGCTGAAGGCCAGGCCAGGGCGACGTTCACTGTCACCATTCATCCCGTTGCCGCCAAAACAACGGTACTCCTGATCGCTTCGCACAATGGAGCGAGGGAAATGGCAAGTGTGATGGTCACGCCGACCACGCGACGGACGGTGCCGATTAGACGGCCCGGACCTGTTGGGAATTAGGAGGTGAGAGAATGGGCAACAGCATCGGATTTCACGCGCTGTTCCGCAGGCTTAAATTCCAGCGCCTCATCTTTGAGGGAGCCAAAACGAATCATCAGCGTGTCGAAAAAGTAATTTTGATATAGTCGCCACGGCAATTTGGAACCTTGTCGGGGAAACCGATCCAGCGCACGCAAAACATATCCCGAAGTGAGATTCAGCAGTGGTAAATCATTGACTTCGGGGTCGCTCAAATGCGGCGTAACTTGCCGGAATCCCTGCTTGTCCATGTAATTCAGCAAGCGGCAGACATAAGCGCAAATCAAATCCGCCTTCAGCGTCCACGAAGCATTGGTGTACCCAAACACAAACGCCAGATTGGGAATGCCCGTCAACATGGAGCCTTTATAAGTCACTGTCTGGTTGATTTCTGTTGCTCGCCCATCCACGGTGAGTGCAATGCCGCCCAGCGAGAGCAAATCCAGTCCCGTCGCCGTAATGATGATGTCGGCGTCCAGATGTTCGCCGGATTTCAACTTGATGCCGGTCGGCGTAAACGTATCAATGTGATCGGTGACAACAGAGGCGCGCTTTTCACGCAGCGCAATCAGCAAGTCACCATCAGGAACCAAACACATCCGCTGGTCCCAAGGGTTGTAAGGCGGCGTAAAGTGGCGGTCAATATCGAACTCCGGCCCCAGCTCTTTGCGCAATTGTTTTTTGATGAATCGCTTGACCATCTCCGGTCGCCGCTGTGACAACTGGTAAATCAACACGCCCAGCAGCGTGTTTTTCCAGCGCGTGAGGTGATAAACAATTCGGTTGGGCAGCACCCGGCGCAAGGCATTCGCCACGGCGTCAGCAGCGGGCAGCGAAACAATATACGTCGGCGAACGCTGCAACATGGTTACGTGCCGCGCCGTTTCGGCCATCGCGGGAACCAAGGTCACGGCGGTAGCTCCGCTGCCGATAATCACCACCCGTTTGTCTTGATAATCCAGATTTTCCGGCCATTTCTGCGGGTGAATAATCGTGCCTTGAAATTGCTCAAGGCCGGGAAACTCCGGCGTATATCCGCTTTCATACCTGTAATATCCGCTGCACATCATCAAGAAATTGCAAACAATGGTTGAAAGCGCACCGGTTTCGCTGTGTTGGCTTTCGACCGTCCATTGCGCGGTTTCGCTCGACCACGATGCCCTGACGGCTTTTTGATTGAAGCGAATCTTTTTATCAATGCCATATTCGGCGGCGGTTTCGTGGATGTATTTTAAAATCGCCGGGCCGTCGGCAATGGCTTTGGCGTCCTTCCACGGCTTGAATGAATAGCCCAGCGTATACATATCCGAATCCGACCGAATTCCCGGATAGCGAAACAAATCCCACGTGCCGCCAATGGCGGCACGACTTTCCAGAATAGCCACGCTTTTGTTCGGGCATTCATTTTGTAAATGACACGCCGCGCCGATGCCGGAAAGCCCGGCACCCACAATCAAAACGTCTACTTGATCCAAGGTCTGGTTTGACATAATTGGTTACTCGATACTTACCAACAATGATGTTGTGCTCAGGGGCAGGTCAGCGTTCCAATTCTTCGCGGCGAATCGGTTTGCCTTCCCACATCCACACCCCATTTTGATTGACGAGCAAGCGCGCGGCACTGCCTGCCACAGGGGGCAAGTTCGTTGCCGGCAGCCAGCGCGCGTGTTCCTGAAGCACCTTGGCGTGCTTTTTGTCACGCGCCAGATTCGTCCATTCGTTCGGGTCGTTGCGATGGTCATACAACTCCTCGGAACCATCAGCATAGCGAATATAACGCCAGCGTTCGGAGCGCACCGAATGATTGTTTTGATTGTGCGTCGTGAGCGCTGGCCATTGCCACGTGGCGTTGGGATTTTTCAGGAGTTTGGCAACGCTATGACCGTCCAGACCTTTCTTTTCAGGCAAACCACTCAGTTCTACCAAAGTTGGATAGAGGGCAAGCAATTCCACCGGACGATGACTCAACACATTTTGCCTGATGCCCGGCCCGGCGAAAATCAGCGGCACGCGCGTCGAACGTTCCCACAATGTATTCTTTCCAGTGATGCCTTTTTCGCCAAGATGCCAGCCGTGATCGGAAAATAACACAACGATGGTGTTATCTCGCATCCCGCTGGCATCCAGCGCATCCAGCACGCGCCCAACCTGACTATCCATCAAACTGATCGTCGCTAAATACGCACGCACCAGCGGTCGCCATTGGTTATTTTTTTCCAGCCAGGAAAGACGCGGCTCCGGCAATTTCCAATGCAAATTCCAGGCAAACTCCGGCACATCGTCGCGGTCATTCGCTTTGACCGGCGGCATCACCAATTTATCTTCGGGGTACAAATCAAACCATTTCTGCGACGCGAAACACGGGACATGCGGCAAGCGAAACCCGACCCCTAAAAAGAAGGGCTTGTCACGTTTGGCGGATTGCAAATACTGGATCGCAGAATCGGCGATTTTCCAATCAGCTTGTTCCTCATCGTTCGCCGGGAAAATGCCCCAATCCATCGCTTTGATCGGGTCGGGCGAGTTGACGAACTTTTGGGCCGGATATGGCATTGGGCTGGCAGCCCCCCATTCGTCAAATTCATTCGCGCGCTCGTTCGGCTTGATGGAACCATCGTGATAAATCTTCCCGGCGGTGAACGTTGCATAACCGTGCGCCGCCAGATACTGCGGCAACATTACATGAGTTTGCAACGCAGGCACAGACCGCACCCCCGGTTGCAACGTGTACAACCCCGTTGTCGAAGGCCGCAAGCCTGATAAAAAGCTCGCGCGCGATGGATTACAAAGCGGGGCCTGGGTGTGCGCATTCGTGAAGGTGACGCCGCGTTTGGCTAAGCGATCAATATTTGGCGTCTTCACTTGCGGATGACCGCGCAACACGCCAACCCAATCGTTCAAATCATCCACGGCGATGAAGACGTAGTTGGGTTTGGCTGGCGGTTGTGCCATCGTGACGGCACTCAAGAGTAATACTGTTAGGACAATCAGCCATCCGTTGCCTCGTTGTGCTATATCTTTCTTCATGGTTTTTCCACTCGGCCACCTACGAGAAACGCAGGTTGGAAAAGGAGATTGTGCTCGCCGCCCATCTCTTCTGTTAGCGTGAATCGTTAAGCGTAAGAATTTTTTTCCTGGAACGGCTCGAAGTATAGTGCCGCGCGGTAAAGCAACACAAGCGGCGACCATCCGCCACAAAAAAAGATGAGCAGCCCTGATCGAAAAGTGATTTACTCTCCCGCCGCTTTCGCCGCATCCGTCAGTAACACCACGTCATGCGCTCGCAAACCACGCGAAAAAGCGATCTGTCCATCGCGGGAAATATCAAACGAATAAATCACCTGGTTTGCAGATTCCAACATTTTTTTCGGCGCGCCACCGCTGACCATTTGCTGCCACAAACTGGTCACGTCGGGTCGGAAATCAATGTAGACAAAGCTGCGTCCGTCGGGCATCCAGCGAATCGCGCTGCCGCCGCTGGCGTCGGTTTGCTGCACATCGAATTGCTTGACGACTTTGCCGTCTTCCAGATTGAGCAACGAAATTTGCCACAGCGCATTCGGCGTTTCAGCTTTCGTCCAACAGGCGATCAACTTTCCGTCCGGCGAAAGCGCAGGGCGCATCGAAAGCGTTTTCATCAACCGCACTGGCTCGCCCCCGTCCAGCGGAAGCTTCCACACAGTCGTTAAAGTCCCGGCCCCAAAATGTTCGTATACAACCCATTTGCCATCGGGTGTGACCTGCGCCCAATTGCTTTCTTCGTGGCCGCTGGTGAGCGGTGTTTGATTACTACCGTCGCGGTTCATCCGCCAGATTTGCCAGTTGCCGGAACGGTTCGAATGAAAGACCACGAAGCTGCCGTCGGGCGCGGCGGAAGGACCGTAGTTGCGGCTGGCCCCAGCGGTTAATTGCGTCTGTTCGGTACTATCGGTGTCGCGTTCCCAAATGTCGGCGCTGCCGCTGGCATCGCTGGCATACAAGACACGTCCATCGGGCGTCCATCCCAAATCAAAGTACCGGCCTGCGCCTGTCGTGAGTTGCACCGGACGATCTGGTTCCACTTTGGGCGCGAGCCAAATATTGATCAGAACCTGGCGTTGCACTGTCACCATCGAGCGCAAATTGGAAGGCAGACTCATGCCTTTGTAATCGCTCATATCATTCGTCAAACGGCGCGCCTTGCCATCAGCCAAAGACCAGAGTTGCAGGAACGGCGATTCGGCATCCTGCGCAGTGAACAAAAAATTCTTGCGCTCCAGCCAATTCATCTGATCAATCTGCATCCATCGCTGTGTGGTGAGCGGCGTTTCTTTTTGGCCCTGTAAACCGACCGCGACCACTTTCATAAAAAAACCATTGGCATCGGCGGTTTGCACCACGACCGCAACTTCATTGCCCTCTGGCGACCACGCCGGCGCAGCATTGACGGAGAAATGATCCGGGAATTTGCGCGTGGCGATTTCGCGTTCGTTGGTGCCATCCAGGTTCGCCACCAGCAAATCGTCTTCGCCCTGCTCGTTGTGTTGGCGCACAAATGCGAATTGTTTGCCGTCGGGCGAAATGCTGATCGGGCTGGCGACATTGTCTTTGAGCTTGCGGGCAGAACCGCCCAGAGCGGGAACTTCGTGCAACGCGCTTTTGCCATCGCTTTTTTGCAGCGCCACATAACGCACAAACGCGCCGTCGGGCGTGAAGGAAAGGCCACGATATTCCACCTCAGCCGGTGGAACCAAACGGACGCTGCTATCCACCGACACTTGCCGCAACCACAGGCTTTGACGGCCTCCTTCTTCGGTGGCGTAGGTCACATATTTGCCATCGGGCGAAATCGCGGCCACGACGGCATTGCCAGAACTTGTGAGCTTGGTGACGGTTGTCGTCTGAAAAGTCGGGACGCTGGTGGCTTTGTAACTAACAAACAAGTGCAAAAAATCAGGGCGGAACAGCACGAGGGCGGCTACCAATACCAGGATTGCCGCGCCCGCCAGAAACCAACGATTGATGGAACTTGGTTTGGCGGCGACCTGCGCTATCGAATCAACAACGGTCGCATCATTGCTGACCGCAGGGGGAATCGCTTCGATCAATCCGGCTTTTTGCAATAAGATTTGACAACGCACCTCGCTGCGCAAGGCAGTAAAAAATGGGTCATACGGCAAATACAGCATCCACCAATCGCGTTGCGCTAAGCCTTGTTCCACCGCTTTGAGAGCTGCATCCCGCTGCCCCATCGCTTCGTGCAACAAGGCGATGTAATACGGTGTGACATATCCTTTGTCGGCAGATTCAAGCACTTGCGCCAACAACCGTTGCGCCTCATCAGGCTTTCCGTTTTTGCTTTCAATGTAGGCGAGCGCAATTTTCGCAATCGGGTTTTCAGGATTCGTTTCCACCAGCAACTGCGCGGTGGCCCGGGCTTCGGTCCCTTGCCGTTGATTCGCCTGACTCATGGCTTTGCCGAACAATGACCAAAACGAATCAGGATCAAGGCGCACAGCCTGTTCAGCGGCCTTGAGCGAAACTTCAAACCGACGCAACAGATGCGTATGAAAACTTTGCAAGACATAGGTCGCAGCGGAGCTGGGATCAAGCTTGAGTGTCCGCTCAATGACGCCGTTGGCTTCAGCCAGTCGGCCCGATGTGCCGAGAATATGCGCGTACCATTCCAACACCTGCGGCGAACTGGGATTCAACTCCAACGCCCGATTGATCAGCCGCATGCTTTCATTGCGATCCCAATCCGCTCCGAGCGTGGCGAAGGCCAATGCGCCCCAGGCTTCGGCCAGCGATTCGTCCAATCGCACCGCTTTCAAGGCAGCATCTTTTGCCGCCGCAAAACATTCACCCGAAGGAATCAGTCCGAACGTCGCCAGGCGGTTGTAATATTCGGCGATGCCAGCGTAAGGCGCGGCGTACGAGGGATCAATGCTGATCGCTTCGTTGAAATGCAACAACGCCTTCGCCAGGCTTTCCATCGTGTAGCTGTGCCAATAATACCGACCACGCAAATACGCTTCGTAAGCCTGTAAATCCTCGGTGCCACGTTTGGCTAAGCGGGCGCGATCTTCTCCGGTCAAACGTGGGACCACCGCTTCGGCAACCTGTGCGGCAATCGAATCCTGCACCATCAAGATGTCCGTCAACTTTTCGTTGAATTGCGCTCCCCACAGCACGGCTTTGTCCCGCAAAGAGGTCAATTGCACCGTCACGCGCATTTGTTCCCCGGCGAGTTGCACTCGTCCATTCAGTAGGTAATCCACACCCAGTTCCTTGCCAATGGCGAACGGATCATTCCCATCGCAACATCGCAGCACCGCCCCCGTCGGACGCACCACAAGCCCGCGAACATTGCTTAGTTGCGTGGTCAGAACATCGGCAATCCCGACGCCTAAAAAGCTTTCGGTGGTGTCGTCGCGCGCGATGGCCTGGGCCACCTGCAATGGCAACACAGCAATGGAACGCGCCGTCGGCATTTCATCCATCAAATCCGGGGTAAAGGCCAGCGGGGTAAAAAGGTAGGGAGCAGAAATTTGCTCGCCAGCCAAATGACGTGCGATGTCCGTTGCCAAGTCGTTGGCGGTTGCATAGCGATGTTGTGCGTCTTTGCGCAGTGCTTTCAGGATGATGTTGTCGAGATTGCCGACCAATTCATTGCGCAAGGTTTCCGGTGACGTGGAGCGTTCCGCTGCGTAGTGAACTTTGCCACCCGTACTGATAACTTCGCTCGGTCGCGTCGGCTCTTCTTCGCAAATTACGCGCGCGATTTCGTGCGGCGCATACGATTGCAAGCGGTACGGACGCCGCCCGGTCAGCAATTCATATAACAAGACGCCGAGCGAGTAGACATCGCTGGCTGGCGTCACAGGCAATCCACGCACCTGTTCGGGGCTGGCATATTCCGGCGTCATTAACCGCACCGCCGTTGCGGTTTCGCCGACTGTATCGGCGGCCAAGTCCGTCCCCAGTAATTTCGCAATCCCAAAGTCCAACAGCTTCACGGTGCCATCATTCGTCACCAGAATATTGCCGGGTTTGATGTCGCGGTGAATGATTTGTTTTTGATGAGCGTAGGCCACCGCCGAGCAAATTTGCTGAACAAGTCGGAGCCGATCATTGACCGAAAATTTTCGCTCATCACAAAAGCGGTTGATCGGCTGGCCTTCGACATACTCCATCACAAAGTACGGCAGGCCATCATTGGTTGAACCACCATCAAGCAAAGCCGCGACATTCGGATGATTCAGCGTCGCCAGAATTTGCCGCTCACGACGAAAACGACGCAGGATAAAATCGGTATCCATTCCCCGCTTGACGATTTTGATAGCCACGCGTTTCTGAAACACATTGTCCGCGCGCATCGCCAAATAAACAGCCCCCATGCCGCCTCGTCCCAGTTCGCGTTCGATTCGGTACGCGCCAATCCGTTTGCTAATCAAGGAAGGCAATTCATCATCGGCCAGACAGGTGGTTTGATTTTGTGAAGCGGTCGAAATGCTGGCCAGGATTGGTTCGTCAAGAAAATGGCTGGCTTCTTCATCAGCCCGGAGGAGTGATTCAACTTCACGCCGCAATTCGTCATCACCATTGCAGGCTTTCGCCAAAAAGGGAGTACGCGCGGCAGAAGGCTGTTCCAGTGCCGCTTCCAGAAGTTGCTCAACTAATTGCCATCGTTCGGGGCGCATTCAGTATTACAGCTTATTGTTGTCATCCACACCGCCTCCCTCCATATTGACTTCGACCGATTGACGTCGCTTCCCTCTCTGTCGGCAGTCTAATCATCCAGACACAGAATCGCAACCGGGACTCCCTGCCACCCTCACATCAAACGGTGCTACGACGCTATCGAAGGTACACAAACTCATTCAAATTCAGCGTCGCCAAACACAAATCCACCCAGGCCGCCGCTGTGATTTCGTCAATAGTCTTCGGCAAATCAGGCACCACCAGCAGAATCCCGCCCTGAACTTTGCGCTCACGTAAAATCGTGAGGTGTTCTTGGAGAAAAGCTTGCGTCGTCTTGTATTCATCGGCACGCGGCGCACGTCCCAGCGTCAATTCATAGAGCCGCCTGATTCGTTGTCGCTCACTGGCAGCCTCTCGAAACAAGCGCGCCGCCAGAGCTTTACTTTGTTCCTGCATAAAATCGCTGTTCATCATCGTCAGAGCTTGCAGCGAATGGACGCTGACATTGCGCGCCCCGCAAACGCTCATCAAATCGGGCGTATCGAAAGCCACCAGCATTGGCAGCTTGACGTTACGTTTGCGCAATAAATACAGGCTGCGGCGTGTGTGCTGCTTCGCATCGGGATGCACCGGCCAAAGGTTATCCGGTTCGGCTTCAGTAAAAACGTTTTCGACGACTTCAGGTTCGAGCGGAACACGAATCGAAGGCCCGCCCCGCTGCTCATTCAAGGTTCCCGTTGCCGCTAAAATCGTATCGCGCAACGCTTCAGAATCCAGCCGCTGCCGATTCGCGCGCCACAGCAATTTGT
>JAEUQN010000239.1 GCA_016789725.1 Blastocatellia bacterium | reverse complement strand
TGGGCAGCAATTTGAGCGCGACCTTGCGTTTGAGGCGCTTGTCTTTTGCCAGCAATACCTCACCCATGCCGCCCCGACCGAGCGGCGAGATCACGTCATAATTTTCCAGTTCGGGGAATGCGGTCGGATGCGATTGTTCGGCTGCAATTTCGTGCGCCGCAAGTTCCATCGCCGGTTGGGTTGCGTGTTGATCGGCCAGATGATGCGCTTCGAGCAACGAAAGAACTTCGCGGCATAAATCTTCATCGTCGCCACAGGCTCGACGCACGAAATCCATTTGCTCGCTTTCGTTACGATCCACCGCGTCGTGAAAGATGCGTTCGATTTGTTGCAGACGTTCCGGGGTCATTGAGGCGTTTTCCCGTGGCTCAGTTCTCGGTAGAGCCAAGCTTTGGCTAAGTTCCAATCGCGGATGACAGTGCGGACGGAGATGTCGAGGACTTCGGCAATTTCTTCTAGGCTTAATCCGGCGAAGAAGCGCATTTCGACGATACGGCCTTTGCGTTCGTCTAACTGTTCGAGCGATTTCAGCGCATCATCCAGTGCGGCTAAATCGGCCATTGGTTCATCAAAAATGAACGCGGCTTCTTCCAGCGGGACTTTTTCTTTAATGCCTTTTTTGCGGGAATGATCCACCAGAATGTGCCGCATGACGCGGGCCGCGAGCGCAAAAAAATGTCCGCGATTATTCCACTGCGCGTTGTGCCATCCGGCAAGTTTCAAATACGCCTCATTAACCAGCGCCGTCGCCTGTAAGGTGTGATCGGGACGTTCGCGGCGCATATAAATTTCTGCCAATCGGTGTAGTTCTCGTTCAACTATCGGCATCAGTTGATCGAGTGCTTCCTGTTTGCCATTGCTCCAGGCTTGCAGCAGTTGCGTTACGTCGTGTGATGAAGGCTCCGCCATAAATCTCTCATTCGTTTCGTAAGGACGACCTTAAATTAGAGGATGACCCGCCCGCAAAATTTACCACACCCCGCCATCTGACTCCATGTGACAAAAATAAAATTTCTTTTCGCCCTGGCAGGTTTGGCAGCACGCTTTCGCTATAACAAATGAAAAGGAACAAAAAGCCTCGGCCACATCAGTAACAGCGAAGGCCGCCAGGCGAGTTGAAAATGAAGGGAGCTGTGGAGAACACATGAAAAACAACCAACAGACATTCGTGACTGATCCGAAAAGAACCGCTAATTGGCTCCCGGCATTTTCAATCTTACTTGCGCTGGCCGACGCTGCCACAGCCATTGCAAACCACCCGCACGGCATTCACCTACGCATCAATGCCGTGCCGCTTAGACCCGTGCCATTGGGTAGCCGCCGGGCCAGAGCGTATGCTTCGGCCCGGTTCGGCGTGAAAAATGCTAGTGAGGAGTGATAGGATGATGTCCCCTCAACAGAATCAAAGGATGAATGTTATGACTCGCTGGTTACAATCGCTTACAAAATTCGGAGGTCTTCTCGTTTTGATTGGCACAACGTCGCTTGTTTTTGGACAAACGCCGCCAGCGAATGCGGGCAATGATGATGTGCGCAATATTTTTCTCAAGGGCCGCGAAAGCTATGAAGCCCCGCCAGCTTCAGAACCTGTCCCGAACTTGGCCCCGGCTTCCATGCCTAAAAGCACAACGCCCACTCGCAAACGTTCCATGACCTTTGAGCCGAATGCGGAAATCGTCAAGCGCGAATCCAAAAAAGATGAGCCAGCGAATACCCGTAAAACCTCTTCGACGACTCCCGCGCCGCCGCCACCTTCGCGCATTCAGCTTCCGCTGCCGAACCAGAATTTGGCGCTGGGCTATACGCTTTTCAAACGCGAAACCGATGGTCAATGGATGCGCGTAGACCCGTCGCAAACATTTCGAGAAGGAGACAGCGTGCGCTTTACTCTGGAAACGAGTGTGCCAGGGTATTTGTATGTGTTGCTTCGCAAGGCCGATGATGGCACTGCCACGCTGTTATTTCCGAATCCACAACTCGCCAAAGGGAACAATTATCTTGAAGCGCATCGCCTTCAGGAAATGCCCGCCAGCCAGTCCACCGCCGAACAGTGGTTTACCATCGAAGGTGGGGCCGGGGCGGAGACTTTATTATTCGTCGTTTCCCGCAAACCGCTGCCGATGATCCCCGCGCGTGAGATGCTCGTCGCGTATTGTCAGGATGAGCCGACAGAATGTACCAAGCTCAAACCGTTCATCTGGAACTGGCTGGTTGCACGGCAAAATCGTCCGACTCTGACGATGACGAATCCGGCGTATGGTCAAAAGCTCTTGCCCGATGAAGTCACTTCGATCAAACACGGCGCGCGATTAAAACTGAAAGCCCCGTTGCCCGCTGTGATGACGATGCTGGCGAATAAATCCTCTGACCCTGACGAAGACCTGATCGTGACCAAAGTGACTTTGACGCATAAGTAAATTTCGCGCTCATCGGTTGGCACTCTGATGATTTCGGCGTTAAGCTTCGCAGCATCTTTTCACCCAAATAAAAGGAGCGATGCGATGCGAAGACCCCTGTTGATTCTGATAGCCTGCCTAATCTACTTGCCCGTCACAGCACAACCGAAGTATGACGTGCTGCTCAAAGGCGGCACAGTCATTGACCCCAAAAACAACATCAACGAACGCCGCGATGTGGCGATTGCCAATGGTCAAATTGCCGCCATCGAAAAGACGCTTGATCCTGCGACGGCGAAGCAAGTCGTCAATGTTAACGGCCTGTACATCACGCCTGGTCTGGTGGACATTCATGTTCACGTTTACACCGGAACCGGGATGAAAGCCTTGACCGGTGATCAAAGCGTGTCTCCTGACGGCTTCAGCTTTCGCGCCTGCACGACGACGATGGCCGATGCTGGCACGGCGGGCTGGGCGAATTTTGAAGACTTCAAGCAACGCGTGATTGATCGGGCCAGGACGCGTGTCTATGCCTTCGTCAATATTGTCGGACGAGGTATGGGTGGCGGGGCGATTGAGCAGAATACAGGCGAGATGGATTCCACCCGCGCCGCAGAGATTGCCCGGAAATATCCCGAGACCGTTGTTGGCTTCAAAACCGCGCATTATGCGGCTCCCGATTGGACCGCAGTGGATCGCGTGGTCGAAGCGGGACGTTTGACGAATCTGCCGGTCATGATTGATTTTGGCCTTATCAAACCGGAGCGCTCGCACGAAGAACTGTTCATGAAAAAACTGCGTCCCGGCGACATCTACACGCACGTTTATCGCCCTTACGATCCGATTCTCGACGACAAAGGCAAAGTTCGTCCAGCGTGGTTTGAAGCGAAAAAACGCGGGATCATTTTTGATGTTGGACACGGCGGCGGCAGCCTGGTCTTGCGCTTTGCCGTGCCTGCGATGAAGCAGGGCTTTGCCCCCGATTCCATTTCGACCGATTTACATACGGGCAGCATGAACGGTGGAATGAAAGACATTGTCAACGTGATGTCGAAGTTTCTGAATCTGGGCATGCCATTGCCAGAAGTCATCCTGAAATCTACCTGGAATCCCGCCAAAGAAATTCGCCGCGAAAAGCACGGACATCTGACTGTTGGTGCCGCCGCCGACATTGCCGTGCTGAAATTAGATCGCGGTGAGTTTGGTTTTATTGATACGGGCAAATCTATGATGAAGGGAACGCAGAAGCTGTCGTGTGAGATGACCTTGTCGGGCGGACAAGTGATGTGGGATTTGAATGGTCGGGCGGCTGAACCCTGGGAAAAAACGGCCCATCAAACACAAGCTATTAAGCAACAATAGACAGATGAGCGCACACAAAAAACGCAGGCTGCTTCACTAAGATGCAGCCTGCGGCCTTTAATGAAGCTCGATCTCTCTCAATTTGAGATACCTCCAACTGTCAGCAGACTTATCTGTCGTGCGATAAGTTCCAGATGGCTGATGACGAAGACAACTTCGGCTGCAATCCCTATGACGGCAAGCGTGAGCGCGAATGAGAAGAGAATGCCAAAGGTGATATATGGGTTTTCGTTAATCAATCGGTTCATAGTGTTTTTGACCTCCCACCGACATCTACGTTGCAAACCTCTCAGCCAGATTTATCCTGCCCGTGAAGATTTTCTTAACTTTAACTTTACGTGAACTTGACCTTCCTCTGCCGTCCCCCTAACATTGCCGCACTATTATTGACTTATCTTTGCTGCGGAACTTGATACTGACTAACCTGGCTGCAAGACAGCCTTCAACCCTGGAGATATTATGCCATCACAAGGACCATGGCTCCGTTGTCTAACATTTTGTCTATTACTTATCATCCTTACCTCTCAACATATTCAAGCCCAATTTGATTCTGCCACCGTTTTGGGGACTGTGCGTGATGCCAGTGGCGCAGTCGTTCCAAATGCTGCTGTCAAATTACGCAATACTGCGACTGGTATTGAAGCCGCTGCAACGACAGATGAAAATGGGAATTACCAATTCTTCAACGTCAAAATTGGAACCTATCAGATTTCCGCTGAAATGCAGGGATTTGCCAGAGCCGTTGCTGACAATATTCAAGTCACGGTCAATGCCCGACAGCGCGTGGACCTGGCACTTAAAGCTGGACAGGTTACGGAAACCGTCGTGATTTCCGACACAGCGCCGCTGCTCGAAACCGAATCAAGTGATCGCGGGCAGGTCATCAATCGTGAACAAATCGTTAATCTGCCATTGAATGGTCGCGCCTATGCGGACTTGGCTTTGCTTTCGCCCGGCGTGCGCAAATCATTGCTCAACAATCAGGATTCCGGCGGACGCGATGCCTCGTTCAATGTCAATGGACTGCGCAGTTCACTCAATAACTTCATCATTGACGGCGTAGACAATAACTCGTACGGCACAAGCAATCAGGGCTTTTCCAATCAGGTCGTGCAGGCCTCGCCCGATGCTGTGCAGGAATTCAAAGTCCAAACCAACAACTTCAGCGCCGAATTCGGACGCGCAGGCGGCGCGGTCATCAACGCGGCTATTCGCAGTGGGACGAATGATTTTCACGGCACTGCGTATAATTTCATTCGCAACACGGCGCTGAATGCGACGGGCTTTTTCAAACCGACACGCAATCAAAAACCAGTGTTGCAGCAAAACCAATTCGGCTTCACCTTCGGCGGCCCGATCATCAAAGACCGCACATTTTTCTTCACCGATTACGAAGGTTTCCGTCGCATTACGCGCTCGTTGCAATTTGCGACCGTGCCGACGGTGGCAGAACGGCAGGGCATTCTCGGTACGAATATTCGGATCCCGTATGACTTCGTGGATTCCAATGGGGTCACGCGCACGGCTGGCACGGTGATCAACGCTGGCAGCCCTGTGCCGATGACTTCCTTCGCTCAGAAAGTATTAGCGGATGTGCCCTTGCCAACGACTTCGGCGGCCACCAACAACTATGAAAACCTGCCACGCAGCAAGTTTTACAACGACAAATTCGACGTCAAACTAGACCACACGTTCAGTCCCAAACTGACCGCCTTTGCGCGCATCAGCCATCGCAAGATGAATAACTTTGAGGCTCCTGTTTTGCCGGGGCCGCTTTTCAGTGCGGCCAATGCTTTTGTGCGCGTGCTGAACCAACAATTAGCGACCGGCGTGACTTATAACTTCAACACGACTTCCTTGCTCGAATTCCGCTTCGGTATTTCGCGCACCGAAGCCGGTAAAAATCCGACTAATGTGGGCGGCCCGAATATGCGCGAATTGTATGGCATCACGGGATTGCCAGAGGAACGCAGTATCGCCGGAGGATTGAATACGCAAGCGATCAGCGGGTACGTGGGACTAGGGAGACAATCCAGCAATCCGCAAAACCAGGACCCGTTCATTTGGAATCCGCGCGTGAATTACACGAAGCTGCTCGGAGGCCACAGCCTGAAAGCGGGCTATGAATATCAACGCGTCAATACCGAGATTGAGGACTTCAATCCGAAGTATGGACAGGACAGCTATGGCGGACAATTCAGTCGTCCGACGGGCGTGACGACCAGCAACAATTTGTACAACCTGGCCGACTTCTTTTTCGGCGCGCGCAATAACTATCAGTTGGCGAATCTCTTCATCCCACAATATCGCCAGCGAATGCACTTTGCATATTTGCAGGACGATTTCAAAGTCAGTCAGAAGCTGACCTTGAATCTGGGCGTCCGCTATGAATTCGCTACGCCGCAATACGAAGAGAAAAACCAGATCACGAATTTTGATCCAGCGACGAATAAATTGATTTTTGCCAGTGACGGCTCACTTTACAACCGCGCGCTGGTTGACCCTGACTTCAACAACTGGGCACCGCGTTTTGGTTTGGCCTACAACGCGACCTCCAAGACGGTGGTGCGTGGTGGTTACGGCATCAGCTACATTCACTTCAATCGTTTAGGCGGTGAAAATATTCTCGCCTTCAACCTGCCGCAAATCGTTGGCGTTTCGATTACGCAGCAAACGTCACAAGGGCTTTGCACGGGCAATAATTTCCTGGGTTGCTTCCGCCCCACACAGGCGGGTTATCCAACCGGATTGATTGATCCCACGCGCGCCAGCACCGCAACGACGCGCACGAACTTCACGCCGCGCGAAACCCGCACTGCGTATGTGCAAAGCTGGCACGTCAGCGTGCAGCAGGAACTCTTCAAAGGTTTGTTGCTCGATGTTGCGTATGTTGGCAACCATAGCCTGAAGCTGATTGCGCTCGGCGATTACAACCAGGCGCGTCCGAATAACTCCACCGACCCCGCCGCCGGAACGCCCGTAGATGCGCGTCGTCCGATTGCTGGCTTCGGTTTTATCCAAGCCTCTTTCAACGGCGGTTTTGGCAATTACAATGCGTTGCAGATCAAATTGGAACGACGCTTCAGCGGCGGGTTGTATTTGTTGAATTCGTTCACGTGGTCGAAGGCGATTGACAACGTCGCCGGCCATTTGGAATCCGCGAACGGCGACAATTCGCGGCTGAATATGCGTAACCTGATCGGTGACAAGGGACTGTCGAGCTACAACCAACCATTCAATAACACGACCAGCATTGTGTACGACTTGCCGTTTGGCAAAGGTCGTCGTTGGGCGGGAGACATTCCAACCGCGCTGGACTATTTGATTGGTGGCTGGCGCTCGACACTGATCAATTCAATCACCAGCGGCTTGCCGATCAATTTGACCTATGGCCCCAACGCGCAGTTTACTGTTGGTGGCACACCCACACATCGTCCGAATTTGACGGGACAGGCCATTATTAACGGCGGCGATGTTGATCCGAATAATTACCTGAACATTAACTCGGTCGCCATTCCAACAGATCGCAGCCAACCGTTTGGCAATGCCGGACGCAATCTGGTACGCGGTCCAAACTTCTTCCAGGCGGATTTGGGATTGCACAAATCCTTCCCCATCTGGCGGGAATCCACCAAACTGGAATTCCGCATGGAAGCCTTCAATCTGTTCAATCGCACGAACTTTACCGTGCCGGACAGCAATGCGAACAACATCCGCATCGTCAACGGTCAGCCGACCACGGGCGGGTTATTTGGGACGATTCGCAGCACGTTCCCTGCCCGGCAGATTCAGTTTGCGTTGAAGCTGTATTTCTAGAAGGGAAAAACGAGAGTACGGAACAGACGGAAATAACGAAACAGACGAAAGCAGAAAGTCGCAGACTTTTTCGTTTGTTTCGTTATTTCTTTTTGTGTCGTGCTCTCGTTATGAGGTTTGAGTTTGTGCTTTACGGAAAGAAACTATTGTCAATGCCAACATCCAGGCAGCGATAATTGCTAATCCTCCGAATTCACGCCCAATTTCCACCCGCTCGTCTTTCATCTCGAAGGCTTCAAACAATTCGCCAAAACCAACTTTGCCCAGTGCCGCAGGCGCAAGCGTTGCCCCCCAAATCACCGCGACCAGCAAAACGATACCCGGCACAATCCATTGACTGCGCCCTGCTGCATACAGGCCACAGGCCAGAGCCGCTGCCCCATAAATTGCCATCCAGCGCGCCGGGTCAGGATCGTTGTATTGCACGATGACGCCGAAAACAAAGGCGACAAGCATCACATAATTTGCAATCTTCATCGCTATTTCCCCAAACGTAAAATCCCGAAGGCTTCCGGGGTGTGATAGCTGTTGTTGTTGACGGGTTGCCAGTTGATGTATTTCTTATTCGACGGCGGCCCTTGGATGCGATAAAAATTCGCGCGCATTTCCAAACCGGCTTTGGGTTTGCGTTTGTCGAATTTGGCGATTGGAATTCGCATCGCGCCGTACCAGACTTTGTTTGCGGCATCTACGCGCGCTTTAACCTCGTAGCCGGAGTTCCAGTCTACATCGTGCTTGGCTGGGTTCGGCTTGCGATCAATATCGAGGTCCACCCATTCACCTTGCGGCGAGACCTGATATTCCGTGTAATGCTTGATGTCGTTCAGGTCAGTGCCGATAAATGCTTCAGCGACATCCCATTCCCAGAGCTTATTGGTTTCGGTGGTTGTGGAGGGATTGGCTTTGAGGTTTAATTCTTCGTACTGGCAAATAAAGAGGAGATACAAATTTTTTGGCGTCCAGACGGAACGAATTTCGGTGCGATGGTTCGGGACTTTTTCACCAAAGCGCCCGTTTTCCGTGACGACGCCTGCGACTGATTTCCACTGTAGTGCATTGGGATCAGCGGTCAGCGCGAAATCGGCTTTGGCGCGGGCGCTAACGATGACGCCTTTGTTTTGGCCGACAGAAGCGAGCGGCAAAAACAATAAAACGAGAAAGAGTAAAACGACGCGATAGAGGTTCATAATCGTGCTTTCCAATATTGGTTAATTGAATGACAAGGTGGACAAGCATCATGGCGCAAATTGCGAGCAGTGGCAAACGTAGTGAAGATGAGTTCACCGCCGAGGCGCAGAGGCCTCACAGAGTTGCACAGAGGGTTTTGAGAAAGAGGAAGAGAGAGAAGGCGAGCGCGTGGGATCAAGAGCCTGGCTTCTTTTTTTTCCTTCCATCGCATTTTCTTTTCCGCGCGTCTCTGCGCGATCTCTGCGCCTCGGCGGTGAAAATCGTTTTGCTGCTGTCCGTCTTGTTCGCTTGCACGAAGGCACAGCCGAATCTGATTCGTTACGAAGACAGCCGCGTTTCGATGGCTTGCACCTATTCGATTGTGGCGTATGGG
>JAEUQN010000238.1 GCA_016789725.1 Blastocatellia bacterium | reverse complement strand
GCAACCGAGTACATTCCCATAGACGACTATTTTTTCAGAGGAGTTTCAGAAAAGAAACCATTAAGATGTAAAGAGGTTGTAAACTTGTAAGAGCGTTGTAAAGATTAGGAAAATTCGGTGAAAGTTCTGAAACAAATACAGAAAAAGCCCTGAATTTTGGCGCTCAAACGAAGGAGAAAAGACATGTCAGACTCATTGCCAACCCGCCAGGAAGCGTGGGAATTATTATGCGATTGGACACTCAGTGAGAGCCTCCGCAAACACGCGCGAGCAGTCGAACACGCGATGCAAAGCTACGCGAAAAAGTACAGCGAAGACGAAGCCAAATGGGGTCTCGTCGGGCTGCTGCATGACTTCGATTATGAACGCTATCCCGACCAGCGTCATCCGCAACTCGGCTCCGAAACCTTGCGCCAAAAAGGCTACAGCGAAGAGATCATCCGCGCCATTCTCTCGCACGCCGACTACACGGGCGTGAAGCGCGAAACATTGATGGAACGCGCGTTGTTTGCAACGGATGAATTGTGCGGCTTCCTGACGGCGTGTGCGCTGGTACGACCGGACAAAAGCCTCGACACCCTCGAAGTCTCGTCGGTCAAAAAGAAGATCAAAGACAAGGCCTTTGCGCGTACGGTGAACCGCAACGATTTATGGCAAGGCGCAGAGGAATTGGGTGTGAGCTTCGACGAACATTGTGCGTTCGTGATTGCGGCACTCAGAGAGATTCAGGAAGAGATTGGATTGAAGAAGAGTGAGGTCTGACGATCTTGGATGAAGTCATCTGAAGTAGGATGCAATCGTACTCATGACAACACGGAAACTTGGGTGACTCTTGCACTTCCTTTTACAGATACGAATGCAATCGTACTCATGACAACACGGAAACCGACTGTTTTGCTGCGACCACCGGATGCATAACTGCCACGGTAAGCGGAACGGCAACTATCCCCCTCGTCGTGCCACGACCCTCCCCGCAACACCCGCCGCACTTGACTGAAGCCGTCTGCCCACGCCGAGCCATCTTGCGGAGCTTCATTGTAATTCTTGTTCCAGACATCTTCGCACCATTCCCACACATTGCCGTGCATATCGTATAGTCCGAACGCATTTGGGTTCTTTTGCCCGACTGGATGCGTCTTCCCGTCTGAATTTTTGGAATACCATGCCATCTCATCCAGATTGCCCGCATAATCTCCTGTTGTGCCAGCACGACAGGTATATTCCCATTCCGCTTCGCTAGGCAAGCGAAATGCTTTTCCCGTCATCGCTCGTAACTTTTTGCAGAATGATTTTGCATCACTAAGCGAAACACTTTCCATCGGCAAATTATTGCCGTAGAAACGGGGCTTTACTTTTTCACCCATTACTGCCTTCCACTGTGCTTGCGTGATTTGAAACCTGCCCATGTAAAAGCTCTGCACGCGGACGTCGTGCAGCGGTTTTTCATCTATGTAGTTGTCGCTGCCCATCGTGAATTTGCCTGCCGAAACAAGGATCATTTCGAGGGGAACGCCATTCAGGTTTTCGATGTAGGGTTTGGGAAAATCCAATTTTTCAACATCGGATTTATCAACCACAATGCGGTCTGATTCGGCAGCGAGTGGAGGATTGGGGGACACAATGTGTGTTGGCTCATTCTCCACACGAGGCGTAGATTGGGGCGGTGTTGGGCGGGATGGCGGTTCAAAGTCAATTTGGATGATGTTGCGACGCGGTGCTGGCTCCGGCAGAGTCGGTTTAGGTGACGCTGGAGAATAATTGAACCGAAGCAACGCCTGTCGCATATCCGCCGCCGCCTGGAACCGCTCTTCCATCTTCTTTTCCAACGCTTGCCACACAATCTTCTGTAACTGTGCGGGAATGTCGGAGGGTAAAGGGTTCGGAGGCTTATTCATAATTGCGCCCATCAACGCGGCTTGATTATTTTGTGGAAAGGGCAAACGCCCGCTCAGCAAGCGATACAGCAGCACGCCTGCCGCCCAAATGTCCGTCTTGTTATCGTAAAAATCATCGAACGATTCCGGCGGCGCAAATTCCAGCGTGCCGGCCCAACCGCTGTGATGTGTGCTGGACATCACGCGCGACAAACCGAAATCGGCCAGACGCGGAACGTCTCCCTGCAATAACACGTTGGCCGGTTTCAAATCGCGGTGGACAATCTTGCGCCCGTGCAGATGTTCCAAGCCAGCCAGAATGCCGAGCATCATTTCAATCGCTTTGGCAATGGAAGGCGCTTTGCCACCGTGTGGTTTGAGCCATTTATCCAATGAGCCTCCGGCAGCATATTCGCTGACGATGACGTTGCGCCCGTCGTACTCATCGGCTTCAATCATCGGCAGAATGTTGGGATGTCCGCTCGCCTCCAACCAGACCTGCGCTTCTTTTTCGACGGTCTCCCATTTGAGATCAGGGTCGGTCAGGAGCTTGAGCGCACAGGGCACAGCGATGCCTCTTTGTTTTTTGGCTTTCCAGACAACGCCGGCTTGTCCGCTGCCGAGATGCTCAAGAATAATGTAGGGGCCGAGCGTATCGTTGGGTTGAAGCATAAATCGTAACGCGCTATTTGATCGTTAATTCATATTCGCCAATGGTGAAGCTGTCGCCGCGTTTGAGCAAGGCGCTCTTTTCCTTGGGCACTTCGCTGCCGTCGGCCAGCGTGAGCGGATTCTGTCCTTGCGCGTCGAGGGTGAATGATTGGTCAGCGTTCTTCGTCAACTTCGCGTGCAAGCGGCTGATGGATTCGTCGCCCGTCAACCGCACATCCGATTCTTTGCCGCGTCCAATCGTTGCCGATGGCTTAAAGACGGGGCGTAGCTCGGACGCTACGCCCCGTTTTACTTGCAGCGAGAAGTGCTTCACAACCGTCGGTCCATCCTCTTTAGGCAACACGACTGTCGGCGGTTCTTCGTCTTCATCAAGGAGTGAAAACTGTCCTGGCTTGACCAGAATCGTTTTCTCTTCGACTTCATCCCAGATTGCCTGTGCAAGCACCTGTCCGACTTCAAGCGTGGCGTCTACGCGCAATTCCAGTGTGATGGGAGCGAGTTGCGCCTGCTGTTGGCCAACCAGTTCCAGCGCGCGTTCCCGGATGGCATTGTATAGCCCGCGTTCCATCGCACGCCGCTTTTCGCCGTGCCATTGATTGTCGTCTTCGGGATTCAGAAAGACGAGGTAATAGCGCGGAATGCAAGTGGGTTCACCGTAAGGTGTAAACGCTTCGCGGCGCATCACGGCTTCGATTGCGCGGGCAATGGTCAGAAATAAATGCTCAGCCTGCGAGGGCGGCGATGGTTGTGGGTTAGTGATAATCTCCGCTTCAGCCTCGGGGTCTGCGTCATCCAGCCAATGCCGGAACTTTTCAAGCCAACCTGTTTTCATTGCATCAGTCTCCTGCGTGAAATTCTGAAGGACAGAGGCATTTTACATGGAAGCCATAAATCGGTACAGCGATTGACAGCAATCCATTGTCGGCCTGAAGTTGAGACAGAAAGACGCAAGGATTTTGTACAGGAAAGAAACGTGTCTTGAACTTTTTGTAGGAATTGGGGCGAGTAGTCGGTCTCGAACCGACGGCCTCCAGAGCCACAATCTGGCGCTCTAACCAACTGAGCTATACCCGCCACATAGGAAAGATCAACAACGGCACGCATCTTACGCATCTCTGTTGCATTGGTCAAGTCGGTGATGCGCTTGTCCAATTTGAATCTTGCCCTCTCCACCCTCTACAATCGCCATATTATGTGGAGAGACAAACTGCATTCGCTCGGTCGGCTCTTATCCTTGGCGCTCCTGGTGGGGATCATTGGGATTCTGGTCGTCGCGTTTATTAAGTACCGGAACAAACGGCAGGAGATTCCTCCAGTGCAGCGTGGGCCGTCACGGTTGGGCGATCAAATTCTGGCGATCACCGAAGGCTACGAATATACCAGCAACGTAAACGGCAAGCCTCAATTCAAAGTCGTCGCCGCGAAAGACGTCAGCTATGTCAGTGGACGCCACGAATTGGAAAAGTTGGAAATCACGGGATTTGACGAAGCAGGCAAAGAAAACGGGCGCATCAAATCAGACAAGGGCGAATTTCAGCAGGATAAAGACATTGCTCTCTTCAATGGACACGTGGTGGCGACGAATGCCGAAGGGCTGGAAGTCACGACTGAGGTCCTCAAATACGATTTAAAAACTCAGGTTGCAGCCAGTGATGTCGCGGTCAATTTCAAGCGGGCAGAACTGAGCGGCGCAAGTATCGGGGCCACGCTCCACATCAAAGAAAAAAAGCTCGCGCTGCTTAAAGAGGCCCACGTCATCATTGCGTCCAAAGACCCGAAAGGTGCGCCGCTTGATCTCAAAGGTGATCGTGCGGACTACCTGCAACTTGACGGGATCGTCAAATTCACGGGCAATGCACAAGTCACGCAAGGCGAGCAACTTGGCAAGGCAGATTTAATCACAGGCATCTATATCAAAAACACGGACAAGATCGAACGCGTCGAAGCGCGCGGCAACAGCTATTTAAAATCACAGGAAAAGGGTAAGCAACAGGAAATCTCAGCGAAAAATCTGGACTTTTTCTTCGATGAGCAGCAACGACTGCTAAAGGCGGTGGCAAGCGGCAAGGCGGTGGCTCGCTCGCTCGAAAAAGATGCCCCACGCGAGTTGATGGCCGAACAATTGGAGGCCAATTACAAACCTCAAGAGAAAACCAGCGAGTTAACGACAGTCGTCACCAACGGACGCACCGTGATGAAAATTACCCCGGCGGAAAAAACCGAAAAGAATGCCGAGCGCGTCATTGAAGCAGATGGCGCAAACGTCATCTATCACCCCGGCGGCAAATATCTCGCCCGCGCTGAGGTCAAGGGCAATGCAGTGCTGACGATCACGCCGCTGGTAGCGACAGAAAAAGCGGAAATCAAAACGTTGCGTGCCCCACAGTTTACGGCTGATTTTTTTGATACGGGCAATGACATCAAAACCTTTGTCGCAGAAACAAACGCCATTGCCGAATTTACCCCCATGCAGCCGGATAAAAAGCGTGTGAAACGCACGTTGACGGGCAGCAAAATCACAACGCAGCTAACAGCAGAAACACAGGAAGTGGCCGAGGTTCTGGTAGACGGCAACGCGAAACTTGATGAAGGCGAACGACACGCGACCGCCGCCAAAGCCATTTATATTGGGGCTTCGCGCACTATTCTGATGCGAGGCAAACCACAAGTGTGGGATAACGTCGCGCGCACGGACGCGCAGGAAATTGATGCGAATCTTGATACGGGCGAAAGTGTGGCGCGAACACGCGTGCGGACAACTTATTACAGCAAAGAAACGACCAACGGCGCGGCTCCCTTCAAGAAAAACAACGCGCCCGTGTTTGTTTCTTCAGATCGCGCAACGTTTCGTCATCGGGAATCTTCGGCCAAATATGAAGGCAATGCGCGAGCGTGGCAGGATGACAACTTTGTGCGCGGTGAGGTTGTGGAAGTGGACAATGGCGAACGTACAATGATTGCAACCGGCAATGCGCAATCGGCGATTTATAACTTCGAGCGCGAGGTTGAAAAAGGCAAAAAAGAAATCGTCCCCGTCTTTGGAGCCGCCGACCAGATTCACTATTTTGATCATAATCGTCTCGTGCGCTATACCAACAAGGTCAAAATCCGCCAGGGAACGGATCAGATTGATGCAGCAGCGGCGGATGTCACATTGGATGCAGACTACAAAATGACACGATTTGTGGCGCAACGCGAAGTGGTCTTGACCCAACCAATGCGCGTGGGCAAAGGCAATCAACTGGAATACACCGCAGCCACCGATGAAGCAGTATTGACAGGCAATTTAGCGACTATTGAGGACCGTGAAAACGACGCTACATCAAAAGGGGCCAGATTGACTTTGCACCTGCGCGATGCTAAGATCACGGCCTCTGATGAGAGCGGTACCAAGCGCGTGAAAACGACTCACCGCATCAAAAAACGAGGTTGAGATTTGAAGCGTGACCGATGCAAAAGAGCAGTTAATCGAAGTCAAGATTGAACCCGAAAACCAAGCCCAATCCATTAGCGAATCGGTCGGCCAACAACAGTCAACAGTTCTCAGCATACCCCATTCATTACGTGCCGAAAATCTTAAAAAGTCCTATCGCGGTCGCTGTGTCGTCAATAATATTTCCATTGTAGTCAGTCCGGGGGAAATCGTTGGGCTACTGGGGCCAAACGGTGCGGGGAAAACCACGACCTTTTATATGGTTCTGGGATTGGAACGGCCAGACGGCGGACGGATCTTACTTGGGGAGCAAGATATTACCCGACTCCCAATCCATAAACGTGCCCGTAGCGGCATTAGCTACTTACCACAGGAAGCATCGGTCTTTCGTAAATTAACAGTAGAGGAAAACATCCTCGCCATTTTGGAAACGCTCAAACTTTCACGCCAACAACGACAGGAAAAACTGGAGCGGCTGATTGAGGATTTTCATCTTGGACACGTGCGACGCAACAAAGGGTATGCGCTTTCGGGCGGCGAACGACGCCGAACGGAAATTGCGCGCTGCCTCACGTTGGAGCCGAAATTTATCTTGCTTGATGAACCCTTTGCTGGTATTGATCCAAAGGCGATTGATGACATCCAACAAATCATCGCGGGCTTGCGTGATCGCGGCATTGGTGTTTTGATAACGGATCATAATGTGCGAGAAGCGTTGGAAATTACCAACCGGGCGTACATCATCAATGAGGGTGAAATTTTCCGCACGGGAACGCCGCATCAATTGACCACCGACCCAGAAGTTCGGCGAGTTTATCTGGGCGAAAAATTCAGAATGTAGCTTTGCGTTTTTATGTCATTCAAGCAGGGACTCTCACAATCACTTCGTCAAAACCTGGGGCTGGTACTCACACCACAGCTCAGACAGCGCATCGAGATGCTGCAAATGACGAAGTTGGAATTGAATGATCTCGTCAATCAGCAACTACAAGAAAACCCCGTTCTTGAAGAACTCGCACCGGAAGAAATTTCTGTCGCACCCAGTCTTGGAGGGACAGATTTTGCTGAAGATGCGCCAGCCAGTGAACTCAATGGCATTAGTGATTACAACGCCAATAACGAAACCACGAACTACGTGAATGGCACAGCAGACGCCAGCGACTTTGCCGGAAATGATGCCCGTGAGTTTGGGACTGACAACAGCTTTGACAGTTACGGGGAAGAGCGCGCCGCTTCGGCCACCACCACCACTACTACGAATGAAAGCGGCGAAGGCGAGGTTGGCGAGCGCGACTCATTTGAGGAAATTGATTTCGGGCAAACCTTCGAAGAGTACCTTGACCCCGGCTATCGCACGCGTGAAACAGAAACCAAAGAAGGCCCGACCTTCGAGCAATTCCTTTCCTCCGAACAAACTCTTGGCGAATATTTAGAATGGCAATTGCGCATGACGCAAACGACCGATGAAGTGCGCATGGCAGCAGAAGCGATTATCGGAAATCTCAACGATGATGGCTATCTGGAAGGCACACGCGAAGAGATTGCAGCACTCGGTGATTGGTCAATGGAAACTGTCAATGCTGCGTTCGACGTCATCGCGCAATTTGATCCGCCCGGTGTCGGAGCCAACAGCTTGCAGGAATGCCTGGCAATGCAGTTGCGCACGATGGGCTGCGGAGATCGCCTTGCGGTGGCGTTGGTGCTGCAACATTTTCACAAGTTGCAAAACCATAAGCTGCCCGAACTCGCGCGCGAGTTGGGCATTCCGATTGAACACCTGGTCAACGAGCTGAAACTCATCAAACAACTCGAACCACATCCGGGCCGCAAGTTTGCGCCGAGTAATGCTCAGTATGTCGAGCCAGAGGTCTACATTGAAAAAATGGATGATGAATATATCATTCGATTCAATGACGATGGCTTGCCACAATTGCGCATCAATTCGCAATATCGCCGGATGATTGAAAACAAAGACACGTCAAAAGAAACGCGGGACTATCTAAAAGATCGCTTTCGGTCAGCAGTGGATTTACTGAAAAACATTGAGCATCGCAAACAAACGATCTACCGCGTCTGTGAGCAAATCGTCATTCGGCAGCGCGACTTTCTTGATCGAGGCGTCGAATACATCAAGCCAATGATGCTCAAGGATATTTCTGAAGACATCGGCATGCATCTTTCGACGGTTTCTCGTGTCGTCAACGGCAAGTATGCCCATACCCCACAAGGTGTCATTGAGCTGCGCCGTTTTTTTACCGAAGGTATGACGAACGAAGATGGAGAGGAAGTTTCGACACAAATTATCAAACTCAAAATCAAAAAGATGATCGAAGCTGAAAACCCGAAAAATCCGCTCACCGACGATGAGATTGCCAAAATTCTTGCTCAGGAAGGACAAAAACTTTCGCGCCGCACAGTCGCCAAATATCGTGACCAGTTGCGCATTCCCGGTTCGCGCGAACGTAAGCAGGTCATCTAGCTTTAAGCACTATTGTACATATACGACTCGCTGCATTCGATAAACACCTTTTCCCCGTAGCACATCGCCCTACATTATATTGACAACACTTAGACCCAACCACCGAAAGGAGGCGAATGATGAAAATTGAATTCACAGGCCGCAACTTCACCATCTCTCCCGCAATCAGAAAACATACACAGGAACACTTTAGTAAGCTTGATCCGATCTTAAACGGATCAACCAAAACGCATGTGATTTTGAGTGTCGAAAAACACCATCGGCATGTCGCAGAAATCGTCGTTCACTGGAAAGATCACGAGTTTACGAGTACCGCCGACAGTTCAGATATGTATGCTTCCGTGGCGCAAGCCGTGAACCGCCTGCAACGTCAGGTGCAAAAGCTAAAAGGCAAAATCATTGATCGTAAACATCACGCGGTCGCCACCAAACTTGTCGCACCAAGCCCCGTTCCTGAGGTAGCTCCCGCTGCCAACGCACCGCGCATTATCCGCTCGCGCCGCTACTCAATCAAACCCATGCCCCCTGAAGAAGCCATGCTGCTGGTTGCCAGTAGTTCCGAACAGTTTCTGGTTTTTCGGGATGCCGAAACAGACCGTGTCGGCGTTATGTACAAACGCAAAGACGGCAACTTCGGCTTGATTGAACCCTGATTGAGGTGTCGGATGTCAGGTGTCA
>JAEUQN010000237.1 GCA_016789725.1 Blastocatellia bacterium | reverse complement strand
CTCAGGTTTGGTGGCTGAAAAGCAGCAAATAAATTGGCTACTACGTGCATCCGCTGAAAAGCAGCAAATAAATTGGCTACTACGTGCATCCGCTCAATTCAATGTCATCACCTCATCAGGGTCTGGGCCGAACGAGATAGACCGTCCCTTGCCCGCCGCTTGTAGAATCTATCCAACTGTAGATGTCGCGGTCATGAGCGCGATGCAAGCCGCCAGCGTCAAGATTTTCTCCCACCACATCGGTGAAAACCTGCGTTCGCAAAGTTCGTAAATCCACCACCAGGACCTGATCGTAGCCATTGCGTTGATGTGAAGACACCAACAACGTAGAGTCGTCCAGCGTGAGAGCAATGCCCGCCGGATTCCCCATTTGCACCGCAGATGTGATCGGGCGGATAGACCGACCATTGAGGCGGAAAACATTGCCACGACCGTAGCCCGCCGAAGCCCGATCTGCCACATACACGATGCCCGTTCGCGTCACGGCAATGCCATCCGGGGCCACGAGCGGCGCACCCTGTGCCACGATGCGCAGGGTGTTGGGCGCATTGATTGCTAATTTGAAAATGGCCGGGCGCAGGCGGCGTGGTTCCTGTCCGCTGTAGTAAATTACGTCGCGTCCGTTTTCGCGTACGACATCCAGATTGCGAGGTTTCGTGCCAGCCGCGCCGGGCAAAGGAAGGGGCGTTCCGCCATTTGCGGGCAGCGCAAAAATTTGCCCCGACACTCCGTCATCGCTCCACGCCTGTGCATCTGTAATGTAGATTGTCAGCCCGTCACTGCTGAAGGCGATACCGGTCGGCGCGACCAACGGATACCCGGCAGCAATTTCTACGACAGGGTTATTGGCCGCCGCCGCGACACGAAAAACGCCGGGGCCGCGTTTCCCGATGGCGACGAAGTAAATGAAATTGCCCAGCGGGTCAGGCGTGGAATCCAGCGGCGTATGAAAGTTGCCGGGCTGGGTGGTTGCTTCGACCGAGAGGCTGATGGCGTTGCTCTTTTCTGAAGTTTCCTCAACATCGGGCGCTTGCCCACGCGCCGCCATTGATAGCACAAATGTGAAGAGCAGGACGGGTACAAACTGTAGGCGATTGAGTCGGGGAAAATGGGTTTTCATCTGGTTACTCCTTACGTTGGCAAACACACTTTACCTGGCGAGCGCGCACAACGCTGCTGCCGCGTGCTCGTGTGTTGTAGTTATCTTTCGGGATTGAGCCGAGAAAAAAGGCTCTCACTTATCTCTTGCATTGATGTCTACGCGGCATTCAACAAATTGGATTTCCAGGGGCGGGAACGGCAGAAAATAATTTGTGATGTTGCCTTGAAGAGGGATGAATCCTGCTTGATTGAGAGGCGTGTCCGTTGTGTTCAGCAGGAGGTTCAATTACACTCCGCCTTCACCAAAAATTCGGTTGCCTTTCTTTTGTTCGGACGCGATCCGCTCGAACTTTCAACTTTGAGACAACATCAAAAAGGATTATGAACTCAACAAAACCGAAACTGTGGATAGTGTGTGTCTCGCTGTTGGCGGGCCTCGCTGGCTTTGGCCTTAGCGCTTGCTCGCGGCAACAGCAATGGCCGTCACCTGTCCAAAAAGTCTCCGATGAATCACGACCATTGACGCCGGAACAATCGCTCAAAACAGTTGTAATGCCGCCGGGCTATCGTCTTGAACTCGTCGCCAGCGAGCCACTGGTGCAAGACCCTGTGGCCATTGAATTCGGGCCGGATGGTCGTTTGTGGGTGATCGAAATGCCCGGCTTTATGCCCGAAAATGCCGAGCAGGATTCGCGTGAACCAACAGGCCGGATCGTCGTGCTGGAAGACAATGATGACGATGGGAAGATGGATAAACGCACAGTGTTTCTGGATGGATTGGTGTTGCCGCGAGCAGTCAAGGTTTTGGATCGCGGCGTGTTGGTCGGAGAGCCGCCAAATCTTTGGCTGGCTCGTGATACGGATGGCGATGGCAAAGCCGATGCGAAAGAACTGTTGCACGATCAATACGGACGGCGCGAAGCTAATCCTGAACACAATGCGAACAGTTTGCTCTGGGGAATGGATAATGTGTTGCACACGTCGGAACATAATTTCTCGTACCGCTTCAAGGACGGTAAATTTGAAGCAATGCCAACGTTGCTGCGCGGGCAATGGGGGATGACGATGGATGATGTGGGGCGCATTTATCGCAACTGGAACGAACAGCCGTTGTTTGCTGATGTTGTGCCAGCAAGTTATTTTCTACGCAATCCTAATATTGTGCGCACGCGCGGGGCTTATGAAGAACTGATTGCCCGCAAAGACACCGCAACGTGGCCGATTCGCCCCACGCGCGGTGTGAATCGAGGGTATCGTGACGGCGTGTTGCGTCCTGACGGCACGATCACGACCTATCAATCCGCCGCAACGCCGTTGATTTATCGCGGCGACCGTTTGCCCCAAGAATTACAGGGCAATGCGTTCGTGACCGATTGCACCGGGCAACTCGTGCATCGGTTGCTGATCAATGATGATGGCTCCGGTCGTATCTCGGCGCGCGATGCGTACCCCAACGCGGAATTCATTGCCTCGACCGATGAGTGGTTTCGCCCGGTGAATTTGGCGAATGGTCCCGACGGCACGTTCTATGTCGTAGATATGTATCGTGGCGTCGTGCAGGACGGGCAGTATCAAACGGATTACTTGCGCGATTACATCAACCAACACAAGCTGCAATCGCCGGTGGGCTTGGGTCGCATTTATCGCGTTGTTCACGAAACGACGAAACGTGAAGGCAAGCCCAATCTGCAAAAAGAATCGTCGGCCAGGTTGGTTGAGTTGTTAGCGCATCCGAGTGGCTGGTGGCGCGATTGGGCGCAGCAGCTTTTGGTTGAGCGTGGCGATAAATCAGTGGCTGAGGTGTTGAAGAACCAGGCCCTCAAAGCCAGTGATTACCGCACAAAATTGCACGCGCTGTGGACGCTGAGTGGATTGGGCGCGATTGACGTGGACACGGTTCTTGAAGCTTTGAAAGATGGGCAGCCCGAAGTAGGTGCCACGGCGATTCGGCTTGCTGAACATTTCCCAGCTCTGAGTGTGGCTGGTTCTACTTTACAGGCGGCGCTTCTGCAACGCGTGGACGAAAGCAATATGATCGTTCTTCGGCAACTCGCCGCGACGCTCGGCAACTTGCCGCCTACTGCACGATTGGAACCACTCGGCAAAATGTTGGCGCAATATTCGAGCGATCCGATTTTAGTGGACGTCGTCGTGAGCGGATTGAGTGGGCAGGAAACAGAGATGCTGAATTCTGTTCTGGCGGCCAAAGGCAATAAAGACGCGGTC
Organism: Blastocatellia bacterium; assembly: GCA_016789725.1. GTDB lineage: Bacteria > Acidobacteriota > Blastocatellia > RBC074 > RBC074 > JAFDVL01. The sequence continues at coordinate 5,840 of JAEUQN010000237.1, read as the reverse complement.
GAAATGCTGACGGCTGCCATCAGCAAAGGCCGAAATCCGGCAGCGGCGCAAAAGTTATTGGAACTTGCTGCTGACACAAAACGCGATGGCGATCAACGACAAGCTTTGCTACGCGGCATTGATTACGGCTTGTCGCCGATGCGTGGTGGCGGAGGACGACCCGTGACTCTCGGTGGTGGCGGCGGCGGTGGCGGAGTGTCAATTCCGGTCGCAACGGGAGGTGGTCGCGCCGCGCCGGTGCCTCCGTTGGCATTTCCGCGCGAACCTGCTGCGTTGAAATCGTTGCTCGCTGATAAAACGCCCGAAATCATTGCTATCGCCAAACGAATTGCGGGGCGTGTGACCTGGCCCGGCAAGCTGGATACTCCGCCCGAAGCACCGAAGCTTTCCGCTGAGGAAGAGAAGCGGTTTGCTGCCGGGCAGCAGCTTTACGGCAGCGTTTGCGCTGGCTGTCATCAACCCGATGGCTTAGGCAAAGAAAAGATTGCGCCCGCGTTGGTGCAATCGCAATTGGCTACCAGCAATCCCGCGATTGCGATCCGCGTTCTGCTGGCTGGCAAAGAAGGCACGATTGGATTGATGCCACCGCTGGCTGCGACATTAACCGATGAACAAATCGCCGCCTTACTTACGTATGTGCGGCGCGAATGGGGCAACGCCGCTTCGCCGGTTTCGCCCGCCGAAGTGAAAGAGGTTCGGGGCATGACGGCCAGTCGCAAGAATCCCTGGACCGAAGCAGAACTGACCCGCTTGCTGAATGCCGGACCCGGTGGCGCTCCAGCAGCGCCTCGACCCGGTCAATGACCTGAATCGTCTCAATTTTAGGAAGGTTATTATGAAGACAACACAACTCAATCGCCGAGATTTTCTTGCCCTTGGCACGGCTGCCGCCTTGGTTCCGGCCTCGCTCACTGCTGCGGCCAAGTGGAAAAAGATTCCGATTGCCACCCAAGCCTGGTGCGTACGCAAACAAATGAAAGATGATATTCCTGGCACCTTGCAAGCCGTCGCACAGCTCGGTTACGAAGGCATTGAGCTTGAAAATGCGTTTGGCAAATCAGGTGTGGAATGGCGCAAATATTTGGACGCCGCGAAGCTCAAAGCGTGCGGGTTTCATCACAGCTTCAATGAATTGAAGGGCGATAAATTAAAAACCGCCATTGAATTCAATCAAGCCATTGGCAACCGCAATCTCATCATCCGTTCCTTACCTAAAGACGTCTACAACTCGAAAGAGTTGCTGCTGAAGACTGCCGCAGAAATCAATGAGATCGCGGATAAAATCAAAGCCGCAGGCTTGCGCGTCGGCTATCACAATCACACCACCGACTTCAATAAAATCGGGGCCGATTATTGGTGGAACGTGTTTGCCGATCAGACTCGGAAAAATGTGATTTTGCAATTTGACACAGGCAATGCCTCAGAGATGGAGGGCGTCAGCGTGCTTGATTTTCTCAAACGCAATAAAGGCCGCACGATTTCAATGCACGTCAAACCGTTCTCAAAGAAAAGCCCCGACGCGTTTCTTGGCGATGATGAATTGAATTGGAATCAGATTATGAAAACCGTCGAAACGGTCGGCGGAGTTGAATGGTACATCATCGAATACGAGCGCGACGCCTTTCCACCGCTGGAAGCCCTGAAGGCCAATTTAGATCGCTTCAAAAAGATGCGCGCGTAGTGGTCCTGGAATTCAAAATCCAATTTGACTAAACGAGCCGATATGAAATTACCAATACCAGAAAGGTTAGGCCGCATCCCACGACTGAACCTGGGCGTGTATCCAACCCCCATTGAGCCGCTTGAGCGATTTCAGAGGGCTTTGGGAAAAAATGCGCCCCGGATATTTATCAAACGGGATGATTACACCGGCCCCGGTTTTGGCGGCAATAAGGTTCGCAAACTGGAGTATTTTCTGGCGCAGGCATTGGCGGATGGATGTGAAGCGGTCATCACGATAGGAGGAATCAAATCCAATCATTGCCGTGTGACAGCGGCTTTCTGCGCGCGATTGGGTTTGCGCTGTGTCCTGGTTTTGAATGCCCCAAGCCCACCGGAAACGACCCCGGCAAGCTTATTTCTGGATGAACTCTATGGCGCAGAAATTCATCTGGTCACAAGTCGGGAAGAGCGCCGGGCAACGATGGGGTTGTTGGCCGAGCAATTGCGCGCAGAAGGCACCACGGTTTGCGAAATCCCACTCGGCGCTTCCACTCCATTGGGGGCGTTGGGATATGTGAACGCGATGCAGGAAGCCGCTTCGCAACTGGAAGCGATGGAGGTGACGATTGATTACATTTTTCATGCCAGCTCTTCCGGCGGAACACAATCGGGCATCCTGGCGGGATTACAGTTGTTGAATTTACCCCAGGTTCAAGTCATCGGCGTCAGCCCTGACGATGCTGCTCCATCTATTTCCTCTGAAGTGTCCGTGATCGTTCGTGGCATTGGTGAATTGCTGGATGTGAGTTGGCATCACCCGCATGTGATGGTGTTGGATGATTACATCGGCGCAGGTTATGGCATTGGGACGTCTGAATCAGAAGCGGCGATCAAATTGCTCGCGCGAACCGAAGGAATTGTATTGGACCCCACGTACTCGGCAAAAGCGATGGCTGGGATGATTGACTGGGTCCGACAAGAAAAACTCTCTGCTGATGAAACCGTCTTGTTTTGGCATACCGGAGGACAACTCGCATTATTTAATTTGTGATCGGCTATCAATTTCCTACACTACCGCAGACCTTTGGCACGATGGTTTCTAGTGAAGCCTGATGACAGGGGAACGGTGTTTGGAGTGTGGAAAACTGCTGACCTTAGGTCCTTGGAGTGCGGAAATTTTCAAGGCTACGAAAAAATCCGCAGGAATCGAGACTCGGCCTTCCCCCAAAATACATTGACTAATTTCAGGAGACGATTGTCCATGAGAAAAAACGCGCCACAGATTGTTCCAGTGGAATCCCCCCCGCAAGCCTTAACGATAGTGGAACCAGTTCCTGATCCCGCGCAGATCAAGAAACAGAAGATCACGGAAGCAGAGTTCAAGTTGTCAGAAGACGAATTGAGTATTCTGAATTCCAACCGAGGCCTGATTCGGCTGCTCAAAAATAAAAATATCCGGCTCAAAAGCGTGCTGTCTTATTTGCGATACGAAGATGAATTGCGCGATTTACAAGTAGAACTGGTCAAGTTACAGCGATGGGTACAGGAACATAACAAGCGGATCGCCATCTTGTTTGAGGGGCGCGATGCAGCCGGCAAGGGCGGCACGATTCGCCGATTTACCGAACACCTGAACCCGCGCGCGATGCGGGTTGTTGCCTTGCCAAAGCCGACGGAGGAAGAACGCGGTCAATGGTATTTTCAACGATATACGCGGCAATTGCCGAATGCCGGTGAAATCGTGTTTTTTGATCGAAGCTGGTACAATCGCGCGGTGGTCGAGCCGGTCAATAATTTTTGTAGCGAAGCTGAATACGAGCGATTTTTACAGCAAGTGCCGGAATACGAGCACATGCTCTATGAAGATGGTGTGACGATTATCAAATTCTGGTTTTCGATTGCCAAGGATGAACAATTGCGGCGGTTTGATTCCCGCCGTGTGAATCCGCTCAAGCAATGGAAGCTCAGCCCCATTGACCAGCGCGCGCAGGAACTTTGGGACCGCTACACGCAATACAAAGAACAGATGTTCAGCAAAACCCACACTTCATTCAGCCCGTGGATTATTGTCAGCGCGAATAACAAGTTGAAAGCCCGGCTGGAAAGCATCCGCTACCTGCTAAACCTGCTGCCGTATGACGGGAAGGAAGAGGCAAAAACACGCATTGCGGCAGACCCTAATGTGGTGACTCGTTTCCATCGCGGCATTGTCAAGATTGATTGAGGTTGTGAGGCTATTGAACGTTCAATAGCCTCTTATCCTTTCACTAATCCAGTCATTCCCGCCTCATACGATCTACGATCCATCTTCCGTCGTTTACGCTCCATCGGCAACGTCATCACGCGTGAATGGGGAACGACGCACAGATGTTCACAAAGCACCCACAAATCCTCCTCTGAAGTCATCCATCCGAGATGGTCAAAACGCTTGAGATTCACTGGGCGAGTTGAATAGGCGCGCAGTGTCTTTTCACCTTTGAGGTTGTAATAGTGTTCGTAATAACTCATCACCAGTTCCCGGATCGTGCGATACACCGGCTCTCGAAAACGCAAACCGGCGTAATTAGACTTTGCGATTGCCCCCCAATGTCCATCCTCTTTGAAAACGGAAAGTAGGTGATCGTCGTCTCGCACCGCTTCCAAGTCAATAATCAAGGGCGGATGTCCCTGAAGGCGGAGCGCAGCAGCGGCAAAGAACGCGCCTTCTGCACAATGCGCCAGGCGATCTTGCAGGACGTAACGCGGGCTGCGGCAGGTCGGGCCCGATGGTTCTTTGTTGTAGGCAATTTCGTTGTCGAGAAAACCTTGAATCTGTTCGGGGGATTTCAGCTTTTTGAGGATCGAAAGTTCAGCGCGTGTGAATTCCACGATGACTCCTGTTGACGGTTTGAATCTGGGTGATAAGCGGCGTATTCTCTCCCACTCATCCCTGATTTACAAAGCCTGCAACCGAAAGCGAAAAATCTTCGTCTAATGGGGCGTCGGTTGCTGAACTTGTTTGATTAACTTTGGAGGGTAGCAATGAAAATTCGACTTATGGTTCTCGGTCTCGTCCTCGCTTTTTCCGCTCAGGCATTCGCGCAGGGTGATGCCAAAGCGGTGGAAATCATCAAAAAGGCTCGTGCAGTAATCGGCAAAGAAGACAAAATCAAGGCGTTGCAAAATGTCGTCGCCGAAGGCACATTCAAACAATCAATGGGGCAGCGTAATCTGGAAGGGCCATTAGAAATCACGATGGCAATGCCCGATAAAATTTATCGCTCGGTCACGCGGAGTTTTGGCCCGGCGGAATTTACGACGGTTGATGTCCTCAACGGAAGCACTACCTGGACAGAAAATATTTCCAGCCAACCGATGCCGGGCGGTGGCCCCGGTGGCGGACGTGGCGGTGGAATGATGGGGGGAGGCGCAGGCTTCCTTGACCCTGCTGCTCAGGAACGCAATCGCCGCAATGATCTGGCGCGCGTGATGCTGGGCTGGTTTTTGTTAGCTCCGGCGGGACTGAATGCTGAATATACCTACATCGGCGAAGCCAAAGCCCCGGATGGAACAGCAGATGTCATCGGTGTCAAAACCGCTGATGGAATTGTTGCTCGGCTTTACATTGACCAGCAATCCAAACAGCTTTTGATGCTGAGCTACAAAGACAAAGATATGACGCAGTTATTTCGTGGCGGCCCCGGTGCTGGCGGTCAACGTGCCCCTGGTGGACAGGGCGGCCAGCCTGGACAAGGACAGCCGGGCCAGGGGGGGCAACGTGGCCCCGGCGGAATGAGCCGCGAAGAATTCGACAAATTGCCGCAAGCGGAAAAAGATAAGATCATGGCCGAGCAGCGCGCGCGGCAAGATCAGCGGATGGCGGAGATGAAAGCCGCCTATGAAAAGGCTCCTGAAGTGGACTATCAATGGAGCTTTTCCGAATACAAAGAATTCAATGGCTTCAATCTTCCCACCGTGTTGACGAAAGCTGTTGGCGGCAATCCCACCGAAGAATGGGTTGTCAGCAAGTTTAAATTCAACGAGAAGAAAGTGACTGCTGAAAAATTTGAAAAGAAAGGCAAATAATCTTTCTTGATCATTTGACCTGAAGGTGAGGCGTTGGGCGTGTACACGCCCAACGCTTTTTCATTTTCTGAGCCTACGATCAAAGAAATCTGCTGAAGCGATGAAGGCGTTGA
>JAEUQN010000236.1 GCA_016789725.1 Blastocatellia bacterium | reverse complement strand
CGCCTGTGACATCGCCGCTGATCGTGTTCCAATTCGTCGCGCCGTCCGACGTATACCAAACGCGATACGAACCGAAGGCCAGTTGCAACGGATTGGTCGGAGCCATCGTGAACGGCGCATAAAACGCTGATCTGCCGTCCGCGACATTTTCCGTAAAAGGAATTCCGTTCGTTGCCGTTGCCCACGTGCCCGGCTCGCCGGAGCTGAGCGATTTAATCATGCTGCCCAGAACGTACGTGCTGTACACCGTCGTTGGCGTATTGAAATCAAAGAAGGTCGAGCCGTTGTCGCCTGTGCGCGTTTCGCGCCATTCGCTGTTGCCAGTGTATTTCTGAATGCCGTTGTCCTGCGTGCCACCAAACGCGAGTGCATCATTCGTCGGATGCAGCGCGACGGTCTGAAACTGCGTCAGGCTGAGGCCATCGTTGCGGCTCAGCCACGTGTCGCCGCCGTTGTCCGAACGCCACACGCCGCCGTCATTGCCAATCCAGATGACGGATGGATTTTGCGGATTGAAGGCGACAGCGTGTTGATCGGGATGAACGTCGAGAAAGTAATCGCGTGGATTGCTGACGTTCGTCCAATTCGTGCCGCCATCCAGCGAGCGCCAGAGCGACAGTCCGCCGAAGTAAATCGCATTGGAATTCGTCGGATGAATCGCCAGCGAAACGTTGTACCAGCCTTGCCCGCCAAACACATTCGGCGTATTTACCAGTTTCGTCCAGTTCGCTCCGGCATCGGTGCTGCGATACAAACCTTCGAGTTTGTTGTCGCGTGCTGTGAACGAAGCGAGCAAGGTGTTTGGCGATGCCACAGAAATCGTCAGATGAACGCGGCCAAAATTGCTCGCGGGCAAACCCGTCGTCAGCTTCGTCCAGTTCACGCCGCCGTCCGTAGATTTGAACACGCCGCTCGAATGAATCGCGCTATAAAACACGCTGCCGCTGCCCGGTTGTGCGATGACATCCGTTGCCACGCCTGCCAGCACGCGCGACCACGAGTTGCCGCCGTCCGCGCTGCGATAGAGGCCGTTATTCGATGCTGCTAACACCGCCTGACTGTTGCTGGGGCTGACGACAATGCGGCTGATGGTTTGGCGCGCAAACGTAGCGGTGCCGAGCACTGACCACGTCACGCCGCCGTTCGTGCTCTTCAGTACGCCGTTGCCGTAATAACTGTCGAGCGAAAAATTCTGCTCGCCTGTGCCCGCGTAAATCACGCTCGGATTGTTCGGATCAAACGCGAGCGCGCCCATCGCCAACGACGGCTGATCGTCGGTCAGCGCCATCCACGTTGCGCCGTTATCTGTCGTGCGCCAGACACCGCCCTGTGCGCCGCTGATGTAGACGATGCTCGGATTCGTCGGATGCACAATGATCGAAGTCACGCGCCCGCTGACCCGGCCCCACGCACCGCTCGTCGTGACGGTTGGGCCGATGTGCGTCCACTGCGCGGCGACAGCTTCCATAGCGGCTTCGGTTCCGGCGAATTGCATTCGTGCTTGCGCTTTGACTTTTTCGGCAATCGCACGTTCGCGCGCGCGTTCGGGGATTTGGTCAAACGGATATTGCCGCTGCCGATAAAACCAGTCGCGGCGTTTGTCTGCCTGATCTTCACCTTCGTCTTCGCGCTTTTGTTCGTGTTCCGTTTTTGGGCGCTGAATGTTGATCGTCTCCGGCGTGCGTGGCTGTGTCGAGGCAATATTTAGCGATTGACTGCGCGCGACATTGAAGCTGAGCGTCGTCGGTTCAATGCGAATCAGCGGCGCTCCAGCGGTCGTGCCGGATTGATTGACGGTGAAAGTTTGCCCGGCAATCGTCATCGTGCCGCTGCGCGGCACCGTGCTGGTGTTGACGGCAACGGAATAATTCAACGTGCCGCTGCCCTGGCCCGGCGTGCCAGAACTGATCGTGACGAATCCGGCGTTGCTTGTTGCTGTCCACGCGCAACCGGGTTGGGTTGTGACATTCACGCTGCCCATGCCGCCATTTGCGCCAAAGCTTTGACTGGTAGGCGAAATCGAATACGTGCAAGCTGGGGCTTGTGTGATCGTGAAGTTGTCGGTCGTCAGCAGCGTTCCGTTGTAGAAAACGCGCACCTGCCAGTTGCCCGGCAACGACGCGGCGGGCTGCCCGGCAATGTTGATCCCATTCCAGAAACAGACGTGCGGATTGGGATTGTTGACTGGCGCTTCGTGCTGAGTGTAAATCGTGCCATTCGGTTGCACCCATTCCCAACGAATCAGCGCGCCGTTCTGAAAGCCGGAAACGAATGTCCACTGAATCGCTTGGGCATCGGTGGGCGCAAAGCTGGATTTCGCGGTAGGTGGCTCGCAAGCGGCAGGAATGGGGCCGCCCGTGATGCGATGGTCATTGAGCGTGACGCCACCTGTGCTGCCCGTGACGGTGAAGTTGACGGCGTTGCTGGTTTGCGCGGCGACCGTCACGGTGACTGCGACAACGCCCGGACTCAAATCCGGCGGCACGATGACTTCGAGCATCGTGCGATCTGCCGTCGCGGTCTTGACGACGGCTTGCCGATTGCCAAAGAGCACGATGTTGTTGGCTGCAACCGGATCGAAGCCGCTGCCGGTGAGTTTGACTTGAATGCCTGCGGGGCCGCTCGACGGCGTAATGGAATCCAGACGCGGCCCGGAACCGCTCGGCGCATTTGCCAGCACAAAAAACGGCGTGGCGTCTACGGCAGTAATTTGGCGCACGGAATTGGTGATGACGTTCGCGCGAATCTGCAACGGATTGACGGCATCCGGCAACGCCAAATCGTTGAGGACGCGGTTTTGCGTATAGCTGCCGTCATTCGCTGTCGGGTCGCCGTTCGTGCCGTCATCAAAGAGCGAGATGCCAAAGCTTACGCCGCCCGTCACCTCACGAAAGGCGTAGGCTCCATTGCGGAAGCTGCTGCCGCACGTGCGTTTTCGCAGACCGCCTACACCGCCAGAAGCGCGCAGCGTGAAGGTCGAAGAAGTCGCGCGATTCGCCGTCACGTAATTCGGGTTGAAGTTCACTTCTGAAACTGCGGGCGCATCGCCTACCGAAACGGGGTTGATGTCCGCCACCCAGATTTGATGGGGCAGTCCGCCGGGCGCTGTGCGAAACGCGAACCGCCGCCCATCGCCTGCGAGCGAACCGCCGAGACCCACGCCCGCCCCACGCCACGGATCCACGTCGCAGTCGCCAATCGCCACCAAATCCAATTGCCCGCTGCCGTCCGTGTTCACAAGTGGCAGCACGCTGTTTGCCAAAGCCCCGAAGTTCGCCAGCACCTGCGCGCCGTTCGCGGGCATCCCGAACAATTTCGGGCCATCGCCCGTGAGCCGCGCGAGTTCAAGGAGATTGCTGCCGTCGAAGTTTATCGCAATGGCAGACACGCGATCCGGGAAACGACGGATCACCGTCACTTTGCTACCGTCGCTGCTGAGCGTGATTCCATCGTCACCTCCCGAAAAGTCGGTGAGCGTGCGCAGTCCCGTGACACTGTCCCAAACGATGGCATTGCCCGCCGCCTGAAAATTGTACGTGCCGAACACCAATCGGGAACCGTCGGCAGAAATCGCCAGCGTATCGCGGAAGGCAATATTCCCGTTGTATTCGCCGCCATCCTTTCCGAATAAAGCCGAGACCTGTTGGTAGCTGAAGAGCCGCGTCAGCCCTGCGCCATCCGTGTTGATGCGATAGCCGCCTGTGACTTCGACCGAACTGACGTGCATAAAAATCACGCGGCTGCCATCGGCGGTGAGGCGGGGCGGAATGCGCAGGTCGAGCCGCTCCGTCGAGCCGAAACGGTTTTGAAAGGTGGGCGCGAGGGCGCGGCGATTGCTGCCATCGGCGTTGGCGAAAAAGATTTCCGGCCTGCTTAACGCGGCCCAAATCACCTTCGACCCATCGGCGCTGATGTCTACCCAATCGGGCGCGCGGTCGGTGGCTGGGTTCGGGGCGTCATAAATTTCGCGCAGGTTTTGCCCCGTCGCATCCACCGTGAACACTTTGCGCCCGCTCAGAAAAATGATCTTCGCTCCATCGGCGCTCACCTTCAGGTTGTGAATGCCGCCGACGCTGCCGCCATTCTGAAAGTCAGTAATCTGGCGATACACGATGGCACGGATGATCGTCGCGTTGGGCGGCGTGGATTGCAGAAGCACTGGCACAACGAGCGCCCGCAACCAGGCGCTGGCAGCAGGCAAGCTGCCACTGGCCTGACTCGTTCGGACGAGATACCACGACGCAGGAAGAACCAGCGCCAACACAATCAACCCAAAGAGACGGATTCGTTTCAGGGCATTCATAGTATTCTCCAGAAGACAGTGTGACCCCTAAACTACGACGCGACGACACCCGCAGCCTGTACCTGATTTCAATGGCGCAGACGAGCGCGCAAGACTCTCTCGTGGACTTAATGGCGTATCAGAGACAGGGAGAACACAAACCAATTTGGATTGAACCAATCTGGATCGTAAACGATTGAATTTTAAGCACCGGGCATCTCGAAAATGATTGAATCTAATTTTGTGCGAGTACTTATTTCGTGGAAGATTTAATTACTTGGTATGAACTCCGATAGTATCGGCGTGTCTACCTGTCACTGTCAACGCCAAAATTAAGCCGACGTCACGCTTGCCGGCGGGTGCCAGATGTGCGGAAAGCCAAACGATGCAATAGGCATCCAACGCGCGGCGAACTCCCCACTTGGCAGAGCTTCTCGGCTATAGTACAGTGTTGCGTCCTCGACTTGGTGCCGAGGTTGTATGAAGCTTTGACAATGTTTTTAGCTGCGTCAAACCCCACGTTTGGCGGCTTTTTTTTGAGAGAGGATTGTAATGAGCGATTTTGTACGTGAAGCAACGGACGACAATTTTGAAAGTGAAGTTTTAGGTTCCGATCAACCAGTGCTGGTGGATTTTTGGGCAGCCTGGTGCGGCCCGTGTCGGATGATTGCACCGACAATTGAAACATTGGCGGAGAAATATCAGGGCAAAGCCAAAGTCATGAAACTCAATGTGGATGAAAACCCCAACACGCCACAACATTACGGCATTCGTGGCATCCCTACGTTGATTTTATACAAAGGCGGAGCAGTCGCGGAAACCATCGTCGGCGTGCCGGGCAATGCCCAGACGACGCTTTCCTCCCTGTTGGATAAGCATGTAGCGTAAAAGGTGTTAGGTCTCAGGTGTCAGGTGTCAGTCCGACTGGATGATTCCCTGACACCTAACACCCAACACCCAACACCTGATTTTTATGACTGATTTTGACGTAATCATTATTGGCGGTGGGCCAACCGGGTTGGCGGCTGCCGTCTACACCGGAAGAGCGTTACTCAAAACGCTGGTTTTGGAAAAGAAGTTTGTCGGCGGGCAAATTGCCATGTCCGCTGCGATTGACAATTATCCCGGATTTGCCGATGGCATCTCCGGCTATGATTTTTCGCAAGCATTTCTCAAACACGCTCAACGCTTTGGCGCAGAAGTGCGAGAAGGTATTGGAGCTGACCAGATTACGCCCGAAGCGGATGGAACCTTTACGATCAAGCTGAGCGATGGTTCAGAGGTAACGGGTCGAACCGTCATTTTGGCAATGGGACGCTTCCCTCGCCGCTTGAATGTGCCGGGCGAGCAGAAATTCGAGGGGCGTGGCGTCAGTTGGTGCGGAACCTGTGACGGCGCATTTTTCCGCGATGTACCGGTCGCCGTAGTGGGCGGGGGGAACTCGGCAGTGGAAGAAGGTCAGTTCCTGACGCGGTACGTGACCGAAGTTAAAAATATTCACCGCCGCGATCACTTCACTGCGCAAAAGATTCTTATCGAAGAATACGAACACAATCCGAAAGTCCATCCGATTTGGAATTCGACCATCGAAGAAATCATCGGGGAAACCGAAGTGGAAGCCGTGCGGGTGCGCAATCTGCAAACCAATGAAACCGAAATCATCCCGGTCAAAGGCGTCTTTGAATTCATCGGCTGGATTCCGAGTTCTGAGATTGTGACGGAGTTGGTGGAGTTGGATGAGTCTGGCCGCGTCGTCGTCAACGAATTGATGGAAACCAGAGTTCCGGGATTGTTTGCCGCTGGGGATTTGTGTGTGCGTCCGATCTATCAACTTGCCAACGTCGTTGCCGATGGCGTTCAGGCAGCAATTTCCGCCGAAAAATACCTGGAATCCAAGAAACACTAAAACCATCCAACCACGGAGAACACGGAGAACACAGAGAGAAAACGAGCCTGTTGCGTTCAAGAAAAAGCCGACAAATCATTCACTATTAGGCTTATTAGACAATTTCCAGATTGATCTATTCTCTGTGTTTTCTGTGCCCTCTGTGGTTCATTTCTGTCATGAACCTAGCCATTATCGGAACACAATGGGGCGACGAAGGGAAAGGTAAAATCGTTGACCTTCTCGCCCCGAACTTCGACATCGTCGTGCGTTATCAAGGTGGTCACAACGCCGGTCACACCGTCATTATTCGCAAGGACGGCGTAGACCAGAAATTCGTATTGCACCTGATTCCAAGCGGCATCACGCATCCCGGCAGCACCTGTGTCATCGGGAATGGCGTCGTTATTGATCCGCGCGCATTGCTAGAAGAAATCGCCGAACTGCGCAAAAAAGGCATTGCCGTTACGCCCCAGAATCTACTCATCAGCAACCGCGCCCACTTGATCCTGCCCTATCACGTGGCACTGGATCGCCGCGTCGAAAGCCATCGCGGCAGCAATGCCGTCGGCACCACGATGCGCGGCATTGGGCCAGCGTATGAAGACAAAATGGCCCGGCGTGGTTTGCGCGCGGGTGATTTAACCGATGTCCCTTCCCTGCTCGAAAAACTTTCCGTCAATGCACGCCAGGCCAACAGCCTGCTGACGCATCTCGGCGGTGACCCCATTGACGAAAATCAATTGCTCGCCGACGGCAAACAATGGGCGGAACTGCTTGCGCCGCACATCACCGACACGACCTATTACCTGAACGACGAATCGCGGAAAGGCCGGTCGTTATTGCTCGAAGGCGCACAAGCCACGATGCTTGACATAGATCACGGGACGTATCCCTTTGTGACGTCATCGAACTCGACGATTGGCGGCGCTTGTACGGGGGCGGGGATTCCTCCTGCTAAAGTTGGTACGACTATCGGGGTCATCAAGGCCTACACAACCCGTGTCGGCAGTGGCCCATTCCCCACCGAATTGCACGACAAACTTGGCGAAGACATCCGCGCCAAAGGCAATGAATACGGAGCTTCGACCGGCAGGCCGCGTCGTTGCGGATGGTTTGACGCGGTGATTGCGCGCTATGCGGTGATGGTTAATGGGTTGGATGCGCTGGCGCTAACGAAACTCGATGTGCTGGACGATCTGGCACAAATCAACATCTGTGTCGGCTATCGCATCAATGGTGTAGAAACAGCTCAGGTGCCGTTTGACGCGGCGGCAATGGAAGTGGCAGAGCCGATTTACGAAACGATGCCGGGCTGGCAACAACCAACGATGGGAATCAGCAATTTTGCTGAGCTGCCCGAAAAAGCCCAGACGTATCTTGCACGTTTGTCTGAGTTGTCCGGCGCACCATTCGCATTTATCTCGACCGGGCCGGAGCGCAATGAAACCATCATTGATACAGCCCTCCTCGCTAAACACGGCCTGGAGCTAAAGATAAACTAAATATAGTGAATGGGCGGATCAGTGGTGAGTTCCCTGCACGGCTCTACTGGATTGGCGTCGTAAACATCATCAAGAAGGCGTTCACAACGCCAGCAACAGCAGCTAAAATCATGATTTTCCAATCACGATTGGAATCATTCATCTGCGCATAACTACTCATCATTCCCCCTTTTGACTCCGGCTCTCGTCCAGGTTTTGAGGCAAGATGTTTCCCCAGGCAATAGACCGTGACGAACGGGGGAATAAAGAAAGTAATCATTAAGCCGCGCCCTGTAAGGATTGCCTCAAGCATTGGAAGCCGCGCAGAAAATCCCAGATGAAAGCCCCATAAAAGCACCGTCACCCGCGCCCCGACAACTATTAATGACAGTCGCCTTGTGTGGTTTTCTGTCGCTAGAGCTTCCATTGAGGCATTAATCCGCGCTTCATTTTTTTCATTATTTCCCCACATAGACTCCTGAATCAAAGGGGCGAGCTATGACAGCGGAAAGCCTGTAGTTTGTAATACCCGCTCAGCTTGCTGGAAATGTCGGAGTTCGTGAACTGCCATCAACCGCATTCCATCTAAAAGACTATAGGTAATCACCGAAGCAACCGGTGAGGTAATGATGACCTTGGCACTATCAATGTTTGCGGTTCGCTGGAGAACGTTAATCCATCGTTCTTCCAAGGAAACAAATTTCTGAAGAATGTCAGCCTCAATTGAGCTGCTAGATGGGCGAAAGGCTTTGGGGGCTTTCACCTGACGACCAGAACCCGGCTGCAAAGTCTTAATCATTTGCGTGGCGATAAAGCTCGGCCAAAGCGGTAATTTCTCCCACAACGAACTTTGTTTTGTTCCATCTAAAACCTGCTCAATGATTTTGAAATAAGGCTCTTTGGACACCATTAGATGATCAAAGCATTGCCCCACACTCCAGTTATCAGGACTTGGTTTCCAGTTGAGCTGGTGGACACTCAATGCTCCGAACACGCGTTGTGAATTCACCTGCATCTGTTCTGCGGCAAGAATCAATTCCGGCAGCGTGGCATTCTTCATGCAATAACTCCCTGAAAATAAAAATGCGAGCAGAAAGGAACAGGCTTTGGCTCACCGCAGGAAGGTGATAAAAACGGGTTCGTCTCTGCTCGCAGGTAGATTGATCTCAAATAACTAAAAGATCAACTTTAGCCCAAATTGCAGTTGCCGCATGGCACCACGCATGCCAGTGATTTTGCCAAAATTGGCATTCGCGGCAATTGTGGTAGTCGTGCCGTCTGCGTTGCGCCGAATTTCTTTGGGTTGCCCTGTACCGGGGTTGCCCCAATTCGGATGATTCGCTGCATTGAAAGCCTCAAAGCGGAATTGGAGGCTCTTGTTTTCGGCAAAAGTGAAACGCTTGAGCATCGAAGCGTCCCATTGAATGATGCCAGGGCTGATGATCGTGTTACGCCCAACATTGCCGAACGTGCCGAACGGTTGAATCTCGAAGGCATCAGTATTGAACCAACGATTGATCGTCCGTTCACCTCGATCCAGAATTGCAACCTGTCCGGCGACATTATTTGGACGATCAAAACCCG
>JAEUQN010000235.1 GCA_016789725.1 Blastocatellia bacterium | reverse complement strand
AAGGTTTCCAGTAAATTGCTTTCCTGTCGGGCCGCACAAACAATGTGATCTTCGGTGGAGTCGCGGAGTGGGCGATAGCGGATGATACGCAAAACGCCGTAGAGAAAAGTCGCCGCGAATACGACCAGCGAAAGTTGCCAGCTATAAATCAGCATCATTGCAGCAAGCGCAACCGCCATAATCCCATCCAGCATCGCTTCCATGAAATTGGTCGTGACAGTGTGCTGAATCGCATGCATCGAATCAAAACGTGAGGTTAAATCACCCAGATGACGCCGCCCGAAATACGACATTGGCAATTGCAGCAAATGCGAAAAAAGGCGTGCCAGCATCTGCAAATTCATCGTCGTATTGAGGTAGAGCGCCACCCACGAACGCAGGGTAGCGACTCCAATCTTAATGAAGGTCAGCAACAGAAAACCGATGCCGAGCACCGTGAGCAATTCACGGTCTCCCGCGACTACGGCGTGATCCAGCACCAATTGCATAAACATGGGGCTGGCAATGGCAAACAGCTCCGCGACGAAAGCCAATAAAAACAATTGTCCGAGCGTGCGGCTCAATCCCGGCAGGCGTCCAATCAGTTGCCTGATGGTGACTCGCTGGACTTCAGTTTTTCGCTCGAATTGTTCATTCGGCGTCAGCTCTAGCGCGACTCCGGTGAAGTGTTTGGAGATTTCATCAAAGCTTAGCGTTCGGCGGCCAAAATTGGGATCAAGGATTTGTGCTTTGCGGCGACCCACCTTCGTTACTACCACGAAGTGATTCATGTCCCAGTGCAAAATCGCAGGGAGACGCAAATGTTGTAAGGCCCTCATTTCCAGCCGCAAAGGGCGCGAATTCAGGTGGAGATGTGACGCAATGCTGATGAGATGTTTGAGCGTTGTGCCCTTGAGAGAAATCGAATGTTTTCCCCGTAAAGTCGCCAGATCACTGCGATACCCATGCGCACCGGCCACCATTGCCAGACACGCCAGTCCACATTCTGCCGCTTCGGTTTGTAGGACGAGCGGCGTTTTACGACGACCTGAAAAATTGAGCGATAAATTCATGCTTATACCCTTCCCATGACGCTATAAATTGGGTCTAGCAACCATTCGTATAATTTCCGACGATCCAGCCAAATATCCGCATCCAGCAGCATTCCGGCTTGCAGTGGAAAATCTTTGCCGTAGGCTTTGACCGCTTGCGCATCCAGTTTGACGGTGACCCGAAAAGCAGGTTCGGCCAGTTGAATTGGGAGCGTCGTTTCGCCGGGCAGAATCAGCGTTTTTGAGATTTCCACGATCTGCCCCGACTGGCTGCCAAAACGCTCATGCGGGAACGCTTCGTGCCGCATATAGACAGACTGGCTGGCGGCCAGAAAACCAATCGAACGCGAGGGCACCAGCAAATGCGCTTCAAGCCGGGCTTCCGTTGGCAATAGGGAAACAAGTGGTTGATTGGGATTGATGGCTTGCCCGCGATCTGCCAGCAATGCCGTCGCAACCCCCTCTTCGGGAGCGGTGACGATATAGGTGCGATGCGATTCATAGGTCGCCAATTCCTGCACCACCATTGAGAGGCTTCGTTCGATGGCGGCCCGCTGCGTTCGTGATCGCAATTCTGCTGCCGCGATTTGAGTGCGCAATGTTTGGCTTTCCCTCGACAAACTGATTTGCGTGCGCTGTTGGGCTTGTAATGCGGCTTGTTCGCTCAACAGGTCTTTCTGTTTTTCCTGGGCCTGTTCTTCTGAAGCAATGCCTTCGCTTTGGAGCTTACGAAACCGCGCATATGATTTTTCTGCCGCTTCAATACGCTGTTGTTGTGTGTTGCCTTCACGTCCCAGTTGTGCGAGTTCAGCTTCCAGGGCGCTGATGCGTTGTTGTTGCGTTTGCGTTTCAATCGCCGCGATATGGTCTATTTGGCGGAGTTCACCTTCCAGACTCATCTGACGTTCGCGCAATCGGGTGATGGCTGTGGTTTGGGTTTCCAGCGTTTCGCCGGACGGACGTTCCAGCGAGACAAGAAATAAGGGATCACCTTTCGCCACCCGCTGGCCTTCTGAAACCTGCCTGCTCGTGATGATGCCAGGTTCGCGGGGGTAAACTTTGATCAGTCCGCGTGTTGGGACGAGGAAGCCTTTGACGCGCTCCTTGCGGGTATAGGCCCCCCAAAAAGTAAAGGCAATCAGTCCGACTGCAATCAGCAAGGCGGTAATTGTCAGGATATGTGTTGAGAGTGGCTGGATCAGCAACACTGACCCCAGCGCCTGCTCGCGTTGTGCTTCTACGGCGCTTTCTCGAAAAAGTGGTGTCGCAACGGCACGCAATCCGGCGGGATTTTTTTGGGCTTCATTCTTTGGTTGTTCCATGCACGTTTATTCCTTGTGGGGGAAGCGTGCAATCTTGGTCTTACAGCCTGGTGGCAGGATAGAAAAAATCGGATGGGAACATCACATCGTGCAGGGTAAACCGGGCGTCAGGATTAGTATGAAAAAGGCAGTGAAGATGAAAGCCGAATGCGAAGGCGTTATGCGTACCATTCAAGCATAAAAGGCCAGTTTAACCGATAGAGGTGAGGAATAGTTTCCGTTGCAGGCAACATCACTGTAAGCAAGAGAGCCGTACCCTAAAATAAGGCGATGGCAAGCGCGAGCCAGCCATCGCCTTATTTCAAATCAGGAGGTTACTTTTTCTTACCGTACGGCTTGTTTTTGTCGCCGTGATCGTCGTAATCCTTATGATCGTTCTTATCGCCGTAAGAACCATGTCCTTTGCCAAATACGCTGAAGATGGATTTTACGAGAGAGATTTTGGCATACAGCAACAGCCCGAGGGTGCCACCAGAAACAGCATCCAAATCTGCATCCGACAATTCAACCATGCCCGCAGGAAGTTGTGCGTTTTTGCTTGTGACTGTCATTTCGACTCCTTTTCAATAGTAGTTTAGGTTACTTGTGTTTGAAGGCTACGTTCTCTACGTATTTAGAAAACGCCCTATCTTTATTACTGCTAATTTCAGGCAGAGCTTCGCCAAATAATTCAATACCTTGCTGGTGATGTACTTATTTGGACAGAAACCGCCATACACTTAATGTGCAAACCTTATGCCAGCAGGAAGCAGTTGGGTTGCCATCATCTTTTCGTAAATGAATCTTATTGGGTGGCTGCCTAAATCGTGTATAAATCTATATGAGCGCAGCCTTTGAATACCACCTGGTTGCACTATGGTTTTGGTCTGAGAAACTATGCCTGGCAATTTGGTTGCCACCCAAATAGGCAAAGCCTGTGGTTGACGATGGCTAATGAATTGCCAGGATGACAATTCATTAGCCAGGTAGAAACCAGCTTTGATGACTTGCCGATTATTTTGTTTTCTACCGCAATGTGGTTATGAAATCGCCTGAAGCAATTTCCGCGTTGAAAATTGATTGGGATGAAGTCGCCGATTATACTTTTTGCCGAGCGTTATTTATCAACTGAACAATCTGAGAGAGAGGGTTATAAATGCCAACACCAAATGAACTGGCCTGGCTCGATGCCACCGCCCAGGCTGAACTCGTTCGCCGCAAAGAAGTCCAACCTATCGAATTGGTCGAAGCCGCGATTGACCGAATCGAACGACTCAATCCGCAACTCAACGCCGTCGTGTACAAACTCTACGATCAGGCACGGGCAGCCGCCACTGGCGAATTGCCGGACGGTACTTTTAAAGGCGTTCCGTTTCTGCTCAAGAATATTTTAGGGATGTGCGCAGGTGCGCCGAACGATCAAAGCTCGAAGTTTGTGCAAGGCTTTGTCGCGCCATTTGATTCGACCTTGGTTGCGCGTTACAAACAAG
The DNA here is from genome assembly GCA_016789725.1 of Blastocatellia bacterium. GTDB lineage: Bacteria > Acidobacteriota > Blastocatellia > RBC074 > RBC074 > JAFDVL01. The sequence goes on along the minus strand of JAEUQN010000235.1, from coordinate 5,509 downwards.
CGGGGTTGGTGATTTGTGGTGTCACGAATGCGCCGGAATATGGCTTGATGCCGACGACTGAACCGAAGTTATTCGGGCCAACGCACAATCCCTGGAATCTTAATCACACGCCGGGTGGTTCGAGCGGCGGGGCTGCTGCCGCCGTTGCTGCGGGCCTGGTTCCATTCGCGCATGCCAATGATGGCGGTGGCTCGATTCGCATTCCCGCTTCGTGCTGTGGTCTGGTGGGATTGAAGCCGACGCGCGCGCGCAATCCGCTGGGGCCAGCGGTTGGCGATATTTTTAGCGGCCTGATTGCCGAACATGCAGTGACGCGCTCGGTGCGAGATTGCGCCGCATTGCTGGATGCAACAGCCGGGCCGGATTTGGGTGATCCATATGTTGCGCCTCCACCGACACGGCCATTTTTACAAGAGGTCGGGGCGTCGGTTGGCAAGCTGAAGATTGCCTTTTCAACTCAAACACCAACAGGCGTTGCGCTGCATCCTGATTGCAAAGCCGCAGTCGAAGAGGCGGCGAGACTGTGCTCATCATTGGGTCACGAAGTGGTCGAAGCTGCGCCCCAACTGGAAGCCGAAAATATTACGCCGATGTTTATGGCCTTGTGGGGCGGTGGGTTGGCGTGGACGATTGATGGCTATGCGCATTTGTTAGGTAAGTCGCCGACCGCCGATCAATTTGAAATTGGGACCTGGGGGCTGTATCAACACGGCAAACAGGTGACGGCGTCGCAATATTTATCGGCAGTGCAATGGCTGCAAGGAATGTCGCGCCAGATCGCGCATTTTATGGCGAGCTATGATGTTTGGTTGACGCCGACGCTGGGAATGCCGCCCTTGCCGCTGGGTGCGATGGATAGTTTGCCCGAAGACCCGAACGCCGGAATGCGTGTTGCGGCAGCGTTCGTGCCTTTCACGCCGTTAACAAATGTAACCGGACAGCCTTCAATCTCGTTACCACTTTACTGGAATAACGATGGCTTACCAATCGGCTCGCACTTTACCGCGCGCTTTGGCGATGAAGCGACGTTATTTCGTTTAGCGGCGCAATTAGAAGCGGCACGTCCTTGGGCTGACCAACGTCCGCCCATTTCAGCTTGAGATTTTGAGAGGAAAGGGAAGATTCATTGACTTTGCACAGTCTAAATCGTGAGCTTTGAAAAATAACCCTAACCTCTTATCTGTTATTCACGAGGAAGTACTATGACCCGAAGAAAATTTATTGTTTTGTTTTTTGTACTGGCACTGACGCAAAGCACAATTGGCAACGTCGCCGTCACAACGGATTGGCCGCAATGGCAGGGGCCGGCGCGCACCGGGCTTTCAACGGAAACCGGATTGCTCAAAGCGTGGCCGGAGGCGGGGCCGAAAGCCGTTTGGTCCATTACCGACATTGGCGCTGGCTACGGCTCGATGGCGATCAAAGGGAACAATGTATTGGTGCAGGGAACGAAAGGTAATGACAGCGTTGTGTACGCATTGGATCGCGCGACAGGCAAGCAAGTCTGGGCGCGCACGCTTGGCCCCATGATTAAAGAAGGCCGTGGTCACGGCCCGCGCGCGACTCCGACAATTGATGGGAACAACGTTTACGCACTTTCCGAAAACGGCGACCTCGCGTGTTTGAAATTCAGCGATGGTTCCGTCGTGTGGCAGCGTAACATCCTGAAAGATTTTGGCGGCAGCAATATCAAATGGCTCATCAGCGAGTCGCCGCTGGTGGATGGCAATAACCTCATCGTTATGCCAGGCGGCAAAGACGCCGGGATTGTTGCGCTCGATAAAGCCAACGGCAAAACTGTGTGGACAACCAAGGGCTTGAGTGATGATGCAGGCTATGCTTCTTGTATGGTTGCCAATGTGCAGGGCGTGCGCACTATCTTTGGCTTCACGGCGGGAGCTGCGGTTGGTGTCCGCGCGAACGATGGCAAATTGATGTGGCGCTATGATCGCGTCGCCAATCGCGTTGCGAACATCACCACGCCGATCATTCACGACAACAAAGTCTTTTACACCTCGGCTTATGACACGGGTTGCGCGTTGTTAGACTTAAAAGCCGAAGGCGGTGAATTGAAAGCGCAGGAGATCTATTTCAACCGCGACATGATGAACCATCACGGTGGTGTCGTTTTAGTGAACGGCTATTTGTACGGCTTTTCCAATCAAATTTTGACCTGTATGGAATTTGCGACCGGCAAGGTGATGTGGAAAGATCGCAGCGTTGGCAAAGGTACATTAACCTACGCCGATGGGCATTTGTATCTGATGGGGGAAACTAATAAAGTCGCCTTGGCCGAAGCGACACCGAGCGGCTACAAAGAAAAAGGTCGGTTTGAAATTGCCGATCAAGGCTGGCCGAGTTGGTCACACCCCGTTGTTGCGGGCGGCAAGTTATATGTGCGAAATCAGGGCGTGCTGACTTGCTACGACATCAAGGCCAGTTAATCAAAGATAGCTACACACTGTCCATTTGCGATTGAACGATGCAAATGGACAGTGTGTGCTACTGTTATTTCAACGACAACTCCGCCGTCAGCACGCGATTGCTCATCCAGGCAAAAATCAAGGAATCTCCTGAACGAACCATTTGTGGAAAGCCGCTGGAGCGTGCTGTGCCTGAAGTTGCAATTGTGATCGAAGCCGCGCGCGTGCCGTCCGCTTTCACTTTGCGAATTCGCACTTCACCTCCACTTGCCAATTTCTCCAGCCAACTGACAATCGCAGTTCCCTCAGGCATCATCAACACCTCCACACGTCCAGCCGGATTACCATCGTCAATAATGACGGGCGTGCCGAACGTTTCGCCCGCATCGTTTGAGAAGGCAATCTTCACTTGAGATTGATTGTTCGCACCTGTGAACCACGCGACGGCGACGCGTTTACCAAATGCCGCAACCGCCGGGCCATTGACCGGGCAACCGTTGATTTGCCAGCCGTCTTGAAACACCGTTTTCGGCGCGCTCCATCTGCCGTTGCGTAACCTTACAATTGAGATGTCGCGTATTTCCTGATCCGAACGATCCCGATAGACAACCACCGGACCGAGAGCCGTCATTGCCGCCGAAGTCTGACAACACTCGCACACTTTTGCATCAAGTAACGCTTCCTGCTCAATTGCGTTGTTGCGTCGAATTGTTGCCGCGCGCAACGTCATTGTGCCATGTCCATGATCCTTGGAATTGTCCGCATTGTGATCGGAGGATTGGCTCGCCATTTCGCGCCCATCCAACCAAATGGCCGTGAACGCGCCGTTACTCGCGGGCAGCAATGAAACAAAGCCATGTTCGGTTTGTGTTCCGTCTCGATGCGGCAAGAACGGATTGCGCCAAGTCTTACCGCCATCCAATGAACGCGCAAGATTGACATCATAGGCATATGTCCCCGCTCCACTTTTTGCTAACCAATGCGCTGCTAGTGAACCATCCGGCAGTGCCAACATGGAAGGGAAGTCCGCCCAATTGACAAACCAATTTATCCCTTCCGCAATTGTACGCGGTGATGACCATCCATTTGCTTCTTTCGTTGCAAATCGTAACGCCACGCGACCGCCTTCCAGCCGATCAATCCAGCTCAAATACACGCGCCCGTTGGCTGCAACCGTCAGATTGGGCTGGCCACTGGCGTTGCTTGCTGGTGATGGCAATTCACGGACTTGTGCTGCCAACGGCAGACAAAATAAAACAAAGAGTGGGAGATAGTTTTGCAGTTTCATCTAATAAGTTCCTTCCTGATCCTTTGGCAAATCCGTAGTCGTGTCGTATATTCTTCACGTCCCGTTTAGCAAATGCTCTGAATTCCTTACAGACTGGACAAAATAGCCAGCGATAGTTTTTGTACGCATTCTTTGCTCCCTACTCTCACACATTACTTGATCCCTGAAAAGTAACCTTTTTTTAGTCGCCAGTATTCTCACTGGATTCTTTCCGCCCCCCCCTCATCATTGGGAGAATTTTGATGCAATCCGAACCCGAAACCATCGCCTCTGATCGAAAGCTTGAATTGTTATTGGTGGTATTATGCCAGATCGTTTGTTTTTTCGCGGTGTTGGTGCTGTTGTCTTGGGGGCTGTCGTCTATTTAGATTGGTTGGCGATGGCAGGTGTGATTGGCAGGATTTGATGAACTCGCAGTTGGTCACACTCTCCGCCTGTGACGAGCAACGGACTGGTCAGACAAACAGCATCGCATCTGATGCAAGGCTGTTCACTGAAGTAGCGAAGTTTCAAGAGGCCATCGCTTCCGTGTAAATCATCCCCGTCTCTTCGGCTGTTTGTAATAGGGATTGTTGGACTAGCCGAGGTCTTATTTGGCGTTTTCGTAGGGCTTTATTGTGGTACATCCCCTCGTCTGCGACACGCATCAACTCATCCAGGGTACGACCATCGCGGCCATACATGGCATAACCGATGCTGGCTCCGACACGAATATCCACGCCATTCAGATTTATCGCATTCCCTTCCACGCACCTCTGGATACGTGCAACAAGATCATTGATGGACCTTTCTTCTGCGTAAGGAAGCAGGACAATGAACTCGTCGCCAGCATAGCGAATTAAGGGGTCGCCAGCTCGCAATTCTTTTTTAAGGCAATTGGCGACTTCACGTAAAACCGTGTCACCGTATTGATGGCCGAACGTATCATTGACTTGCTTAAATCCATCCAAGTCAATCATCAACATCGCTAGAGTTGTCGCATAGCGTTCCGCCCGATTACTTTCTTGCTCAAAATACGTTATCAGTGCGCGTGAGTTTGGCAGTCCTGTTAACGCATCTGTGAGAGCACGAGCTTCGGTCCGTAAATAGGTCATCGAGTTAAAGAGGGCATCTGCCGCCAATGGTTCGACCATTGCCATGACACGTTGATGCTCGTTGGTGAAGCTATCTGGTTCTGTACTCAACAAAACGATAGCACCGATCACTCGTTCTGCCTTGACTAGCGGGTGAACGGTCATGGATTGGAATGTGGTTTGAACCTCAGATTCCAATGTGCTGAACTCTAACCCTGGTAGCGAAGAAAACGATGGGGTCGCGCTGGCTAATGCTTGTCCAATTGTTCCGTGGCCGACTAATGCTTCATGTCCACGCAATTTATCGGCATAAACCCCGACTGCACCCGCAACATAAGCGGATAATCCCATTTCATTACACAGATAAATTGCGCCCGTGTCGAAAGTGATGAGGCGACTGATCCGTGAAATGATGATGGCAACGGCTTCTTCCAGATTCAAGGTGCTACTCAAGGTTTGTGCCAGGTATAACAATTCAGTACCTTCTTGATGCGCCCGCCGGATTTCGTTAAGGGCGATGACCGAATCTTCAGCCGGAGGTAACGCGAGAGGAGGTTGTGGGCCTATTTCTCTGGGTTCGGGAATCGCCTTGATAAGCTGGCTCACTTCGGCTTCAAAAATGGGGAGCTTCTCCAAAAAAACGTCTACGATTTCAGGATCATAAAAGCGACCACTCTCGTTCTTTAATCGTTCAATGGCTTCAAAACGAGTGCTTTTATCTGTCC
>JAEUQN010000234.1 GCA_016789725.1 Blastocatellia bacterium | reverse complement strand
CACACCACCTCGCACAATTGAAAGACAGTATCATCGGATACGCGATAATAAACGGTGTTGCCTTCCTGCCGTCGCGTAATCAACCCGGCGTCTTGCAGCGTTTTTAAATGCTTGCTGACGTTCGGCTGTGACGCCACAACTGCGTCTGTTACCGCACTCACGCTTTGTTCGCCGTCCTGCAATGCGTTCAGGATGCGAAGGCGCATCGGATCGCTGAGCACTTTAAATCGCGCGGCCACCAAATTCATTGCTTCTGGCGTGAGAATTCTAGTACCTGCCATAAACCCTTCAATTCCTTCTCAAAAAAATATAACTACAAGAGAATATAGTTAAGTCGTTAAGATTATAGCCGAATCAGTTCTGCGTGCAACGGGGAATTTTTCGCTTCTGGCAACGGGGAAAATCGCCCACTTGAAGAAGGGAAGCCTGCGATTTCTCGTTCGCCAACGACGGTCGCTTGAGAGAATTCCCGTGGCACTGGGATTGCTGATGAAAAATAACAGCACCAAGGAGTGTGATTCTCCATTTTGAAGCAGCTTGCGATTTTCCTGACCCGCAGCGAAATGGTGTATTGACAATATAACTATCTGAGAATATAGTTAAGAAAGATTGAGGCGAAAGGTTCTTCGTTCTCCTCAATTTTGAAAACTCTCCGGGCTTTAGCGAGGTATTTTGTATGACTGAAACAACGGCACTTTCAACGGAAACCCAGCGCGCGTATGGGATTCACCGCACGGTCAATCTTCCTTATGACGAGGCGCTGACGCGAACGCGGCAAGCTTTGCAACAGGGAGGCTTTGGCGTGCTTTTTGAAATTGATATGCAGGCCAAATTAAAAGAAAAGCTGGGCGTTGATTTACCACCCTACATGATTCTGGGGGCCTGCAATCCGCCGATGGCATATCAAACGTTGCAAGAGGAAATAGATATTGGCTTGCTCTTGCCGTGCAACGTCATCGTCTATGAAAAAGGCGGACACTCGGTCGTCGCCGCCATTGACGCGGCCAAAATGATGTCGGTGGTGGGGAATCCCAAACTGGAAGCCAATGCGCAACAGATCAACGAGATGCTGCGGCGCGTGGTGGAATCTGTGTGAGGAAGTTTATGAGTGACATCCTGTGGCTAATTCTTGTTTTTGTTCTTTATATCGTAGCGATGCGATGGGTTTTGCCTCGCCTCGGCGTGCCGACCTGAATGAACGCTACGTGCGACGTCGAGTTTCGGCGTGAACCTGAATCCAAACCAACGGAAATTGAAGGGAGTAAACAACCATGACAGTCGAACGATATTTACGATTAATTGCCGGCCTCTTTGTCCTCGGCACGGTTTTACTGGGCTACTACCATAGTCCGTATTGGTTTTTATTCACGGGCTTTGTCTCGTTGAATTTGATCCAGTCGGCCTTTACGAACTGGTGTCCAATGATGACGATCCTGCGCAAACTAGGTGCGCGCGATCAGCAAAAAACTATGATCCGGCAGGTGTGAGATGCGAACAGGCAAAGGGGTTCAATTGACGATAATCGCGCTGACCCTCGGACTGGGTTCGTGGTTGAGCGTTGGGTCGGCTTCAGTGGCCTCGCAGCGCGTAGATACGGAAGCAGCAGTGGCTGAGGCGCGCAAGATTTCCGCCGAACTGACTGATCAGGTGCGTGGGTTATTGGTGGAGGAATTGGGCAAAGGTGGCTATGACGGCGCGGTGAAAGTTTGTGCTGAAGTTGCGCAAGACATCCCGCGCCAATTTACGAAGCGCACCGGTCATTACCTGCGCCGTGTCAGCCTGGGCTATCGCAATCGCAATGACATTCCCGATCAATATGAGCGGAAGAAGCTGAAATTCTTCGAGTCCCAAAACCGTGAGAAAAAGCTGGCGGCTGATGATTACGAAGTGGTGAAGGAGAAAGGGCAATCGTACCTGCGTTACATGAAACCGCTGGTGGCGAGCGCGATGTGTGTGAAATGTCATGGGCCGAAAGCGGAAATCGCTGAGCCGGTGCGCAAGATTTTGCAGGAGAAATACCCGCAGGATCGAGCCTTTGGCTATCAGGCAGGGGATGTGCGCGGGGCGATCAGCGTGAAAATTAAATTGGACGCAATCCAGAAGTAAGGCAAAAGCAATGATGATGCGTGCAACAATTCAACGGGCGAAAAAAGCCCTCTCGCTACTGTTGACAGTGGCGATTTTATCCGCAACGTCAAGCGGACCTGTTTGGGCGCAAGCGACCGCAATGAATTCGCTGACCTTGCCCGTGGCCGTAGACATTGCCTTAAAAACCAATCCGCTGGTCCGGGCCACGAGTTCCGGGCGTGAGATCGCGGACGCACGGTTGATCGAAGCTCGTGCTTCGCGTTGGCCCGTCGTTCAGGTTAGCCAGAATGTCACGCAGGGCAACAATCCGGTGTATGTGTTTGGTTCTTTGCTGGAGCAGGCGAACTTCAAAGCACAAAACTTTGATTTGAACGCCCTGAACAATCCTTCATCGCTGCACAATTTTCGCACGTCGCTGAGCCTTCGCGCGCCGCTTTTCGATCAACGCCAAAGCCGCACGCGCATCGCGCAGGCGCAGTTGCAACAACAACAGGTGGACACGAGCAGCAATCAGGTGCAGCAACAAGTCCGCTTTGAAGTGTTGCGTTCGTACTACGCCGTGTTGCTGGCGCAGGCCAAAAAGGAAGTTGCCATCGAAGCTGTGAAAATGGCCGAAGCCGATGTCAAACGCAGCCGGGATCGCGTTGACGCTGGGGTGTCTGTCACTTCGGATTTGCTCGCCGCCGAAGTTCAACTGGCCGAATTCCGACAACAACAAATTCAAGCCGAAGGCGAAATCATCACCGCCACAGCGGCGCTGAATACTGCGCTTGGCTTGCCGATCAGCACGCCCCAGCAAATCAGCGGCGTGTTGCTCGAAAAGCAATTTGATCTGGGCGAGCAGGATGCCTTGATTCGCACTGCGTTGCAGGCGCGACCTGATTATTCGCGGGCTGGATTGACCCTGCGCGAACGCGAGCAGCAAACGTTTGGCGCACGCGGCGAGATGTTGCCGCGCGTAGATGTCTTTACGAGCGTTGGAGTGAGTGCGCGCAGCTTTGTGACCGGCAGCACTGATTATCTGGTGGGCGCAAGCGTCAGCTTCAATCTCTTTGATGCCGGACGTAAAGCGCGACTGAGTCAGGCGCAGGCTGCCGAAACGATTGCGACCTTGGAACAGGAACATCTGGCAAATCAGATTCGCTTTGAAGTTGTGAAAGCGCGTCAACAATTTATCACCGCACGTGAACGCCTGGTCGTGATGCAGCGTGTCATTAGCCAGGCCACCGAAGCCTTGCGCATTGTGCAAGACCGTTATCACGAAGGTCTGACGACGATCACCGAAGTGCTGCGCGCTGAAACCGCGTTAACGCAAGCCCGGACGAATGTTCTGGCAGCGCGTTATGAACATTACATCGGCTATGCGAACGTCCTGTTGGCAACGGGGCAACTCACCGATGTGCAACCATTCGTGTCCTGAAATGAAAACCAAACTATCTATCATTCTGTTGTTTGTGTTGCTGGCGACTGCTTGCGGAAAGAAGCATGAGGCCGCGACCGAAAAGCCTGCGGTTGTTTCTGGCATCTCCACTGAGCTGGTTAGCAATTCGTCAACATCGGATTACTACGAAGCCGTCGGCACCGTGCGCGCAAAAACGAGTACAGTATTGTCCGCCAAAGTGGTTGGCAGCATTACGGCGTTGCACGCACGCGAAGGCAACCGGGTGCGCGCCGGGCAAACGCTGATCGAAATTGACAACCGCGATGCGCGCACGCAAGTGAGCAAAGCACAAGCGGGCGTGCGCGAAGCACAAACCGGCACGGACGAAGTGGACAAAAATATCCGCGCTGCTGAATCCGCCAAAGCCGCCGCCGAAGCGAGCAAAGCACTGGCGGCCTCAACACTCAAACGCTATCAGGTCTTACGCGAACGCCAATCGGTCAGCCCGCAGGAATTCGATGAAGTCGAGACGAAATACAAAGTTGCTGTCGTCGAAGTCGAACGCGCCGAACGAATGCTGCAATCGCTGACGGCGCGCAAAAATATGGTATTGGCGCGTATAGATTCGGCCAAAGCGGATGTTGATGTCGCACAAGTGCAAGTCGGCTACGCACGCATCACTTCGCCGATCAACGGTGTCGTGATTACCAAGCATGCGGAAGTCGGCTCGCTCGCCGCGCCCGGCACGCCACTGCTGACGATTGAAGACAGCACACGCTATCGCCTGGAAGCCGCCGTCGAAGAGTCGCAACTCCGCAACATTCGTTTGGGGGCAACCGCAATCGTCACAATTGATGCGCTAGGGCAGGAAGAAATGAGCGGGCGCGTCGTCGAAATCGTTCCTGCCGCTGATCCCGCGAGCCGCAGCTACACTGTGAAAATTGACATTCCTGGCAAGTCGCTATTGCGTTCGGGCTTATTTGGCAAAGCGCGCTTTGTGTCGGGCGAGCGGGAAATCTTGGTCGTTCCAAGCAAAGCGATTTTGCAGCGGGGGCAATTGAATTATGTCTACGTTGTGGATGCTTCCGGCATCGCGCGTATGCGCTTAATTACGCTCGGCAAACAAAGCGGCGACCGCGTCGAAGTCTTGTCTGGTCTGAGCAACAGCGAACGCATCGTTTCTGATGGCACATCACTCAACCGCGAAGGAGTGAAAGTGCAATAACGATGGGTACGCACGCGCCTCGCGTGCGTGTCTTATCAACTGATGCGTTGTCGGGAAAATGCTCCTCTCGAACGTTTGGCACGCGAGGCGCGTGCGTACCCAGCAAAGAAAAGTTTATGAAAGAAATTGGTCTAGCCGGAAAACTCGCAGGTGCCTTCATCAATTCAAAGTTGACGCCGCTCATCATCGCCGCCTCGATTTTATTGGGCTTGGGTGCAGTCGTGATGTTGCCGCGTGAAGAAGAGCCGCAGATCATCGTGCCGATGGTGGACGTGTTTGTGCAAATGCCCGGCGCTTCGGCGAAAGAGGTTGAAGAGCGCGTCACGAAGCCGATGGAAAAGCTGCTGTGGGAAGTGCCGGGCGTCGAATATTTGTATTCGACTTCGATGCCGGGACAGGCGATGGTTGTTGTGCGCTTTCTGGTCGGGCAAAACGAAGAAGACGCGATTGTGCGGCTGAATCAGAAGATGCAGGGGAACTTTAATTTGATCCCGGCGGGAGCTTCGCCGCCACTCGTAAAGCCGCGTTCAATTGATGATGTACCGATTCTGGCGCTGACTTTGGCCAGCGAACGCTACGATCATTTCATGTTGCGTCGCATCGCCGCACAGGTTCACGATCAAATCAAGGAAATCAACGATGTTTCTGAAATCACGATCATCGGCGGGCAGCGCCGACAACTGCGTGTGACGCTGGACGAAGCGCGGATGGCGGCCTTCAATGTTGCGCCTGCGGCGATTGTGCCGATGTTGCAGCAATCGAATCAGCAAATGCAATCGGGTGCGTTTTCATCCGGTAATCGTGAAATGCTGGTGGAAAGCGGCGGCTTCCTGAAGAATGCCGAAGACGTTGGCAACGTGGTGGTCGGCGTTTTCAATAGCCGTCCCACCTATCTGCGTGATGTTGCCAAAATCACGGACGGGCCGGAAGAGCCTGCGGATTATGTGATGATGGGCTTTGGCGGCGCTGCTAACCACCAACCACCAGCCACCAGCCACCAGTCACCAACTCCCGCCGTTACCTTGTCCATTGCCAAACGCAAAGGCACAAATGCAATTGCGATTGCCGAGCGCGTGCTGGAAAAAGTCGAACACCTGAAAGGCACAACAATCCCGTCTGATGTGACAGTCAATGTCACGCGCAACTATGGCGAAACCGCAAGCGAGAAATCCAACGAATTGCTGCTGCACATGATGATTGCGATTGTGTCGGTCGCATTGCTGATCTGGCTGACGCTCGGCTTTCGTGAATCCGGCATTGTCGCTACGGCGATTCCCGTGACGTTGGCGCTGACGCTGGCGGTGTTTTATTTCTATGGGTACACCTTAAATCGCATCACTTTATTTGCGCTGATTTTCTCGATAGGCATTCTCGTAGACGACGCAATTGTCGTGGTTGAAAACATGGCACGGCATTACCGTTTGCCCCAAAACAAAGGGCGTTCGGTGATTGATATAGCCATTGAGTCCGTAGACGAAGTGGGGAACCCGACGATTCTGGCGACGTTCGCTGTCGTCGCGGCAATTTTGCCAATGGCGTTTGTCGGAGGGCTGATGGGGCCGTATATGAAGCCAATTCCGATTGGCGCAACGGCGGCGATGATTTTTTCACTGCTGGTGGCATTTATCGTGACGCCTTGGGCGAGCTTACGTCTGCTCAAACGCGCAGGCGACAGCGATCAGAACGGCGGACACGGCGGACACGATCACGACGGTGGCGAAGAAGGGCGAATGACGAAGCTCTATCGCGTCGTGATGGGGAAGCTGATTCGTGTGCCGAAATGGCGTTACGGCTTTTTGATTGGCGTGGTGTTGTTGCTGCTGGCTTCGATGGCGTTAGTGGGATTAAAGCTGGTGCGCGTGAAGATGCTGCCATTCGATAACAAGAGCGAGTTTCAAGTCATCGTAGACATGCCGGAAGGCACGCCGCTCGAACAAACGGCGGCGGTCACGCGCGAAATCGGCGATTACCTTCGCACGGTGCCGGAAGTGACCGATTATCAAATGTACGTCGGCACGGCCTCGCCGTATAACTTTAACGGCCTTGTGCGGCATTACTTCATGCGACGCGGCGCGAACGTGGCCGACATTCAAGTCAACCTCGTGGGCAAAGACGAACGCGATTCGCAAAGCCACGATATTGCCAAGCGCGTGCGCCCGCCGATTCAGGCGATTGCGAAGAAATACAACGCCCGCATCAAAGTCGCCGAAGTCCCGCCGGGGCCGCCAGTGCTGCAAACGCTGGTCGCAGAAATCTACGGCCCGGACTATTCGCGTCAACTACAAATTGCCAAGCAGATTCAAGACATCTTCGATAAAACCGACGGCGTGGTGGATGTGGATTCGTATGTCGAAGACGATCAGACCAAATTCCAATTCGTCGTAGACAAGCAAAAGGCCGCACTCAACGGCGTGTCCGAAGAACAAGTGGCGAACACATTGCGCCTCGCCGTTTCTGGTCTGGATGTTGGTTTAGCGCATCAGCCGCGCGAAAAAGAAGACGTGCCGATCACACTGCGCTTGCCGCGCGCCGAACGCTCCAGCCTTGACGATCTCCGGCAAATCAAAGTGCAAGGGCCGCGTGGCAATCTGGTTCCACTTGGCGAACTCGTGCGCGTAGATCAATTGACCGCCGACAAAAATATCTACCACAAAAACCTGATGCCCGTGACGTACGTGACCGCAGATATTGCGGGCAGCGTCGAAAGCCCTGTGTATGCGGTGTTGGGGTTAAATGACGCGATTGAAAAGATGAAGTTGCCGGAGGGCTATGCGCTGGAACGCTACGTCGCCTCGCAGCCATTTTTCACCGACAAATACGCGATGAAATGGGACGGCGAATGGCACATCACTTACGAAGTCTTCCGCGATCTTGGCTTGGCGTTCGCGGCGGTGCTGGTGCTGATTTACATTCTGGTTGTGGGTTGGTTTCAGTCCTTCAAAACGCCCTTCACCATTATGGCGGCGATTCCGTTTTCGCTCGTGGGAATTTTGCCTGCGCACGGAATGATGGGCGCGTTTTTCACCGCGACTTCGATGATTGGATTTATTGCCGGAGCAGGAATCGTCGTGCGCAATTCGATCATCCTCGTAGACTTTGTGGAGTTGCGCATTAAAGAAGGAATGCCACTTGCAGAAGCAGTCATTGACGCGGGTGCTGTGCGATTTCGCCCAATGATGTTGACGGCGGCGGCGGTGGTGGTGGGGGCAACCGTGATTTTGTTTGATCCGATTTTTCAGGGCTTGGCGATTTCGCTGATGGCGGGCGAAGTCGCTTCGTTATTGTTATCGCGCATGACGGTACCGATTCTGTATTACCTGAGCGAGCGCAAGAAGCACGAGCATCCTGAACCCGAAACGGTGCTGCCGCCTTCGGAGTTGCAACCGCCAGAACCGCATGACATTCCATCCGTGGTTGGCCCCGCTGCTGATTGATTAGCGAGGCAAATCGCATGAGGAGGAAATATGGCACGCTTATTAATTCTCGGAGCTGGTATTGCCGGACAAACTGCTGCGCTGCATGCAAAAAACAGATTGGGTTCTGGACACGAAGTCGTCGTCGTTTCTCCCAACAGCCAATGGAACTGGATTCCATCGAACATCTGGGTTGGAACCGGATACATGAAAGCCGAGCAAGTGACGTTTCCGCTGGCTCCGGTCTACAAAAAAACAGGCGTGACCTTTCATCAAGCTAAGGCCGTCAGCATTCATCCCGAAGGCGATGAAACCACCGCGCAGCCTTTCGTGACCATCGAATACACTTCGCCGGAACAACGCGGAACCACCGCCAGAATCACGTACGATTACCTCATCAATTCCACGGGGCCAAAACTCAATTTTGGAGCGACGAAAGGGCTGGGGCCGGAAGCTAACAGCTTATCCGTTTGCACGTATGGCCACGCCGATCAAACTGCAAAGGCACTGCAAGTCGTCATTGATCGGATGAAAAAAGGCGAACCGCAAACGTTGCTGATCGGCACAGGACACGGCAATTGCACGTGTCAGGGCGCGGCGTTTGAATACCTCTTCAATGTTGAATTTGAACTGCGCCGTCAGCAGGTGCGCGACAAAGCGCGCATCGTTTGGATTTCCAACGAACAGGAACTCGGCGATTTCGGGATGGGCGGCATGTTCATCAAACGCGGCGGCTACGTCACGCACAGCCGCGTGTTTACGGAATCGCTGTACACCGAACGCGGCATCGAATGGATCACGCAGGCGCACGTCAAAGAAGTGATGCCGGGCGAGACAGCGTATGAAAACCTGGACGGCGAAGAGAAATCCATCAAGCACGATTTTGCGATGTTGCTCCCACCCTTCAGCGGCGTGGGCTTGAAGGCATACAACAAAGCAGGCGAAGACATGACGTCCGAACTTTTTGCGCCGAACGGCTTCATGCTGGTGGATGGCGATTACACCAAAAAGCCATACGAAGAATGGAAACCGGAAGACTGGCCGGAAACGTATCAGAATCCAAAGTACAAAAACATCTTTGCGGTGGGCATTGCCTTCGCGCCACCGCACGCGATTTCCAAGCCGATGATCAGCGTCAAAGGCACACCGATTTTCCCGACGCCGCCGCGTACCGGAATGCCTTCGGGCGTGATGGCGCGACAGGTGACGTACAACATCACGGACATGATGAATGGCAAGGAAACAGAACCAACGCGCAAAGCCTCGCTCGCGCATATGGGCGCGGCGTGCATCGCTTCGGCAGGCGCGAATTTCCTGAAGGGTACAGCGGTTTCGATGACCGTGTACCCGATCATTCCTGATTTTGGAAAGTATCCAGACACCGG
>JAEUQN010000233.1 GCA_016789725.1 Blastocatellia bacterium | reverse complement strand
TTACAGGCTGGATCAGCGCGCTCGAAGCAGATTTTAAAGAAGCATGCGAACCGGAAGTCGTGGTTTTCGCCGAAGACCAATTGATGAAGCTCAGAATGACGCGACGAATGAAGACTTATGAAAACGTCACCGATGCCGACATCGCCGCCGCAATTGCGGCGGAACACGGCTTGACGCCGGAGGTGGATGCCGACGGACCAAGCTATGACGTTGTACAACAGTGGAATATGAGCGACCTCGCGTTTTTGCGTGAACGCGCTCGTGCGATCCAAGCCGAACTTTGGATTTCAGATGAAACCTTACACTTCAAAACACGAGGCAATCGCACTGCCACCGAATTGACGTTAGTGCAAGGCAATCACCTGATTTCATTGCGCGCGCGCGCTGATCTGGCGCATCAACGCACGAAAATAAAGGTCAGCGGCTATGACGCGACCGCGCGCGAAATGATTGATGAAGAAGCCGGAGCTGATGCGATTCAAGCTGAAATCTCTGACGGCCTGACAGGGCCATCGTTGTTGCAACGCGCGTTTGGCGAGCGAATTTCTTATCGCGTGCGCGAAGTGCCATTGCAAGCGGGTGAAGCGGCGGATTGGGCGCGGGCGGAAATGTTGCGGCGCGCCCGCAACTTCGTCACCGTGACCGGCATCACGCGCGGTTCGGCGGACATGATTGTGGGCAGCAAATTGACGCTGGAACGCGTCGGGCATCCGTTCGAGGGCGCAGGCTATTACGTGACACGCCTCTGTCACACCTACGATTTGCAAAATGGATTTCGCACGCATTTTGAAGCCGAGCGAGCCACGATTCAGGAGGGCGCTTGAGTAACTCCTTCCGCTCAGATGGTGACGCACCTCGCTATTTCGGTGTCTTTCCGGCACTCGTCACCGACATTGTAGACCCGGAGAGTTTAGGTCGCATTCAGGTGAAATTTCCCTGGCTGGGCGCGGATGGCGATACGGTGCGCGCGTGGGCGACCTTGCTGACGCCGTATGCTGATGATGAACAGGGCTTTTTTGTGTTGCCCGCCGTAGACACGCAGGTTGTTATAGCCTTTGAAGCTGGTGATTTGCGGCGACCTTACATCGTTGGCTCGTGCTGGAACGGGCGTGAAACCATGCCCGAAACGCCCGCCGAGCCGAACAACAAACGGCTCATCAAAACGCGAGCGGGCAGCTTGTTGGAATTCGATGACACTGATGGTGCGGCGAAAGTCACGCTTTCCATGCGCAGCGGGCACAAGGTCGTGCTCGACGATACGGCGCAGGAGGTTTTGATTCAACATCAGAACGGCTGTTTGATTCGCTTGAACATCGCCGGGCAAATTGAAATTCAGGCCAATGCCACCGTGGAAGTGACCGCCGCCGCAGTCAATGTTCATGCGCCTGTCGCCACATTCGATGGCATTGTCAATTGCACCACGCTGATCGCCAGTTCTGGTGTGGTTTCGCCCTCGTATACGCCCGGCGCGGGGAATGTTTGGTAGGTCTGTTTCATTTTCCGTTTTGCATTTTCCAATCATCATTTTTCATTGGTAGCACGCGCAGCCTTTCCCCAAATGACAAATGAAAGATGACAAACGAAAAATGGAAAATGAATTGTAATTGATTATGAGCAATCACCCCTGGAAATTGGTTGGCCCCTGGTATCGCTGGCAACGGCCTGGCGTGCCGAGTGCCGGGCGTGTCTCGCGGCCCGCGCTGCAAAAATATGACGGGCCAAATTTCGTCGCCAGCTTTCTGGCTGACCCGCAGCATTCGCTCCGGTTTATCGCGGATGATTTTGTTCACGTCGTGAAAAAGCTGACGCCGCTCAATCCTGCCACTTACAAAAGCAAGCCGCGTCGCTTGTCCGAAATGGGCTATGTTCCCACGACAACGCGCAAATTATTTCTCGATACGCACAAACGCTTTTATCTGGTCGTGTGTGAATTGCATTGCGATATGCCGGGCTTCCCTTCCGCACGGCGTGATGAGGTTTGTGATGCAGGCTTTGTCGTGCGGCGGCGTGTGTTGCGCAACCTGACGCGACCCGCGCTAACGCAGGCGCAACCGATCTTCAATCGCTTGGCAACAGCACGCGAAGCGGTGAGCGAATTCGCGACGTTTGATCCGACTACGCCGCTCAGCCTGTTGAAAAAAGGACTCGCGCCACAGGGTGAAGCAATGCTCAGCGAGGCGATTGCTTCGTCGCTCGACCACCAACAAAGCAGCGTGCAATTGAATTTTGCCCGCGCGCAGGCGCAGTTGGTGGAATGGGCACAGAAGTTTGGGGTGTCGTTGCAAGTACAAGGCTGGCAGCCATCGCACGACGGCATCGGGCATTGGATGGATGTGGACGAGACCCCAAACACAATCACGGAACAAACCTTCCGGCTTTATCCGTTGATTCCCGATCCGCGCATGGCGAAACATTCGGGCCAAGGCCGCACGATCTTTTTCGGAGCAGTGCCAACCGGCAGTTCCGATACGGATGAATTAGGGCAAGCGCGCTTTGACGATGTGACGCAGTATGAAATTCGCTGTTTTGTGCGCCGCTTCAAGCACGGGTCGCCGCGCACACCGAAATGTTGCGGCGAGGTCGTGTGGAGTTTGCCGACAGAAGTCTATCAACTCGCTTCGCACTTTGATTTGGTGGGTACAAGCCACCGCGCCGTCTCGATGCAATTGCCCGATTTGAGCGCGCTCGAAGCGCAAGCCGCCGCGCTACCGCCCAATCAACTGGCACCGTTTCGGATGGTTTCGCCGCCGGACTCAAACCTGGAATTCGACACGGACAAAGACGGTAACGCGTCGAATCCGAGCAAATCCGACGCGATCTGTTCGTTTTCGATTCCGCTCATCACGATTGTGGCGACCTTTGTTTTCAAGCTGTTTCTGCCGGTCGTGACGCTCCTGTTTGGTTTGTTCTTTCTACTCAAACTCAAATTCTGTATTCCGCCGAGCATCAGTTTGGACGCAGGCATTGCGGCAGAATTGCAGGCAACTTTGCAGCTTGGCCTGGATGTCAGCGTGGATGCGAAGCTGGAGATCGGGACGGAAATTGGCGACCACATTGATGCGAAGCTTCGTGCTGATTTGGGAACGGAAATGGCGGAAGGATTGGAAGACGATTTCGGCCCGCGCGCCATCGCCGAAATGACCAGCGACATTTATCAATCCGGCCAGGAACAGAACGCACCTTCATTGACCGCGAAGTTGCAATACGAACCACACGTTGAGCCGGAGGTGACGGTATGAATTCATTTCGTGCGCTCGGAAACGGTTGGAATTTCCCGCTTCGCCCCAATGAGCGCAGCGGCAAACTTGAATATGAAAGCGGCCCGGAAAAAGTGCGCCAATCCATGCGCATCATTCTCGACACCGAACCGGGCGAGCGAATCATGCGCCCCACGTTTGGTTGTGGACTGCGACGCTATTTGATGAAGCCGAACACGACAGCGACGCGCGCGTTGATGCAACGCGATGTCGTGCTGGCACTCCAAACGTGGGAGCCGCGCATTGATGTGCAAAGCGTCGAAGTCACGCCGGGCGATGATCCCGCTCTGGTTTTGATCGAAATCTTTTACACCCACAAACGCGACGGGCAACCGGGCAATTTTGTCTACCCGTTTTATTTGCAGTGAGGTCGGCATGCCGATACCCAATCCTATTCTTGATGATCGTTCGTACCAGCAATTGCGCGACGAGTTGGTGCGGCGCATTCCGGTTTATACGCCGGAATGGACGGATCACAATGCCAGCGATCCGGGCATCACGCTGCTGGAGCTATTTGCCTTCCTCGGCGAAAACCTGCTGTATCGCTTCAATCAAATTCCCGAAACCGCGCGGCTCGAATTTTTGCGCTTGCTGCAAATTCCGCTGCGTCCGGCCCGCGCTGCCCGCACGATTGTGACGATGACGACAGAGAAACCGAAAGGCGTTCTCGTGCCACTTCATTCGGCCCTAAAAGCAGGAGCCATGTTGTTTGAGACCATGACTGAAGTCAAAGCCTGGCCGGTCTCAATCCTCGCGGTGGCGCGCGTACAAACAGAACCGCCGGACGCGCAAAAAGAACCCGAAGTCAAAGCGTTTGCCGATCAGGCATTGCGTTCGCTTGGCCCCTTGCCGTCGGGACAACAACCCGCATATTACAAAAATCAGATCGTAGATTTGATGCAACCGCCCGTAGATTTCGGCGCAACGGTGGATGGCAAATTGTGGATTGCCGTGCTGAAAGAAAAAGGCGCTGAGCCCAAAGACCTCGGCGCGGCGCTGCTGAACTTCGGCTTCGCGCTTGATCCCGTTTTCGCGGCGATGGAGCAAATAAACGCTTGTCCCGGCGCAGGCTTCATGACTCCAACACCCGCCGTCGAATGGAAGATTTCGACCGGCAAACTCAAAAACAATCAGCCGCAATACCAAAGCCTCACGCCCGAAGGCGACACGACGCGTGGCCTCAGTCAGGACGGCGTGATCCGCTTGCGATTGCCGAAAAACGCCGATGATTTTGGGCTTTTCAGCGTAGGCGATCCCGACCAATTGGGAACCGGTGATTTCCCTCCTGTGCTAGATGGTGAAGCTGAAAAGAAATTGCTCTGCTGGCTGCAAGCGTTTCGCCGGGATGGTAGCCGCCTCGGCAAAGTGTTGTTTCTCGGAGCCAACGCCGCTGAGGTCACGCAAACCCAGAAAGCGCGGCCTGAATTTTTAGGCACCGGTACAGCGCAACCCGATCAACGCTACAAACTGGTCAACAAACCTGTGATCGCAGGCAGCATCACGTTGGAGGTCGAAGAAGCCGGGCGTTGGATGGCGTGGCAGGAAGTAGATGGATTTTATGCGAGCCAACCGGATGAACGACATTTCGTCGTTGATTTGGAAGCAGGCGAAGTGCGCTTTGGCAACGGATTGCAAGGCTTGCCGCCGCAAATCGGGCAGCGCATCCGCGTCACTGAATATCGTTATGGTGGCGGTGCAGAAGGCAATGTTGCACCCAAAGCAATTGCAAAACTCGACGGCATCGCTGACATCAAGAAAGTTGAAAACCCCTTACGCGCACAAGGCGGAGCGCCCGCCGAAGCGATTCGGGAAGCACTACATCGCATCCCCGGTGAATTGCGTCGCCGTGACCGCGCCGTAACGGCCTCAGACTTTCAGGAACTCGCGCTGGCAACGCCGGGCGCAGATGTCGGACGCGCCGAATGTCTGCCGCGTTTTCACGCGCCGACCAAACGTTCTGAAGCCGCAGGCGTCGTGAGTGTGGTGGTGTGGCCGCGCGAAGACGCCGCGCATCCGAACGCACCCATGCCGGATCGTAGGATGCTGCGCGCGGTTTGCGAATGGCTCGATCAACGCCGCCTGGTGACGACGGAGTTGTATGTGATTCCGCCCACGTATCGCCGCATCGCGGTGGCCGTCGGGCTGCAAGTCAAACCGGGCTACGGCATCGAAGCGGTGCGCCATTGGGTGGAGTTGGTTTTGCGGCAATACCTTGCTCCGCTCCCGCCGTACGGTCCCGAAGGACAAGGCTGGCCGCTGGGTCGCCACGTCATCGGCGCGGAGTTGGAAGCCGCCGCGTTGCAGGTCGAAGGCGTGCAATTTCTGACAGGGCTGAAAGTCGCGTGGCAGGAAAGCGGCGAAACGATTTGGCGGCAAGGTTCAGCGCGACTGACCAACGGTGTCACGATTGCCAATTCCGTCGAACTTAACTTGTACGAAGTCCCCGAACTCACCGCCATTGCCGTCATCGAAGGCCCGCTCACTATCGAACCCGGACAAAACATTGATGCGCCCGCGACAGGCGTGCCGCTGCCAATTCCGATTATCCGTGAGGAGTGTTAATGCCCGTGCCACGTCCCTTCGCGTTAATTCGCACACACGATCAATGGCTGCGCGTCTCGCACGATGCGACGGCCTTGCTGGGCGAAGTGGTGCAGCTTTTTTGGGACGAGGACAAAGCGAGCAGCAACAGCGAGGCCGAACCATTCACTGAACGCGGCGCGGGATTGGCGTTCGACAGTCATTGTCGGCTCTATCACACGGTGCCGCGCGAAGGCCGCGTGGAAAGATTGTTATGGGCAACGCTGGATTCATCAGAACCCGCCAGTCCCGTCAATTTGTTCGCCACCGACAGCGAAACAACGCTTGGCGATTTTGTTTTGTCGGGCGATGAACCGACTACAGCACAAGCGCCGCGCGGCGTAGTGGTGGATGACGATGACCGCTTGTTTATTGCCGAAACGGATGCGAAGCGGATTTTGATTTATGACCTGTGGTCGAATCGTTTGTTGCGCCGCGTGCCGTTGAAGGGTGCGCCAGTTGATCTTGCCGTGCGCGGTCGTAATGTTTATGCGTTGCTGGCCGATGCACCCGGCTTGCTCAAGCTGGATGCCCGCAGTGAACTACAGTCGCTCACCTGGCCGAGTGAAATCGTTGATCCATCGCGTTTGGCAATCGCGCCCAGTGGAGAGTTGTACATACTGACTGAAGCCGGAACCGCCACGGCGCGCATCTGGCGCTATCGCGGCGCAGCGGCTCCGCTTGCGTTGGTCTTTCCAACTGGCAAGGGCAAGCAAACCAGCGAGGTAATGCCATTCGCGACAGACATTGAATTTCAACCGAATGGCGAAGTGTTTGGGCAAGCTTGTGCCAGCGAAGTGTTAGTGGTTGCACGAAGGTCCGGCGAAGATTTTCGGCGCTTCTGCCTCAGCATCAGCGGCATCGCAGAAATGCCTCCGCTCAAAGCACGTGGCTACGATGGTCTGGGCATTGTGCGCACGCCGGATGACCGCATTGGCTTTTGGACAGCACATGGTTTTCAGCACGCCGCCGCCGCACGATTGCGCTACAAAACCAAAGGCATTGTGACGACGTTTCGGCTCGACAGTGGAGAATTTCATACCGTGTGGGGGCGATTGTTTTTGGACGCGTGCCTCCCGCGCGACACGCAAATCATCGTGCGTTGCGTCACGGCAGACGAGCCACCAGAAGATGCGGCGATAGTGCGTTCGCGTCCAGAAAACACCAAGGAAAATCCGCCGCATAAAAACCTGTCGCCGCCGATGCCGCCCGCTTCACTGGCCCAACAATTCGCCAAAGCTCCGGCGCAGTTTCTGCAAGCATCGTTGGTAACGGGGCAGGTGACCGGGCAAACCTTGCATCGGCGCGAAACAGGGCGCGAATTGCCGTGGGTGCGAATCGCTGAAAACGATCCATTTGAAACGTACGAAACCCCGATCCTCGCAGAGCCGGGACGGTATTTGTGGGTGCGCCTTGAACTGACGGGCAACACACGCACAACGCCGCGTTTGCGGGCGCTGAGAGCGGAATATCCATCGCACGATTATTTGCGTCGCTTGCCACAAACATTTTCGCGCGACGAACAGGCCGCTTCGTTTCTGCGCCGCTATTTGGCGATGTTTGAAGGGGTGTTGTCTGAACTGGAAGCCAAAGCCGAGGCGCGCGCAATGCTGCTGAATCCACGCAGCGCTCCATCAGAACTTTTGCCCTGGCTCGCGGGTTTTCTGGGCTTGACGTTGGACGAGCGAATGGCGCACGCACCGCGTCCTGGGGGCTTCAGCGAAGACGTGCGACGCACATTGATTGCCGAAGCGACCTGGCTTTTTCGCTTTCGCGGCACAGTGCCGGGGCTGCGGCGTTGGCTGGAAATTTATCTGGGCGTCACCCCCATCATCATTGAGAAGTTTCGCGTCCGAGGCTTGGGTGGTGCCTTGCTGGGCGATGCCACCGGACTCGCTTCCAACTCTGTGTTAGGCGCAGGCTTTCGCATTGGTGGTGCCATCGGCGAAGACGACACCCAAACACTGACAGGCACGATTGACGACGCTTTTGCCACGCACGCGCATCGCTTCACGGTCATCATTCCGGCAGTGTTGACGACCGAACAACAAGACGTCGTACAGCAAATTTTAGATTTGCATCGCCCTGCTCACACGTTGGTTGAAGTTTGCACGGTGAGTGCTGGAATGCGCGTGGGACGAGGGCTTCACGTCGCGTTGACTTCAATTTTGGGACCAAGCGGTGGCTTCCGTCCGGTGCAGCTTGGTAACGCCACGCTCGGACGCGGCTCAATTCTGGGCAGGCCGGAAGCTGGAATAACGTTGGGTGGTTCGCAACTCGGCAGCGACAGTCGTGTCGGGTAATGATTTATGCACGAAGTCCGCATCAAAAAATTCGAGACACATTATCGCTTGCCGCAATCGGAGTGGCGCGAGCGGCGCAAGTTGGAGCAGGTGCGCGGAGCGGTGTTGGAGGAGGCTTTAGAACTGGCCCTCGAACGTGCGGGCGTGCCGGAAGATAGCGAACTGTGCATCCGTCAAATCTACGCGCCGATTCGATTGCGCATGAACAACTCCGAAGCCGAGATGGCGATGCAGTGGAGTCTGGCCTTAGCCGCAGAAATTGAGCGGGCGATGCGCGATGGGCGGGCGACGAATGTGGTGATCTATCGTTCGCGCCGCCAGGCCTTGCTGGAATTGGCGATTAATGTAGCACGCGGCGATTTCAGTCGCGCGTGGGCGTGGCGACAACTTGGATTATGGCAGGCGGGCGAACAACCCGATGCAGATGAAGCCATCATTGCCTTCGTGCGTGCGTGGGCAACCGAAAGAGCAATGGTGATGCCCATCTTGCACGCACTGCTGGACGCAGAATTATTGGTACGCGTGGCAGGACGAATGAGGGACGAGCATTGGGAAATATTGGCACGAGCGGCTTGGGGTGAGGCAACCCCCTTGCGGTTTGAATCGAGTGCAGAGCTGTCACCGCGTGCGGTGCGTGATGCAATGCGTGTGATGAAATCTTCCCGCTTGTTATCGGTCGTGATGACATCGCAATCGTTCAGCAGTCCAACCGCTTCCCGCGCTATTGCTGTGCTGGCGGTGCTCGACGCTGAACCCGTGTTCCTGCGCACGAACCACGCCCAAGAATTGCTTGAGTTGGTTGCAAACGCGATCACGCGTGGTGAAACCAACAACGATGGGCCTGACGCCAGTGCGCGCGAATCAGCAGCATCGCAGCCGAAAACGATTCGTGATTTGCCTGTAAACAAAGCCGAAACTGAAACGCTCTCGCTGGATGTACGGCAGCGCGCGGAAACTCAATTTGGCGGTTTGTTGTTTTTGCTGAACGTGATCAAGGAGTTGAATTTGCCCGATGAAATGCTGTCGCAACTCGATGCACGTTCGCTGCGCTGGACGTTGTATCAACTTGCGCTCGCGCTGCTGGTAATGGGGGCCAACGATCCGGCGGCCCTCGCATTTGCGGGGTTGCGCCCCGATGCAACACCACCCAATTACGAGCAGGAATCACCCACTGAGAGCGAAGCCAATACGCTTCAACTCTTCGCCGCGCGCGTCCTGAAGCGATTGCGCACGCTGCTGGATTGGGACGCAAGCGATGCGGCGTTGTTGGCCTTTGTCTGCCAACGCCCTGCCGAAATCGTTGCCGATCCCGGGTGGATCGAAGTGCGTTTCTCTTTGGACGCTGTGACGACCGAGATCCGGCGCACGGGTCTTGATCTTGATCCCGGCTATGTGTCTTGGCTGGGCGTTGTAGTGAAGTTTGTCTATGCCTGAATTCATGACGATCAACGTGATTTGCAATCAGAGCGAGGCCACCGCAGTCAGCGCTCGCTTGACGCGCGAAGTCGGGTTGCTGGCAGGACGACTCGCGCATTTTCTGGCCACGGCATTGCCGCCCGGTGAAGGTGCGATGACGGAGGGGCAAA
>JAEUQN010000232.1 GCA_016789725.1 Blastocatellia bacterium | reverse complement strand
TGGCTTTAGGCGTGGTCATCGTGAAATCGTTCAGCACATCCCGATGCACGGCTTGAGGAAAGTACGAATTCAAAATGTGCGCGGTGAAATCGGAACAGTTTCGATACAGCGTATTGAATCGGTTCACATTGGGACGCTGATTAAAGGTCTGGATAAATTGCAGGTCTTCCGCAATAGAAGTTTTCACGGTCAGTGCATAAATATCGCGGTTGAAATTCACGCCAATCATTTGTTGCCAACGACCGGGCGGAGGGGTCGCGCCGGTTCCCGCTGGCACCAGATGCGACCAACGTTCACGGCGATATTTCTCGCGCAGCAAGGTGCGCATCTCGCCATTTGTGTACAACGGAATTTCTTGTTCCTGTTCTACTCCGTACAAATACGGCAGGAGCGGAAGCGCCAGCCATTCATAGTTTGAATTCGTTCCCAACTGCGGGTACGTTGCCAATACAACTCCGCTTTCGCCGAGGCGGCAGGCACGCAATTGCAGTCCATCATCCGAACAGATATTCGACAAATAAATAGCCGCATGTCCCGCCGCTGTACTTTCGCCGGACATCCCAAGGGATTCATGGAGAAGAAAGGAAACGTCTGCTTGCACGCAGGGCGCAAACATCAGATAAAAGGCAAACGCTAAATATCGAGTAGTAGTTTTTCGGCTCAATGATTGATTCTCCCAATACCTCTTACAGGCAAAACCAAGTAGATTTCGGCTCTCAATAGTTACGGCTTCAGGCCGGCTTTTCAGATGAGCATAGTGTGTATGGGGACTTATAACTATCCGTACATGTACGTAATTATCAGGCGACCTCTCCGTAATCACTCGCGCAGGCCTGTTTTATTCAGGCAGATGGCGGACTAGAAAGGAGATAGGGCTTGAGTCTACTTCAGCATCATTTTCCCGCAACTACTCCATTGACAGCTCGGCAGGAATTGCTGATGATTCAGCCCATATCAATTAAAAAAGGAATTCCAAAATGACTCCATCAGCACCCGCAATTACCATCGGACGTGGCGCACCAGAACTTGATCTAACGCCAGACGAACTACGCGAAATCGTCGAACAGGGCTTGCTCGGCATTGCGCCGGGCGCACGCGTGCTGGCGATCCTGCCGGACAAAACGCGTGACGATAACACAGATATTTTGTTTCCTGCGGCTGCGCAATTTCTAGCGGCGCGGCAAGTCGCAGCCTTTGACGCGCTGATCGCACAAGGCACACACGTACCGATGACGGAACAAGAAAAGCTGGAAAAAGTCGGGATGCTCAGCGGCCTTGCAAACGTTGGTGCAATCTACGATCACCAATGGGATTCGCCCGATGCGCTGGTCAGGATTGGCGAATTGAGCGCGGAGCAAGTCACACAATTGACCGGCGGGTTGCTGAACAACGCTGTGCCGATCACGTTGAATAAGCTGATTACGAACTACGACACGATTCT
The DNA here is from genome assembly GCA_016789725.1 of Blastocatellia bacterium. GTDB lineage: Bacteria > Acidobacteriota > Blastocatellia > RBC074 > RBC074 > JAFDVL01. Next base: position 8,376 of record JAEUQN010000232.1, on the reverse strand, counting down.
CGTCTTCGGCGCGACCGTACCGCACGAAGTCGCAGGCTTTGCGGGTGGTGGCAAATATTTCTTCCCCGGCATCGCAGGCCCGGAACTTACGCACAACACGCATTGGCTCGGTGCGCTCGTGACGATTGAAAAAACGATTGGCGTGATTGAAACGCCGACGCGGCACATGATCGAAGCCGCTGTCGAATTGGTTCCGGCAAACATCATCTCACTGAATTCCGTCTGCTCGCGGACGGAAGACGACCGCTTGCGCACGCACGGTTTGTTCATCGGTAACATTCGCCAAGCGTTTCGGCAAGCCGCGAATGTCAGCCGCCAGGTACATATCAAATTCACGCATCGCCAATATAAACGCGTCGTGGCGCTGCTGGACGAGCATTACGACGAAATGTGGGTCGGCGGCAAAGCGAGCTACCGACTTGGTGCCATCATCGAACCGGGCGGCGAATTGATCGTGTACGCGCCGCATCTGAAACACGTCTCCGAAACGCACGGCCACGCGATTGAAAAATACGGCTACCGCCCGTTGGAGCAAGTAATCGAACTCGTCAATCAACACGAAGCCTTGCGCAACAACTTAGCTGTTGCCGCCCACCTCGCGCACGTAGCGTATGGCAGCCGCAAAGACGAACAAGGCAACATTCTGCCACGCTATCAAATCACGTTGGCGACCGCGTTGGATGAAGCGACTTGCCAGCGCATCAATCTTGGTTATTTAGATTACAGAACATTTCGGCGTGAAGATTACGAAGGCGATTCTAATACATTGATTGTGGAGCGCGCGGGGCGGGATTTGTATTTGGTGGAATAGCGGTTTGTGAGCTGAATCAAACTCCCCCCAAGCCCCGCACCGTTAGAATGAGCCAGCAGCATTGTTCTCTCCGACCAGCAGGCGTAACATCCACCCTCGCATTGATCCGTTGGCAGAACGCGGAAACATCTTTCGGCGCGGCGGCGGTCAGTTTCTTCGCTTGCTGCTCTCTCAGAGGGGTGTTTCTGCCTGACTTTTTTTGCTGCCGTGAGGGAATTAACTTCTGCCTTGCGCTCATGTAATCAGAGGATGAGTTTGGGTACATTGTTGGCACCGATTGCAGTTCACCATGAACCTGCCTGTTGAGCAGATGGAGGTTGACCGATGAACAGAATTTCCACCTGTTTGTTTCTTCTTGCGAGCCTGTGCCTGAGTATCGTGGCGCAGGTGGCACTGGAACCGCAGATGCTTTTCTCCGGCCAGAGCGTCGAGCGCGAGCTTGCGGGCGATCAGTCGCACACATATCAAACCCCGCTGACGGCGGGGCAGTTCGTTCGCTTCCGGCTGACACAGCGGGCGATTGATGCTGCCTTGATCCTGACCGCGCCCGACGGCAAGCAACTCGCTGAGATGGATCTGACAGGCTCAGGGGTGCAGGAAGCGCTCTTTCTGGAAGCAGCGGCCACGGGCAGTTATCGGCTCGTCGTGCGCGGCAGCGGAGGCGCGACCGTGCGTGGAGACTACCGGTTGGAGATGACAGTCCAGTCCACGGCGACGGTGTTGGATCGCCAACGAGTGACGGCGCAAAGTCTGCTGCTCGAAGCCACTTTACTCCGTAACCAGGGAGCCAAAACAGCCGAGCAGGTCATTGAAAAGATGCAACAGGCACGCTCCCTGTTAGGCGAGATGGGCGAGCCAGGCTGGACGGCGTATTCTTTCGATCTGACTGGCACGGCCTATGCTGCTCTGAGTCAATATGCGAAAGCTATTGACTATTTCGAGCAGGCACTGGCGCTCAATCGCGAAGTCAAGGATCGGGCGAGCGAAGGAATCACGCTCTTCAATCTGGGCAATAGTAATTTAAAGCTGTACCGCTACGAAAAAACGCTCACCTCTTACGAGCAGGCGCTGGCGATTTTTCGTGAGGTGAAAGATCGCGTTTCGGAAGGAATTGCCCTCTACCAGATGGGTGATGTCCAGCGCGCACTAAACCGCAACGAGCAAGCGCTCACCTCTTACGAGCAGGCACGGGCGATTTATCGTGAGATGAAAAATCACGTTCAGGAAGTAAACGCACTCAACAATCTGGGCATTGTCTCTATCAATCTGGGCCGCTACCAGAAAGCGATTGAATACGCCGAGCAGGCGTTGGCCGTCGCCCGTGAAGCTAAGAATCGAGCCTACGAAGGATATATGCTCCTCAATCTGGGCAATAACACGATGTTTCTGAACCGCTTCGACAAAGCGATTGAATACTACGAGCAAGGGCTGCTCATCTTTCGTGAGATGAAAGAGCGCGTGGGTGAAGGAAGGGCCTTCACCAGGCTCGGCATAGCCTACCGGGTACTGGGCCGCTACGAGAAAGCGCTTGAATACTCCGAGCAGACCCTGCCCATCTCTCGTGAAACAAAAAATCGAAGGGAGGAAGGAAATACCCTCAACCATCTGGGCGATGCCCAGAGCGCACTAAGCCGCTACGACAAAGCGATTGAATACTACGAGCAGGCGCTTGCCATCTCTCGTGAGGTGAAAGATCAAGACGGGGAAGGAAGCGCGCTCAACAACCTGGGCCGTGCCTATGAGTCTCTGAACCGCTACGAGAAAGCGATTGAATACTACGAGCAGGCGCTTGCCATCTCTCGTGAATTGAAGCATCGAGCCGGCGAAGGAATTGTGTACTCAAACTTGGGCTTCGCCTATTTCCGTCTGGGGCGCTACGAAAAGGCGATTGCATACCACGAGCAGGCGCTTGCCATCTCTCGTGAGGTGAAAGATCGCACTGGTGAGGCAACTAGACTTTACAAAACTGCCCAGGCTGAGCGCGCGCAGGGCAACCTCCTGGCGGCGCGCACCCACATCGAGCAGAGCCTGAAAATCGCCGAGTCCATCCGGTCTGGTGAAATCAGCACACCGGAATCCCGCGCCTCGTTTCTCGCCTCCTTCCAGGATTCATACCGGCTTTACACTGACCTGCTGATGCGTCAGCACCAGGCCGAGCCGACCAACGGCTTCGACGCGCTGGCCGTCGAGGCGAGCGAACGCCAGCGCGCCCGCAGCCTGCTTGACCGGCTCACCGAAGCCAGTGTTGATGTGCGTCAAGGCGTGGACGCCGCGCTCATCGAACGCGAGCGCAGCTTGGGCAAACAACTCAATGACAAAGCCCAGCGCCTGCTGCAAGCCAACCAACCCGAACAGGTTGCTGCCTTGAAGCAGGAGATCAGCCAGCTTGAAACCGATTACGAACGGGCGCAGGCCGACATCCGCAAAGCCAATCCGCATTTAGCCACGCTTACCCAACCGCAGCCGCTCAAGCTTAAAGAAATTCAATCCCAACTCGACGCCGACACCCTGCTGCTCGAATACGCGCTCGGCGAAGAGCGCAGCTTTTTGTTCGCCATCACCAAAGAAACGCTGACCAGTTTTGCATTGCCAAAGGGCAAGTTGATTGAGAAAGACGCTCGCCAACTTCACGAACTGCTGTCGGCTCGCAGCACCACGAAACGCGGTGAATCGGCTTGGCAAAGACAAGAGCGCATCACCCAAGCCGAAGCCCAACTGCCCGCCGCGACACAGCAACTGAGCCAGACCTTGCTTGCGCCCGTCGCTCAACAACTCGGCAACAAGCGCTTAGTCATCGTTGCCGATGGCGCATTGCAATACATCCCCTTTGCTATGCTCGCTGATCCGTTAGTCGTCAGTCGTCCATCTTCAGTTGCAAAAAACAACGGACAGCCGTTGATCGTCAACCACGAAGTCATCAGCCTATCGTCCGCTTCAGCACTGGCGATTCAACGCACGGAACTAGCCGGACGTCAGCCCGCGCCGAAACTGCTGGCGGTGATGGCCGACCCGGTCTTTGATCGCACCGATGCGCGCTTCACCACTCCTGCAACCGAAACCAGTGACAAGATGCAAGCGCCAACCATTGCCTTCAACGATGCACGAAGCATTGAACACCTCGCCGACAAATCCGCTGACAAAGAGGGGGACAAAGTGGGCGATAAGTCAGGGGTAACGACCCGCCGACTGGTCATTCCGCGTTTGCCCTTCACCCGTCAGGAAGCGACACGACTGCTCGCTCTCGCGCCCAAGACATCGAGTTTTGCCGCGATGGATTTTCAAGCCAGCAACGCCACCGTGCTCAAAGGCGACCTTGCTCAATATCGCTATGTGCATTTCGCTACGCATGGGTTGGTTGACACCGAACGACCGGGGTTGTCATCGCTGGTGCTTTCGATGGTGGACGCGCAGGGCAAACCCCAAGATGGTTTTTTGCGCCTCAAAGACATTTACAACCTGAAGCTGCCCGCTGACCTGGTGGTCTTGAGCGCCTGCCAGACCGGACTTGGCAAAGAGATCAAAGGCGAAGGTATGGAGGTATTGACGCGCGGCTTTATGTTTGCCGGAGCCGCCCGCGTCGTCGTCAGTCTGTGGAGTGTCAATGACCGTGCGACCGCCGAGTTGATGACGAAGTTTTACGAGAAGATGTTGAAGGCAGGCGAACGTCCGGCGGCGGCCTTGCGGGCCGCGCAAGTTGAGATGTGGCGGCAAAAACAATGGCAATCGCCCTATTATTGGGCGGCGTTTGTGATGCAAGGCGAGTGGAAGTGACTAAACGAGAACGGGTACGGAAGTCGCGTAGTCGTTCTATTGCGTGTCCTCGGTTTGCCCTTACTTCTTCTCAAATCTCTTCGCCTTCAAATCGGAATTGAGTTTGTATTTCTCGACTTTCCATTCCTCGACCTGCATCCCGTTCACCGCTTTGACCAAGTGAAAAGGCAACAGCACCTGATTGACTTTTTGGTAGTCGGAGAAGAAAAGCTGGACAGCAACTTCCTGCAAATCGGCGGGATTGTTCGTTGTTACATAACCGGCATTAGGATTTCTGAGGGCGCGATAGCTGAGCATTATGGGTAAGTGCGTGGCCTGATCTAAAAAGAGACGCGCTTGATATTCGCCCTGCCCGATCAGGTCAATCGCTTCAATAAATTTTCCTTCCGCAGTTTTGATGACCTCAAAGTTGGTCAGTTTCACAGCAGAAGCGGCTGACGGTAGTAAGACGATTGAAAGGCTCTGGAAATCGTCGCGGAGATCGCGCTCCATCTGCGCTTGAATATCTGGATTGTCAATGTCAGGGCGCTTGTTGCTGGGGGGAAGTTTCTGTTTCACCGCCCGCGTTTCCTCGACCATCGTTTGCAAATCAGTATCGCTATCCCGGCCCGCAATGGCCTTGGGTATCGTCATCCCTAAAACCGTACGCTCTGTTGTCACCGCCGCTCCTGGCGCACTCGTGCGGATGGTCGTGGTGCCGGACGTCGTGTCTTTCATGCCAATCGTGCTGTTGGCAATTTGTGGCGGTGTATTCGTTTGTTTCCCGCGCACATTAGCCACGGCATCGTCGCCCGCGACAGGCGCATTGATTTGCCGATCTATCCAGACCTGTGAGCCATTGAGGACTTGCGTCAACGTCACCACTGCATTTTTCTGTGCTTCGGTTTTTTCCTGTTTGTAAAATTTATCGGGCAACAACCATTCGACTTTGAGTTCCGTTTTGATCTCTTTGCCAGGCATCAATTTTCGCTGCGCGGCGGTGAACGATAAGCTGCGAATAGAGTTGATTTGCGCTTCGCCCCCCAAGGCAGATTTCATTTTGGCTAAGGCTTGCTGCGCCTCCGCAGCGTCTTGCGCAAGTAAGGGAAACGAAACCAGAATCGCAAAGACGAACGTGAACAGGTAAGAACGCATGCTGACGGCTCCTTTCCATAGTCAGAAGTGGGCCAGTAAATATTTATTTGAGATGTCAATCGTAGCGCATTTTATCCCAAGAGGTAATTCCGGCGCTGCCGATAATTTTCCAAATAACTTTTTTTACTGGTCGCGTTCAAAAACGAGCGGCTGATCAGCGCTTCGACCATCGGTTGTTTGGCCAGAAACGGAGCGAGGAGTTTCTCAATTCGTTTTTCCTGCACGCCGATTCGTTTGGCGAGTTCGACAAAATCCTCTTGCGATGGATGCAGGCTGCTACGGTATTTTGCCGATTTGAAATCATCGGCAAACAGCCCTTTTGCCAACGCAAAATCTGAGTCAGCCACATGCAAACGTGTATTGATCAAATCGTAAGCGGGCGCGAGGATGTAATCGCCGCTTGTCGTTTCAAGCAAAGAAAAATTCTTCAGATGTGCGTCACCGTTGGAAAACAGGAAATTGAACACGACAAGCGCGAAGTATTTTTCGATTTCAATGCGCCAGGCTGGAACGCATTTTTGCAGTAACGATCCAAGCTCTTCATAGCTGAAATCATATTTGAAATTCGCTCCGGCATTCTCGGACGTTTTGCCAGCCAGCGAAGCAAAATCTTCCTTGCCGCGTTTGCTGTCGTCCGCGTTTACGTCAAAACGTTTGGTGATGTAGGCAGGTATGCCATCCCGAAAAAAGATCAGCGCATTTTCTGCGGTGTTGATGCCGTACACTTGCCGCGCAATTTGCATCGTCAAATGTTCGTTCGCGGGAACCTGGTCAACCTTCTTCAGGTCGCGTGGAATGGGCTTCAAAATGTACGTGCCAAACTCGCCTTGTGTCGTTAAGCGTAGCTTGTTTTTTTCGAGCCGCAAGCTCACCTTTTCCTGCACGCCCGAAATCGAAATGCGCTCACGATTTTTTGCAAACAATGCAGCGTCTGCCTCGCTCTTTTCCGGCGAATCGAAGGGCAAAATGTGACTGACCTTTTTTCCGCCAAATAAGTTTCTGAGGCACGAAGGGCTGTAGGACGAAAACCCTTCCGCTAGTGTACCGGGGCAAACATGTATTTCAGGTAAGCTCATTCTGTAATTGGCTGTACGGTGATTGCACCAATGGTGTCGTACTGTGCAGTGGCGAGCAGGAATCCAAAATGATCCGCTTCGTCAATTTTCAATTGTCGGCTTTGCAAGGTACGATTCACACCTTCGCTAAGTAAATTGAAGAAAAACGGAAACAAAATTTCGCCGCGATATTCCTGTTGAGTTTTGGGCAGTGTCAGACTTACCGCAGGCTTTTTCGCATCCGCAAACCAGCGGTCATCATAGCGAAAAACATAGCTGGAAGGGGTTTCTTCCGTCAGCGTTCCGACCAATTCCCCGTTGCGATAAACAGCCGCTTTTCTCATCGGTTCAATTTACAGGTTGCTTCACTACCAATTTTATTTCCATCCCCAAAACATCGGCGATGCGGCTTAAAGTAGCGAATGTCGGATTGCCTTTGCCGCTTTCGATTTCTTTGATTGTGCGCAAAGCAACTCCTGACAATTCAGCTAGATACTCTTGCGTCACCGTGAGCATCAGCCGTCGTTGTTTGAGTGTCATAATGAGTTCTTCAAGTTGCATAGCAATCAGATAAGGAATAGGCAGATAAGCATCAAGCCAGAAAGTGCATTTTAGCGCACTTTCCGGCTTATTAACAAACCTAAGCTGCTTAGGATTACGATTAAGTGCGATATAATGCACCTATAGTAGAAGTTTATTCTTTTATAATCGCGTGCAATTTCACCAACTTCGTCAATAATCCCTCTAAGTTTTCCAGCGGAAACTGCGTCGTCGCATCACTTAACGCCGCCGCTGGATTGTCATGCACCTCCATAAATAATCCATCAATCCCACACGCGACTGCCGCGCGCGCGAGGTTTGGAATATATTCCGCCATCCCCGCCGTCGCGTCGCCTAAGCCGCCGGGCAATTGCAGGCTGTGCGTCGCGTCATACACGACTGGATAACCGAAGCCGCGCATGATCGGCAACGAGCGCATGTCTACGACGAGGTTGTTGTAGCCGAAAGAACTCCCGCGCTCGGTGAGCATCAATTTTTTGCCTCCGGCAGCTTCGATTTTTTTGACGACGTTGCTCATTTCCCAGGGCGCAAGGAACTGTCCTTTCTTCACATTCACAATGCGCCCGCTCTGTGCCGCTGCAATCAGCAAATCGGTTTGGCGACACAGAAACGCGGGAATTTGCAGCACGTCTACGACTTCGGCGACGGTGGCGACTTGTTGTGATTCGTGAATGTCAGTCAGGACGGGAACGCCGATTTCGGATTTGATTTTGGCGAGGATGCGCAATCCTTCTTCCAACCCAAACCCACGAAACGAATTGATCGAAGAGCAGTTCGCTTTGTCGTACGAGGCTTTGAAGATGTACGGGATGTTGAGCTTGGTCGTGAGCAAGGCAATCGCTTCCGCCATTTTCAGGGCGTGTGTTTCGGATTCAATCACGCACGGCCCGGCGATGAGAAAGAACACGTCCGAGCGTTGTTGGATGGTTTGGAAAAAATTGGTCATGGTTAAGGCTTGAACTCAGTGCGCTTTTTGTCGAGAGTTTCATTTCGTCTCTGCTTGGCCTTCTCCTCGGTTTCTTTTGAGGTATCGAAAACATTGAT